>JAQWLH010000183.1 GCA_029247405.1 Mariniblastus sp.
ATTGCTCACAGACCTCGCTCCAACAACTTGACTAAGGCAATTGAGCCAATGAATGTCTTCAGTCGCCTTCGAATCTAAGTTCGTCAAACGCTTGGCCAATTCAGTTTGGAGTTTGTTTGAACCAAAGCCTACCATCGCGGCGAGTCGCCCAAGTTCATAACTTACAAGCCTCTCTTCAACGGCTTTACCGGAAAATTTCCCCAGAGCCATTGCAATTTGGTCAGCATCCTCGCGAAGTTCGTCCAATGATCGCTGCAACGCAAAGCGAGGGGTGTAGCCGATAAACATTTGATCAGTACCCGCCTTGCCACAACCTCCGAGCGATATTTGACCGAGACGAACAAGATCAAGCGGTTTGACCGACCACGAATCATCGTCGTCAGTTCCGTTGAGCCGCCGGAGGACAGTCTTCAATGTCGACAGAGAGGCACCTTCTCGACTGCGAATGGCTTTTAATAGTTCGTGACGCAGGCCAAAAGTTCGCTGTTCGTCCAAAAGCTTCTGAACATCTTCGGGAACTGTCGAGTAAAATCGAGACAGCAAGACTTCACCTTGTATCCCGATTTGACTTATGGCCTGAGCTACAGAGCCGGCTATTTTTGACGGGGATTCAGTGTGTTTTGATCGACTGGATCCCCAGAGTTCCGAATTACCAACCAATGCTTCGAGGGCGGCCTCACATTGCCGGGAATCATTCGTTAAGAGTGCCGCGACTATGTCATCCGTGCTTATGGAACCTGATTTCGAGCGTTGAATAAATTGGTCAGAAGCCGAGGGCGATCTCAACTCGATGTCGCTCCTATCGCCGGAGTAAACGACCTTGTAGATTGCCCCCTCAGTTCCTCGCCCACCAACGCTAACCAACAAACTTCCATCCGGTGCCATGTCCAAATCGGTAACGGCGAATCCAAATTGACCGCTGGCAGTCGCAAAATCAGTTCCAGCATCGTAGTTACCGTTCGCATCGCGACGAAAAGCAACCACGCGACCAAACGTCCAATCTGCAACGAACAAAGCGTCTCGATAGCTGTTGGGAAACTGCTTTGAACTTCCAACGACCACGCCGGTTGGACTCCCTCTCCCCAAGCGTCCAATGACAGGTGGCATGTCAAAAAAATAATCGGGACGCTTCCAGCCTGCAGCCACCCAACCAGCGTCGTCACCGGCTCGCATTCGAAAAACTCTGGTCGGTTGGTACCACGGAAGTGAGATGTCCCGCTCACCGTCACTGTCAAAAACGAAAACCTCTCCCAACGAGTTAAAATCGAAATCATAAGCGTTCCGAAAACCGTGACAGTAAATTTGCTTTTCTTTCCAGTCTGGACTGATCCGCATCAAGAATCCTGCTCGCGGGCTTCTGACCGGCGAATCCGGGTTTGCGTGAGGCCTCCCTCCGAAACTGTCTCGCTCTCCGCTAACAGAAGAATACTCTGGAAGGATGGGGGTGCCATTTCCCGCTAACAAATACCACCAACCGTCAGGACCTTTGCGAATCGCGTGCGCGTCATGTTCGCCACCGGTTTTAATGTCCAGGAGTTTCCTTGCAGGCCCGTCGCTGACGCCATCTCGATCAGCATCAATGAATCGAAGTAATCCACCATCGCCTGTGCAGAGCAAGCTATCTCCATCAAAACACATCCCCTGAGCACCCGACTTGGGGGCCGAGGCGAATAAACGCGAGTTGTCGAAAACTCCGTCATTGTTGGAGTCAATCAGTACCCGTATATATCCCGGTCCCGACACGAAGACGTCGCCATGGGGACTGACTGCCATGCAATAGATATTTGAGGCGACCGCATCTCCGGCGACTTTCCTAACCGCAAATCCACGGGGAACATTGATCCCAGGAATCGTTTCGCCTCGTCCTTCAATCTCGGAAGGGGTTTGGCAAACGGCCCGATCGCCATGGCAAGCCGACAAAACAAACAAGCAAATCAGGCCGACTAAATTTTTCATCCACTTACACCGCTTCAATCATTGTGTTTGAATCAAGTTCCACCTCTTCGGTCTCAACGATAGGTCTCTTTGCAGACCAAATCAAGGCGACGCCGACAGCGCTGATTAAGGCCCCTCCCGCAACCCAGCTTAGCGGAATCGGGGCATCTTTGTCAGGAAACCATGGTAGCTCGCTAAGACTTGGTTCGTAGTAGGCCAAGAAAATAACAATCGCATTGTTTAGTGAATGCAAAATAATCCCCGGCAAAATCGAGTCTGATTTGTAGGCCAAATACCCTAGCATGATCCCTACCAACGTCGACGGAATTAAGCGGTCGATGGCAATTGCACTGTTGGAAAGCGTGTGAAAGGCACCAAAAACAACCGCAGAAATCAAAACAGCTTTCCAAACCGCTTTCGTTTTTAAAAGTGACCGAAATAACATCCCGCGGAAAAACCACTCTTCGCAAATCGCCGGGATGATCGAAAAACAAATCAAGATAACTAGCGGTGAGATCTGACTGATTCGCTCCAACTGAGCGGTCGCAACTTCAACCAATCGGTGGTGCCATGCATCCTGCTTTTCGGCTCCGAACAAATATCCATATACCTCATGCCACCCCGAAGTTAGCGACATCACGATAGTCCAGAGACTGATTCCAATCAGAACACCCGCCACAAGAAAGATGATGCGGGGTGGGTTGAGTCCAAATCCAGTTTTAATGTTTGTGTTCTGGTGCTTTGCGACCGCCCAAGGCACCACCATAAAAGCAATAAAAGTGAATAACCCCATCAACAGGTAGCGATACTGCAAATCACCAACCGTTTCAGCCGGCAGTCTCCCCAGATAACCGATCGAGGCAAAATTGATTGGGAACAACAACACTAAACAGAACAATGTCGCAAAAATCGGTACGACACGATTGACTTTAATTGGCCTCAAAAACATCTCTGCGAAACTGCCACTCCCAGCATTAAGTATTCCATCTGAGCCGAAAATCCACGCGGCTAATTGAATCGCCAAAAAAGCGTAGGTCAGAGTCGACAAGACCGCGATGACGGCGGGTATGACTACCACTTCTCCGATGATCACGTCTCGAGCCAATAGGAGGATGTTCATCATTGGAACGACAGAGTAGACCCCATCCAATGACATCCCTGGCGCCATCGCCATCAACCCGGGACCGAGCGACAACAAAATGATTGGAATCAAGTAGACCTGAGCTTCTTTAAAGCTCTTGGCAAAGCTGGTGACCGCAAGCAGCAAAGCAGAGAAAAAAGCGGCGAACAATATCAGCAACAAAAATATCTGGAACATCACCGTCGCGTTGAACATTCCACCGCCAAACTGCTTGTCCAGCTGAAAGGCCCAAATGGTTGCGAACATACCAATCAAATTAAGAACGGCAGTCAAAATTGCTACCGTCAAAACCGCCAAAAACTTTGAAAACAGAATCCCAAACCGCGGCACGGGGGCGGCCATCAAAGTTTCCAAAGTACCTCTTTCTCGCTCGCCAGCCGTCAAATCAATCGCCGGATAGACAGCCCCCGTTATCGTCATCAACACCAGCACCAAAGGTACCAGGGACGCTAAAGGAAAAGATGATTTTGGCTCGGACTCTGGGCCAACGATTAGGCTCGAAACTTTGATCACTGCACCGTCCGGCAACCCTACTTTTTTCAGCCGTTGCTGTATATCAAACTCATTTAACAATTTGAACTTTGAAGCAAGGTAATTCGCCGCTGTCTCGGAAAACACGTCGTTCCGAGCAACGATTCGCAGATCCCCCACCTGCCAAGCGCGCCTCTCTTCTCTCGAAAGATACAAGCCAACGTCAGCAACCCCCAACTCGACTAAACGTTCCACCGTGTCATCGCTTGTTTGCGAAACCGGTATCCAAGAATGGCGGTGAATCGGGACAAATTGCTCCTGATTTGGAATTGCCTTTCCCCCCCCGGGCTGAACAACCTCTCCAAGTGACTCACTGGCGGCCGCTTCTCCCGGGACACCATCGACCCCCGCGTCAGTAGAGTTGTTCCGAGTCGCGCCTTGAATTCCTGCAACGATCTGCTCAAAGGCGGTTGAAACGTCAGCATCGCTCGTATCCCCGCTGTAGGCGATTCGAAAGGAAATCGGTTCATCCGTCGGCACCAACCCGATGTTACTGAGCAAGTATGTTTTGAAAACTAAACTCAAAGCCGGATAAACCAACAACGGCATGAGAATCAATGTGACGATCGTTCGACGGTCGCGGAGTGTCTCGCGCAGCTCCTTAAGTACCAGTCGGCGAAGACGGTATTTTCTACGACGAACACCGGGTACGGACGCAACGCCGGCAGCACCGCGTTCATCAGACTTTTCAGGGGGCAATGATTCTGTCATACGGACTACTAGTGATTTACGGCTTGGACTGGACGTTCAGCGTTGACTCGTTTCTCATCGATCAAGTCAACAAACATCTCGACTAAGTCATTTCGGCCAGTTTGAGATTTTAGTTCTGCGAGCGTTCCCTCAAGAACCATCTTGCCTTTGTGCAAAAGCCCGAAACGCGAGCAGACACGCTGGGCCTGCTCCAATCGGTGCGTGCAAAGGATGATGGCCTTAGACCGCTCTTTCAAAACGTCGATGTAATTGAAGATGACTTGGGAACCGACAACATCAAGCCCGAGGGTGGGTTCATCCAAAATCATCACAGGGGGGTCGTGAATAAGGGCTCTCGCCAAACTTAATCGTTGCTTCTGCCCCGTGCTTAAAGTTGCACAACCCTGGTTGAGAAACTCACCAAGACTAAGAATCTCAGTCAGTTCGTCTATCTTTGACACAATCTCTGAAGAGGAAAGTCCGTAAATCTCGCCAAAGAACGACAGCATCTCCCAACCAGTGAGCCATTGATAAACTCCGGCAGAAGCCGATACAAACCCGACTTTCCGCTTGACTTCATCTGGTTGCTGGTCGCTTCGGTGCCCGTCGATTTGAGCGAATCCCAAATCTGGCTTTAGCAATCCGAGAATCATCCTCATCATAGTCGTTTTGCCCGCACCATTAGGCCCGAGCAACCCATAAACCTCCCCTTTGACAACGGTGAAGGAGACGTCGTCCACGGCCAATAAGGAACGTTGGCCGGACTGAAAGGTTTTGCTGAGGTGCTGTATCGAAATCATGACTTATTGTGTCGCTGGCGGAGTCGCAGCAACCTGAAACGCGGCTAAAGAGTAGCAATACGGCTGTTTCGTTGAAAACCGTACACAATCTTGCTTAGTAACAATCCTACGCGAAATCCAACCTCTTGGTTTGTGACAAACTCAATAAAATTATTTTTCAACGTTTCTGAGTGTAAAACACGAGATCCCACCTGCCTTCGGTCACTATTCGTTGCAATTAGCCTGTTTTATAATTCGGCCTGAACTTAAAGCGGTAGGCTCTTGATGCTTTTCGCACCCATGCGTTCGAAACACGGATTAACAAACTCGCAACGTGACTGAAGAAACGATCCAACCCGAAAAGTGGCTCGGCAATTTCGGCCTTAAGTCATTTCGACCAGGCCAACAAAATGTCATCGATGCCATTTTGTCTGGTAAAGACACGCTGTGCATCATGCCGACCGGTGGTGGAAAAAGCTTGTGTTTTCAGCTTCCAACGATTGCCCGAGAGGGCGTCACGATCGTCATTTCGCCGTTAATCGCTCTGATGAAGGACCAGGTTGATTCTTTACGAGAAATAGAGATTCCAGCAACCTTCATCAACAGCTCCTTGGCGCCCGCCGAGCAGCAATCTCGGATCAATGGGATGATTAATGGAGAGTACAAACTGGTGTACATCGCACCAGAACGACTCAAAAGCAACTCATTCATGCGTGCGGTTCAAAAAACTCAAGTTCAGCTTCTGGCGGTTGACGAGGCCCATTGCATTAGTCAATGGGGGCACGATTTCCGTCCCGATTATGCACGACTGGGTCGGTTTCGAGAGCGTTTAGGCAACCCGCAAACGGTTGCGATGACCGCGACCGCGACGAAATTTGTTCAGGATGACATCGCAAGAATTCTACGCCTCGATGATCCGGCGAGATTCATTACGGGCTTTGCGAGATCAAACCTGAATCTTAACGTCCGCTCTCCAAACGGAAATGCCGACAAGGACAATCAGCTAATTCAGTTTCTCAAAACGCGAAACGGCTGTGGAATCATCTATGCTTCAACTCGCAAAAATTGCGAGCATCTTGTTGAACTGCTGAAGGGAAAAATCAAACGCAAGATTTCGTTTTATCACGCCGGACTTCAACCTGACGCGCGGCGTTCGGTACAAGAAAAATTTATGACTGGTGAGATTGAGGTAATCGTTGCCACCAACGCGTTTGGAATGGGGATCGACAAAGCCGATTTGCGTTTCGTCGTCCATTACAACCTACCGGGGAGTATCGAAGCGTATTACCAAGAAGCAGGCAGGGCAGGGCGTGACGGTAAACCTTCCGAGTGCCTGATGCTTTACTCATTCCAAGATAAATTTATCCAAGAATTCTTCATCGAGAACTCTTATCCATCTCGGGAACTCATCAAGCAAGTTTACGATTATTTGCGTGAAATCCCCGGCGACCCAATCGAGACGACTTTACAAGACATTAAAGATGAACTTGGAATCACGATAGGCACCAGTGGAATTGCGACGTGCGAAAATTTACTGGAAAAAGCTGGGGCAATCGAGCGATTGGATAGTAAACAAAATTCGGCGGCCATTCGAATTGATTCCGACTTACCTACGCTGATCGACTTTCTTCCTCGTGAGGCTCGAACCCAACGGCACGTCCTCAAGGGCGTTGAAAGACTGGTCGGTTCATTTCGAAATGAACGCGTTCTATTTCAAACGCAGCATTTGGCCGAACGTTTGGAAATGAAATGGGAGGCCGTCAATCGTGCAATTAAGCAATTGGTCAAATTGCCCATGATCGATTACATCCCACCCTTTCGAGGGCGGGCAATTCATGTGGTTGATCGCAAGAAACCCTTTAATCAGCTAGACATTGATTTTGGTGAACTTGCGCGTCGACAGCAGGCCGAGCATGACAAACTCCAAACCGTCATCCGGTTTGCGACCACCCGTCGTTGCCGGCAACTTGAAATTCTCGAATATTTTGGTGACCCGGACCGCCAAATATGCAACAACTGCGACAACTGCGCAGCTCAGGCCAAAATCCCGGTTGGCACGGCACGGAACGCGGACGCCAATGCGTGTCTTTACGCCGCGCAAGTCGCCCTCAGCGGAACCGCTAGACTGAACGGGAAGGTTGGCAAAACCGCGATTGCCCTGATGCTGACTGGGTCAGCGTCCAAAAAAATCAGCCGCTACAAAAAGCTCAGCACCTTTGGATTACTTCGCCCACTCGCTCAATCCGATGTCGTTTCGTTAATGGAATTTTTAATCCAACAGGGTTTTATTCAACAGGTAGAATCCACCAAGTTTCGACCTGTCGCCAAGATCTCACCGACAGGGAAACGTCTAATGACGGGTGATGATTACATTGACCTAACGTCGATGATGCCAAGCGACTTGGTCAACATCCTTTCCAAAAAACTCCGCGGCAAGAAGCCTCGGATTGTTGAGCGAACTCAACCCGCCCCAGACCCCCAAACTGCCACTGATATTGATTCGACGCCGCTTACCTCCCCAGTTGACCCAAGCGATCCCAATTTTGCATCGGCCGAAAAACCCGACTTATTTTCCCTAGCGACTGCCGTCACAGCAACCGGCCAGGACGCCCCTGAGGCCAACGAAATCTCCTCCCCAGCCGAAGAGAACATGCCAAGCCAGACGGAACAAGAAGAACTGGAACTTGAGCTTAATGAGAGTGCCATCGGTCATTTAAAATCAGATTCCCACTCTGATCAGGAAAATTCGTCCAGGGATCTTTTTGATTTCACAGCTGAATCGCAGGGATTCAAAACGAGCCCAAACCTTTCCGATGACGACCACGTCGATCTTGAACCAACTCGGCAGACCTATCCTCGCAAAAATCACCGAGTTGACCCGCCTGACGCTAACCAGATTCAACCTTCATTTTATTGGACTTGGCGTTTACTCTCGGAAGGCTATTCTGCTGAGCAACTTTGCCAAGTCAGAAATCTTGATCGACAGACTGTTTTTGACCATGCAATTCGCGCGATCGAAAATGATTATTATGGTCATCCTAAATGGCTTTTGAATGAAGAGAAAATTCACTCCATTGAACATTTCGTTGAGCAGCACAAAGGCCTACGTGCATCCAAGTTGATTGCAAAGCTCCCAAGGGAAATTAACTCCCTTGAATTGATGTATTTCTTGAAGTGTCAAGACGTTGCTTGACTGGCTCAATTGGTGAGCGAAAACACCCGATTTACGAAGCTTCCAGTAAATTCCCTCACTCTGATGAATACACGTTAATTGCAGTTTGATAATTCGGTCCCCAGAAAGCTAAACCTCCATCGCCAACGAAGAGTTTGTTAGATACAATGTGAGCTTGCGCCAACAAATGCAGGAGTCGCGTTCCCGTGCGAAGCCTTAGTAAATTCGCACGACGGACTTCCGAGATCGACCAGAGAACTCAATGGACAACGACAAAGAAAAAGATTCCAATTCGGACGAACGACGGTCACGCCCCCCAACTAGGAATCCAAATTTTTTGATTCCGCTCGTGTTGCTCGCACTGCTGTTGCTGCTGCTCATGTACACCATGGGCGACAACTCGTCCACTATCTCCTACGGTTATTTCCAAAACCTGTTGCAAGGTCGTGATGCCGCCGGAAAGGTCATCAACGATGACGATGGAAGCCCGGTAGGATGCTTGATCGAGCACATCGTATTTACGCCAGGCGGGGCGAACGGAGTTTTTAAGAGAATTCCAGATGCTGAACCGCGGTACGATAGTCAGGGAACTCGCATTGAGCCCAAGACAGACGCGAAACTTAAAAAGCAGTTTCATGTTGACCTACCCGATGACGCCCCCAGCCGCGCCATGGTGATCGAGCAAGTCAAGGATGCCGGAGTGATGAGTGTCAAGTTTGAGGAGAACACCTCGGACTGGATCGCTTGGTATTACGCAGCTTTGATCATGTTCTCCCTCGGTCTACTACTGTTCATGATTTTTTCTTTCCGCCGCTCGCAAAGCCAGATGATGGGTGGTGGCGGTTTCCTCTCAAATTTCTCGCGAAGCCCGGCCAAAAAGTATGAGGCGTCCGAGCAGCCCATCACGTTCAAGGATGTCGCCGGACTCAAGGGAGTGAAGGCTGACCTTGGTGAAATCGTAGACTTCCTCAAGGATCCAACCAAATTTCAAAAGCTCGGCGGACGCGTTCCCAAAGGTGCGCTGTTAATCGGCCCCCCTGGCACTGGAAAAACACTTCTCGCCCGCGCCGTGGCCGGTGAAGCAGGTGTCCCATATTTTAGTGTCAACGGAAGCGAATTCATTCAGATGTTCGTCGGTGTTGGTGCGAGTCGCGTGCGGGATTTGTTTGCAACCGCCAAAGCCGAATCACCCGCTATTATTTTTATTGATGAGATTGATGCGGTCGGGCGTCAACGCGGAGCTGGGCTCGGCGGTGGCCACGACGAGCGTGAGCAAACTTTAAATCAGATTCTCGGAGAAATGGACGGCTTTCAAGCGAACGAATCCGTCATCATCCTGGCGGCGACCAACCGACCAGACATCCTTGATCCAGCATTACTCCGCCCTGGTCGCTTCGATAGGCACGTCACAGTAAGCCGTCCGACCAAGGCAGGTCGTTTAGCGATTTTTAAAATCCACGTCCGCGATGTTCCACTTGCCCCTGATGTCGACCTCGATGTGATGGCATCGGCGACCGCCGGGATGACCGGAGCCGACATTCAAAACCTCGTTAATGAAGGCGCTCTCTGGGCAGCCAGAAACAATAAAACCAAAGTAGAGATGGAGGACTTTTACCACGCACACGACAAAGTTCTCATGGGGGCAAAGCGAGAAGAGGTGCTCACTGACAAGGAAAAAGAAAGAACGGCCTATCACGAGGCTGGGCACACACTAGCCGCTTGGAACCTCAAAGGTGCAAATCCTGTACACAAAGTCACGATCATTCCTCGCGGGCGCGCCCTGGGTGTCACTCAGATGGTTCCCGACGAAGACCGTATGAACATGTCCGAACAGGAAATCATCGATCACTTAGTCGTCCTTTTGTCCGGGCGTGCAGCTGAAACTTTGATTTACGACGAGTTAACCGTAGGGGCCGAAAACGACCTCGAGCGGGCTACTTCAATGGCTCGTCGGATGGTTACTCACTGGGGAATGAGTCAGGAACTGGGGCCAGTCAGCTACAAAATGAGTGACGAAGATCCGTTCCTAGGTGGGCAAATTCACAAGAGTCGCCAATTCAGCGAACACACCATGGAGGTCATCGACAGCGAGGTCCACCGCATATTGGAAAAGGCCTCTCAAAGCGCTTTAGAGCTACTAGCCAAACATCGTGATGGGCTCGAGGCTGTCACCCAAGGCCTGCTCGATAGCGAGGAGCTTGACCGCAGAGAAATTGCTGAACTGATTGGGCCATCTGTCCACAAGGACCGCGAAGCGGAACTCCCTGCACCAGCAGGCGAAAGCAACGGTGCTGTGCAACCGGATTCCAATGGTGCCTCCATTTCAGCCGCTGACGATAACCAGGATTCCGAAAATCCGGCAGATGCTGAAGCTTCTTCGTAGTCTTGGGGAGTCCTGTGACAAGCAAGTCGACGGTAGAGGTGAAAATTTGGGTAGACGCCGATGCCTGCCCCAATCCGATCAAGGACATTTTGATCCGTACATCGCAACGGCTTGCCATCCCCCTGACCTTTGTTGCAAACCAGTCGGTGCGAATTCCCAACTCTGAATTAGTCAGCCTGATCACCGTTCGTGACGGAGCAGATATTGCAGACAACCTGATTGCAGAAAAAATGCAAGTGGGTGATCTTGTTGTCACGCAAGACATTCCCCTGGCGGCGAGGGTGGTTGAAAAAGGAGGCGTCGCAATTGGGGTGAGAGGCCAACTGTACGAGGATGGAAGTATCCAGTCGCGCCTAGGGACCCGCAACCTGATGGAGCAACTTCGTTCGGCAGGCGTTGAAACCTCTGGTCCCAAACCCCTAAAGCCAAAAGACGTTCAGACATTTGCCAACACACTTGATCGAACACTAACCAAGGCGCTGAAAAAGAAGACCTAGGTCTGCCCCTTAGTGCGAGCTAATAGGTCTTGGAGAATGACGATTCTGGCTGGTTGACAACAGGCCACGTCAAAATCAAAGACGTAAGCCCAAGCAGACAAATGACTGCCGCAATGCCAACCCCGACTACCTGGCATCATTGGGATCTCGTCATCGATATTGCCTCTACTCGATTCAAAGCTTTGGCGCTTGCTCGAGGATATCTATCCTTGGTGGGTGCCTGATTTTGAAGTGCTTGGCACAAACTCCGTCCTCTGATTTGACCCCTTGCCAGGTATTCGGGGATTGACCGAAGAAGTATCCGGCGGAGGTTTTCTCCAGTGGTGCTCCGTTTAAATACTCTTGCCCCATGACTACAAAATATTTCTAAACGGTCATATCGCCACTGCCTGGGGAGGACCTACCATCAGTTCGCTTAAGCGTGAGTTAATTAAAACTGAACGCGGTTGTGCACTGCAAATCAGAGATTCACAACATGGCAATGTCGGCCAAGATCAGATGAGCAGTTCCAAATCAGGCTGGGAACAACTCTTCGGCTTCGGTTTGAAAAAGTATGTTGAAGATCAAAAAGGCAACTAGAACCACCTTTTCAACGCCAAGCGGACGTCAACGATCGACACCTAAACAAAGCTCAGGAACTGATCTCCAAACGATTGTCTAGAACCGTGAGGATATGGTCATGCGACCAATTCCTCATCGCAAGGGCCGAGCAATAATCGCGGACCAAGAGAGCAAGCTCACGTTTCTGGGACACGTCCATCGAATAGTTACACGCGTCGCACACAAGCGAATTAGACAGCTTTTCCAGAAACGCGAGAGCCTGTGGATGCCCGACCAAACTAATCCTCCGGTCGACTTCCATCACCGCACATCATGACGATTCGGGGCATGAACTCGGCAACCACTTCCACCAGATCCGTTTGTGCCGCCATTACATCATGAATATTCTTATAAGCCCCGGGGACTTCGTCCAATCCACCCGCGAGAAGGCGGACGTTTTTTTGTTTCAGGTGTTCTCTCCATTCCCTCCAGTTAAACCGTTGCTTGGCTTGGGTTCGCGACATGCGTCGCCCAGCACCGTGCGAGGCAGAATCCAAACTCCCAGGGTGCCCTTTTCCTCGGACAACAAAGCAGGAGTCAGCCATATTGCCGGGGATAACTCCCATGTCACCTAACGCTGCCGGAGTCGCCCCTTTCCGATGAACGTAAAGTGTCTGACCATCATGCTCCTCTTTCCAGGCAAAGTTATGATGGTTTTCGATTGTTGTGAGAGATTCTGCGCCAGCCAATTGGGTCACTCTCCTGTGGATCACTTCGTGGTTAGCAGACGCGAATCGCCCCATCAGGTTCATAGCCAGCCAGTACTCTTGGCCTTCCTGGGTATCCATGTCCAACCAACAAAGGTGACGCAACTGGGGGTCATCTTTAATTTTTGAGGCAGCCATTGAACGTGCAATGTCGGTGTACCGTTTGCAGGTCATCGCACCTGGCCCGCGGCTACCGCTGTGGCTTAGCAAGGCGACATACCTTCCAGCCTCAATACCTAAATCATCTTGCGGCAACGTCACCACCCCCCACTCAACAAAGTGGTTGCCGCTTCCGCTGGTTCCCAACTGCCCCACCGCTCGGTCTCTCATTTCGCGCGTAATAGCTGTCACCGTCCAGTCCTCGTCGAGGACCGCGTGATGATTGGGTCGTTTAAATTTTTTCCCAGTTCCAAACAAGGTTCCCTTTTCGAGGGCACTGTCTAATTCAAGACATTGAGCAGGATCATTTGCATGCAACTTTTTCACATCTAGATCAGTGATGGTCATCTTCATTCGACATGCGATATCAACTCCGACTCCATATGGAATAATCGCGTTTTCGCACCCTAGAACACCACCAATCGGTAAACCATAGCCGGAATGAGCATCTGGCATCAAAGCCGCAGCACGAGAAACTGGCAACCGGCAAGCATTACGAATTTGCTGAATCGAGTTACTATCAAAATCGGCCCCCCAACTTTGATAGTCGATTTCTGTCAACGGCACGTCATGTTTGGCATACTCTATTAACGCGCCGGCAAGGTCTCCGTATAACTCATGAGCAATGTAGACTTCTGGATTTGCAGCGACTTTAGGAATCATTTTCTTCGGCGAATCGGCAGCCTTCGCCCGAGATGCGATCTGCGCACACTTTATTGCATCAGGAACACAATCAGCGGGTACACCAAGTTTTAAAAGTTGCTTTTTGTTCATCGAGCTTTTGTCTACAAGGATGATCAAAGAATTAGAGTTCGTTCGATTGGGTAATGCCCAGTAGGAATCGGACACAAACTCACTACAGATGTTCAGTAAGAAATGTATTCATTGAAAAAAAGCCAACCCGAACTAACGGGTTGGCTTTAATACGTTTTTGGCTCGACATCTTTCAGACACTCTCGGCACGCATCTACGGTGAAAACCGCAGATACTGTTAGCTCAAAATTTGCCTACTGTATCCTCTCAAAGAAACAGTCTCACTGGACTTGAAAATCAGGCAAGTCCTAGTTCCTTTCGTTCCTTCGCCCACATCGCTTTGGTAGCTTCAGCCCCATCCGCTTCCGGCACCTCGTCTGATTTGTAATCAAACCAGCCCGGCTGGAACTGAATAAAACCGTTCCCCCCCGGTTTTTGAGAGTTAGCAATCGCTTGTTTCGCTGTCAAAGCGATGACCGCATCAGCCAACGCTACTGGACCGTTACAGCGAGGTTGGTTAACGGGATCGCCTGTGCTGATGCACCACGCCCAATGCTCAATCTCCTCTCGGTAACCACGACTGACCGGGCCTGTACCCTCAGCAGCCTTGGCCGGAGCAGCATCACCACTTGCTGAGGTGTCGAGAATAGCACTCGCACCTTTTTTCTTTACTCGGGCCTTGTACGACGTTCCGGCAATAGGATAGAGCATGACTTCCTTTTCCCGATCTAGCACTAACGTGCCTTTCGTTCCAAGTACGACTTCGCCGTAGCCTCCAAATCCGTTTCCATTGATCGACGAGTAGGTCACCACGACCTTCTTGTTGTCCGCAACTTCAAAGGAGGGGACTCCCGTGGATGGGCCGGGGAAATTGTTGACCTTGTCTTTGTAGCCAACATCGAAGTTGTAGTCGTAACCCTGCCCGGGGAATTCGAAACTGCAATAGACATGATCATCGGCGTCACGATCCTTCGGGAAGATATGACGTCCACCAACCGCATGAACGGTGAGAGGATGCACGTGCTTACCCGTCTGGCGCGACAGAGCCGAGATGAAGATACTCGCCGCGTCAAGTTGGTGGCTGCCAAGTTCGGCCATCAATCCACCCCCCGTCCTGTCCCATAGACGCCAACGAACCATCTCCTCAATCGCGCTCCGTTCGCGGTCGTCGTAGACATCAGTTCGAGCAATATAACCATGCTTGTCGGCCTCTACCGTCTTGTCCAAATCCCACTGTTGCCACTGTGCGATCTGCTTTTCATAGGTTTTGAGGTCTTTCGGAGCAGTTCCAGGTTCCCGGTAGGCTTTGATGAAACTGTTGAGCTGATCTTTGATCTTATCGTATCGCTTACCATCGGATGCGATCTCACCACCGGGAATCGGCAATGCCCATGAATCCTTACCGGGGGCATTGTTCCGATGCCATTGTGCCCGAATGTGATGGATTTCGCCAAGCAGTCCCCACTTGATCAAGTTGACTGCATTGTCGTACAGGATGCTGTAATGACGCTGATGACCGACCGAAAGAAGTGTGTTGGTATCTGCTGCCGTGCGCGTCATCAACTTACATTGAGCCACGTTGTGCGCCATCAGTTTTTCACAGAGGACATGCTTTCCAGCCTTCATCGCGGCGACCGCGATAGGGGCGTGCAAAAACAACGGTGTCGCAATGATTACCCCATCAATATTGGGGTCTTGAACAGCTTTTTCCCAATCCTTGTAGATTGCAACGTTCCTCCGGGCCTCGTCCTCAGTCTTCCACCCGTAAACGTTCATCAAACCAGGACGCACTTTGATTGTGTTAGGTGTCGACCAATCACCATGGAACGCACGATGAACACTTGAGGGTCGAATGTCGCAAATGGCGGTGACTTCGACAAAGTCAGGATTGATCGCCCCCATGAGAACGCTACCCTCGTCCCCGGTCCCAATCACGCAAACACGAACCGGACGATTCGGACGGCCATACCCAAAGTACATCCCGCCAACGCCCGCTGCGGTCACACCACCAGCGGCAATAGACCTGACGATGAAGTCACGGCGGTTCATTTTGTCGTGAGCCGTCACGGCAGAATAGTAGTTCTCACGGCCTGTTGCACGCTCTTCAGGTGTCAAATTAATCATGACTGGACCTCAATTTCCGTTCTTAATCTGGCAGATTTTTTCTTAGGCCAAATGCCCAAAAAGAAATCCAAGCCCCCCAATCGTCCCGCACCTACGGCAAAAATCACGAGGAGAGCAAACAATTCAATAAAATAAAAGTATGTTGGAGTTGTTCCCGGAATCCATGGTGGTTGGGTCAGGATGACGGAAACTAAGAAAAGTGCGGCTGCCATGGAGGCAAACCGTGTAAACAGGCCAACTATCAACAGGACTCCGACAACGGTGTCAAACCAGGGGATAATTCTATCGATCCATTTAACTTTTGCGTTTACATCGTCGAACGGTCGGTGGATCGACATCTTGGCAAGTTTCGCTTGCTCATCGACTGCGAGTGCGTTGATCTGACTTTCGAACGAATCCCAAATCCCGGTTACTTCGCCAGTCCACCCAGTTAACTTTTTCTGCCGGTCCTGACGAATCGAGTCGACTTGGCCTCGCAATGAGTCGACGTAGACCGCAACATCGCCTCGATTTTCGCCGTCTCGCTCGAAGCCCTCAAGACGTTCTACCGCCCCAAAGTGTGAAATTAACTCGATCTCGTTGATGGACAGAAAATCAGTCAACTGCTCTTCGTGGTCCTCCAAAATCATTTCGGCCCGCGCTGCCTGCTCTTGAATGCGTGCGACCGCTCTTTTCGCATCAGCAATCTTGCCAATCAGGGCAAGTTCCGCCTTACCATCACCCGACTCGATCGCCTCGGCCAAATCCACTTCGTGCTGGTCTATTCGATTCGTTATTTGCTCCATCAACTCCGGACTTGCCAATCCGTAGTAGCTAAACGTCCGGTCGACGAAATCGTTCCAAATTGAAAACGTTAAATCACTGTCGATCTCCAAAGACGCAATCCCGTCGGCCTCCGCGATCCTCTTAATACAAAGTTGCTCCATCCCATCGGGATCCTCGAGCATTCCTCGAAAGTAAGGTGCGAGGGGTCCTTTGGCAGAGGCAAGAAAATACTTGGAAGTAAAAGTGCCAGATTTGAGCTTTGAAGTTCCCTCCTTGTAAAAGTGGTAACCGACCACAATTCGCAGGAGCATCAAAAAAACAAACGCTAGGCATAACTGGAATTTAGAAAGCTGAGAGAACAGGACTACAACTCCCGGAGGGTCAATGAAACGGAACTCTTCTCATTATGGTTGATCGGAGCTTTTTCGCCAAGCTTTATAAAAAACCGTCAACGTTTTTGAAAATTCAACACGTGATTTATTTAACCCCGGACAAAACTGTTAACCACTACCAATCTCGAACCCAAGCCGGGTTTTGAGGGGTTTCACCCCGGTTGGCAGCGGACACGTAACGTAGCCATAAAGCCCTTAAAGCGACTTGGCAGGAGGGCATTTGCCCGGCACGTGTAAAACCCTAATCATGCAAAATTAAAGTGAAAAAAGACACTTTACTTTTTGCCGCTAAATCTTGTCGATCAACCGCTGCATATTTCTCCGCTCGGTTGCATTTAGCTCCCCAAGCTTTGTTTCCAAAATTTCCATTTGCTCAGACAAAGCACTTTCGTTACCCGTTTGCTCGTAGCAACTGATCAAATGCTGGTGGATGTCTATAAAATTTGGCAATTTTTCGGAGGCATAAGACAAATCATCAATTGCTTCTACGTAACGACCCTGATTTGCGAAATAAATTCCACGAGTCCGATAAAACCGGGGCTCATCGGAAAACATTTCAATCGCCAACGAAATCATATCCACGATGTTGTTGAACTGCTCGGGCCGATCAGTCGCAACCAATTCTAACAAATTGCTAAGAATCAATTTTGTTTTGTTGTATTGCTGCTCGGCAATCCGCCAGTGCTTTTCCCCCGTTAAAACATTTCCGGAAGAAATTTCTTGCAGCCCCAACAAACCGTGGAGGATGGCTGGGTTCTTCGCACCCGCAAGTGCATTTTTTAACCACTGATCGTTGGAAGTATCGGCCTCAGAGCTGTCGGAGCCAATGAACTTGAGCAGTTCGAGATAAATCGATTTATTGTTTGGATTTGCGAT
>JAQWLH010000189.1 GCA_029247405.1 Mariniblastus sp.
TATGGCAACGTTGCTACTTGAACGGTCCTTAACTCAACCCAAGAAAGTTCGATTGGCAGCGCAAGATGTCATTTATGACAAACTGGAGCTCTTGAAACCGGAAAATGAGGCAGCACTCAATGCAGACCTTCTTGCCAGAACTGGCATCCAACCGGTGCGTGTCGAAATCAAAAAGATCGATATGCAAAAGCAGAGTGCGTCGATCACGATTCGTTACAACAAGCAGGAAAAGCCGTAGAGACGGCGTAGGCCAAACAAAACCGCGAGTTAGCCCTAACCCCCGCCCGAGTAACCTCCAGAAGTGGCTGTCCAGATTCCGCCTTGGTTTCACAAACTCACTTCGCCACACTCCGGCTAAACACTGATAAACTCGCCGAGCTGCTTTGAAATTGAGCCTGCCTGAATCGGCGGTCATGACGACAAAAAAGAACGATTTCGACCTCCGAAACAGGGCGATTAACGCCGAATTAGAATTCTGACGCCAGTTTCCATTTACGTCACCGCCAAATCGAGGGCGGATTGAACGTTGACTAGCTTCTTGTAACGCTGGTAGACCGATTCGTATTCGGCGACGTCAGCTGGATTGGGCTCAAAACGAGTTTTTTCACAGGCCTGCCCATCGAGAAACTCGGCCCATGTTTTTGTTTCGCCACTCATCACCAGATGACGATACTTTGCCATCAACGCGGCTCCCCAAGCTGTTCCCTCTTCGGCACTGTCGAGAAGGGTTACCGCTGTCCCGAAAACATCGGCAAGAACCTGACCTAGCTCGGGGGTCTTGGTCAGTCCGCCCGAAAGGACGATTTCTGTTCTGGGGAACCCCTGAGAATCAAGCACTTCGCTTCCTAAGCGAAGATTAAACATGGTTGAAAGTAAAGCTGCCTTGACTGCGTTTCCGGGAGTCGAATTTTCACCATTCAAACCAATCAGCGCTGCCGTCCCCCCCCGACCGACGCCAAGCCCAGGCTCATCGTCCATGAAGGGCAACGCGAGTAAACCACCGCAGTCAGGGGCCGACTTTAGCAGTTCAGGAATCACGTTTTGAAATCCGATGGCGCGATCCCCCCCTTCACCGGCTATCGCCTGCCCAAACATCTCAACCACACAGTTCATATAAGTCGTTCCGTTGCGCAACCAAACCATGTTGATTGGCTTTCCGTCGGGTGCACAAAAATGATCAACTGCGCGACTGACTCCTTTGAAGGATCGGTCACCCACGGAATTCGCGCAAACTGAAGTTCCAAAACTACACGAGACCATTCCCGAATTTCCGATTAGCGAACCGGCGAGCGCTGCGGGCTGATCACCCTCTGCCGGCGCCACGGGAATTCCGACCGGCAAGCCCAAAATTTGCGCGCCTCGGGCATCGAGGGACCCGCCATCCTCCCCTGCTTGACGGACGTTGGGCAGCAATTCTCCAATCCCGACAGGACCGTTGGCAATGGAATCAAATTTCCCCAACAGCGGTTTGTCGTAATCCAATGTCGCCTGATCAATTGGAAACATCCCAGCCGCATCGCCGATCCCAAGATTCCATTGCCCAGTCAATTGGTAGGCAAGCCAACCTGCTGGTGTGGTCATGTGAGCCGTTTTTGACGCCACGTCGGGCCGGTTGCGGAGGGTCCAGAGCCACCGCGCCGAGGTGATACGCTTGGGCATTTTGACATTCAGAGCTGTCGTGAGCTGCTCAGCTTCCTCATCATTTCGAGCATCACACCAAAGCCGTGCCGGACCAAGCGAACTCCCGTCCGAATCTGCCAGAACTTCGCCATGCATCTGACCTGAAATCCCAATGGCCAAAACTTCGATTTCACCCGTCATCTTGGTTCGGAGATCCGCCATCGCGGCGACCAGAGCAGCATCCCAATCCGAAGGCCGCTGCTCATAACAGCCCTCACCAAGCCCGGGGACCATTTCGTAATCACCTTCGCCGGTCGCCAATACCTCGAGGGACGTATTCGTAAAAATAACCGACAGGCCCTGGGTTCCCGCGTCGATTCCTAAGTATCCTATCGTTGCCATAAAATTATCCATCTCTACGATGCAAAGTTTTGGTGATCAAGCATTCCAAACTGGAACTCGTTTACCGCCCTCACGAGCGACTTGTTCTGGGGTCATTCCACCGATCCAAACGGCGTCCAACAAAACCACCGCGAGGGAAGAACTTCAAACATATAACAGCTTACCGACCTCATTTTGTGTCGCAAGCGAGTCAGGTCACGGTTCACGTCAGTGATTTAACTTGCTGGCCCGCGAAACTGGTAAGATCTCGACATGAATCAAAGACTAAAACCTGATCCTCCTTACCTGAGGGGGATGCAATTTCGTGATGACGAGTATGAGCGGCCTCCGAGATTTCCGTTCAATTTGCCGTGGCTGAAGGATTTTCAACTGAATTTCGACTCTTGGGTTACTTTTTTTGTCGGGGAAAACGGAAGTGGAAAATCGACGTTGATTGAAGCCATTGCAACACTCAGTGGCTTGCCGATTTCAGGTGGAGGGCGCCAGGACATGGCCAGCGTTTTTGGCCCAGAAAAGCACAGCGAGTTGGCGAAGGAGTTAGCCCCCGTCTTTCTTAAACGCCCACGAGATGGCTACTTTTTTCGAGCCGAATACTACGCTCAGTATGCATCGCTGCTCGATCAACGGGACGAAGATCCAGACTTTTCAGACAACCCTTATCGTGCGTACGGCGGACGCTCGCTGCATACCCGATCCCATGGAGAGTCATTTTTGGAGTTGATGCAAAATCGATTTCATGAAGGTCTCTTTCTATTGGACGAACCTGAATCTGCACTCTCACCCCAACGTCAATTGACACTGTTGGCGCTCATTGCGGACCGAATCAAAAATGGCAAAAGCCAATTCATCATTGCCACTCACTCGCCGATTCTGTTGACGTTTCCCACTGCTACGATCTTGAATTTCGATGAATCACCCCTCGCCCCAATCGAACTTGGAGAGACTTCACATTTCCAGATCACACAAGGAATATTGGAACACCCCCAGCGATACTGGAAGCATCTTGCACCTGCTGTCAAAATAGACAGGCCAGCTCGTTGAGCTTTCCCCTGCAACTAATTCTTGACTCGCTGTGGTTGACTGGCTTTGGTTTCGACGAGCCAGCTTTCCAACCGAGTCTTGAGCCAAGCGGTTTTTTCTGGCATCAAATCAGCCAAATCCTTCGATTCGGAAATATCATTTTTCAAATCGTAGAGTTCAACCGAATCTTGATCGTAAAACTTGATCAATTTAAAATTGCCCGAACGAATCGCACTGCCTAAGCGATTCTTCTTATGAAATGCGTAGTTGGGGTAATGAAAAAAGATCGCGTCGCGGGCAAGATTTTCATTCTTGAACAGAACGGGGGAAAGGGAAACTCCATCAGGCGTATTGGAAGAGTCTGGTGTTAAATTCGCCGCCTCGAGAATTGTCGCATGGAGGTCCATCGTAATGGCGGGCGTGGCGGTTCGACTGGCCGCTTTGATTTTCCCCGGCCAACGGACAATCAAAGGGACGCGAATCCCGCCCTCATACAAATGCCCTTTTTCTTCCCGCAATGGTTTGACATTTGCCGCAAACGGCCCATTGTCCGAAGTAAAGATCAACAAGGTGTCGTTAGCAAGGCTCAGGTCGTCAATTGCATCGAGCAATTTACCAACCGCTTGGTCCATCCCTTCGATCATCGCAGCGTAGGTCGGATTCTCGACGCCATATCCTTTACGAGCTTCGTACTTTTCAATCAGGCGTTGAGGGGCTTGGAACGGGTAATGCACCGAGTAATTCCACCAACAGAGAAAAAAAGGGCGATCCCGGTTTGATTTAACAAATTCAATACATTCGTCAGCACAACGGTCTGGCAAATATTCGCCCGCCGTTTTTGCCTTCAAGTTTGGAAGTCGGTACGGACTAAAGTAGCTAGGAGGCCCACCAAACTGGCAACCTCCGACATTCATGTCAAAGCCTTGATGCTCGGGCCGAAGTTCCGGTTCGGTAACCTGATTTAATTCTGGGTTGTCTTTTTCTTTCCGCGGTCGGTAGGAGAGATGCCATTTACCAACAAACCCAGTGGCATAGCCTGCCCCCTTCAACTGCTCGGCCAGAGTGACTTTTTCAAGCGGCAAATGTCGCAACCATTCCGGCGTCACCAACTGGGTACCCGGTTTCTGAAATTTGGGAGGATGGCCCGATGCGTGATTTGTAATATTTAGCCGAGCTGGCGACTGTCCTGTCATTAACGCCGCACGCGTCGGCGTGCAAACTGGCGAGGCCGAATAAGCATCGGTAAACAGCATGCCTTGCGTGGCCAACCGATCAAGATTGGGCGTATCAAGCTTTTTGTTGCCGTAACAATGAAGATCCTTCCAACCCAAATCATCCGCCATGATCAAAACGATATTAGGCGAGCGAGTCGAAGCTCGCTCAACCTGAGCAAAAGAATTGCCAGCCAACGATGCGATCGAAAGCAATACGAGTAAGAATTTCATCATATTCATTTTGCGTTGAGTCTTCATTGTGAACCACGAGCAGGCGAATTTTAACAAATTACCTTAACACAAATCCCCAAACTCAACTCCAGGCTGCCCCGCTCCTGCATTCAACCAAGACGGAATCCTGTTCTTGAGCATTGGACTCATGTCTTCTTGATTGCTCAGCTACCGGCCGAAACATTTCGACGTCGTCTTCGTTTAGGCTTGCTGCTTTGGCTTGCCTTGACTGATGCGTGACTGGACGGCTTTGAAGAAGAATTCGCTCCCGTTGAGGATCTCGACTTGGTCGAATCCGCCGAGTTTGATCGCCGCGAGTTTTTGACATCAGCGGCCTTTACCGTCCGATTTCGACGTCGGCGTCGCTTGGTTGATCGTTTTTGTCCACCCGAAGATTCAGAGGAATTCCCAGGCCCATTGTCTGAATGAGAGTATCGCTTTTTCCGATTCGAGTTCTTCTGAGCCCTGTTGCCTGGTTTCCCGGAGGAACGTCCCGACCGCTCTCGCGACTCACGAGGCAACGCCACCGATAGTTCATCATCAACAGGAATGGATTGCCCAATCAGTCGTTCGATTGCTGAAAGATCGGACTGATCACCTGGACTACAAAAAGATACCGCGACACCTTTGGCACCCGCACGTCCAGTTCGTCCAATCCGATGAACGTAGGCCTCTGCCTCATGGGGAATATCAAAATTAATTACGTGAGTAACGCCTTCAATGTCGATCCCGCGGGCTGCCACATCCGTGGCAACAAGGACTTTGACAAACTGCTTCCGAAAGGCGTCGAGCGCTCTCTGCCGGGCGTTTTGAGATTTATTGCCGTGGATTGCTGCCGATTTCAAACCGGCTTTGTTGAGTCTTTCCGAGACGATATTGGCAGTCCGTTTCGTTTTTGTGAATACAATCGCAGGCCCAGCTTTGCGACTGGAGAGAAGACCGGTCAACAATTCCTGCTTGCCTTTTTTAGGGACAAACACAACTCGCTGTTCAATTTTGTCCACGCTGCGTGACTTGGGCGTCACATTCACTCGGACCGGATTGTGCAAAAGTGTTTTCGTCAACTCGACCACTTCTGGGGCAATCGTCGCTGAAAAAAATAGTGACTGGCGTTTCCGTGGGAGTTCTCGAATAATCCGCCGCAAATCAGGCAAAAACCCCATATCGAGCATGCGATCGGCTTCATCAAGAATAAAGACCTCAAGTTGGTCCAGTTTGATGTGCCCTTGGTTCATCAAGTCAATCAATCGGCCCGGTGTTGCCACCAGAATATGAGCCCCTCGGTTCATATTCTGAACTTGGCTATTCTGATTCACGCCACCGTAAACTAATGCATGCCGCAACTTGAGGTTCTTTCCATAAGTCGAAAAGCTCTGCCCAATTTGGATTGCTAATTCACGAGTCGGAGCAAGCACCAAAGCATAAGGTCGATTTGGTTTTGCTCGACGGTTCTGCTGTCCAAATCGGTTGAGTACCGGCAACGCAAACGCAGCCGTCTTCCCTGTTCCTGTTTGAGCACAACCTAAGACGTCGCGTTTGTCCAGGGCCGCAGGAATGGTCTGAGCCTGAATCGGTGTCGGAGTGTGGTAATTTTCTTTGGCCAAGGCCCGTTGCAGCGGTTCGATTAAATCGAGTTCTTCAAAAGTCTTCAAGGTATTCTTTCAATAGCTTGTTTGTCGGAGTTGATTTCAACGTTGCGCGCAAAGCGAATCCAAATCCAAAATTGGTAAAATCTGCGTGAATTTAACGCATCCAGAAAACACTGAAATCCGCCAAACTGGATCAAGCAAACGCCACGTGGTGGCTACTCTGGACAAACAAGAAAGTCACAAAGTTGTTGCGTC
>JAQWLH010000226.1 GCA_029247405.1 Mariniblastus sp.
CAAGGGGGCTGGACCAACCCCCTACTCACGGACGGCAGATGGTCTCGCGGTCTTACGTTCTTCGATACGCGAATTTTTGTGTAGCGAGGCAATGTTTCATTTAGGCGTACCGACAACTCGTGCCCTTTCTCTGGTCACGACGGGTGAGCAGGTCATGCGAGACATGTTTTACGATGGGAATCCAGGGTACGAAACGGGAGCCGTGGTTTGTCGTGTTGCTCCCTCGTTTACTCGTTTCGGAAACTTTCAGATTTTTGCGGCCCGTGGCGATGTTGGCAATTTGAAGAATCTGGTTGATTTTACGATTCGAAATAATTTTCCTGAGTTGGGGCAACCCTCGCCGCAAGTTTATTCAGCGTGGTTTGAGGAAGTCTGCAGACGAACTTGCGAAATGGTTTTGCATTGGATGCGAGTCGGTTTTGTTCATGGCGTGATGAACACAGACAACATGTCAATTCTTGGTTTGACAATTGATTATGGACCCTATGGGTGGCTTGAAGGGTATGATCCGGGGTGGACTCCAAACACAACCGATGCCCAGGGCAAGCGGTATCGGTTTGGCAATCAGCCTTTGGTCGCGCATTGGAATCTTTATCAGTTGGGCAATGCGATTATGCCGTTAATCAACGAGACCGAACCGCTACAAAAAGGTCTAGATTTATATTTGAGCCAAATTGAAACCGGCGGAAACCAGATGATTGCCAATAAGCTTGGTTTGGAAAAGTATGTTGCGGAAACGGATCTGGAACTAAAGCAGGAGCTGTTCGGAATACTGGTTCTAACTGAAACTGATATGACGATCTGGTACCGTAATCTGGCCCAGGTGCCGATAATGAACGAGGTTGACCCGGACCAATGGCTAGAGCCATTAATGAGTGCTTATTACGCTCCTGCTGAGGTGGTGGGCGAGACAAGAATGCGAATTGTGAATTGGCTGAAGATGTATCGTGAGCGAGTTCGCCAGCAAGGATTGTCTGATGTCGATCGTCGACAGCGAATGAACCGCGTTAATCCGAAATTCGTCTTGCGAAACTATATGGCTCAGTTGGCAATTGATAAAGCAGAGGCGGGCGATCGGTCGCTCGTGGTTGAATTGCTTGAGTTGTTGCGGCGACCCTATGACGAGCAACCAGGGCAATCTCAGTGGTACGCGAAGCGGCCCGAGTGGGCGCGGAATCGGGCTGGTTGTTCGATGTTGTCTTGCAGCTCCTGAACGCTCTTGCCTCAGCAGAAATCTTCGATCGTCAAACAAGCACTCGGGAGGTTTGCAGGTGATCTAGTCAACATGCGGGGCAAACATCTCGAAGGCTTGAGGTCTTACTTGTAATTCAAGGGGAGTTGATCCGCCAAGCTCGCCATCGATGTTAAGTATTTCATCTTCTTGGGGGATCAGTGAAAGCCGTGACGTCAGATAATATTCCACCAGCGGGTCTTGGACGTGGGTGCCGTCGTATATTCGGTTTAGTAGCGTCAAGAGTTTGAATCGGCTGGCACCGTGCCGTACCACAATGACGTCCACCAGCCCATCATTTAATTTGGCTTTCGGCGCGATCTTCATTTTACTCGTGTAGCGTGTATTGCAGGCGATGATAAAGGCAAAGTTGTCAGTGATCTCTTGGTTATCCAGCTTCAGCGTGGCGGGACGCGGTTTAACTCCGCGGAGCACTTTGAAAAGGCTTGCGATGGTATACCTTGCAGGGCCCAGCCATCGCCATTTTTCTGCTTGGACTCCTACGTCAGTCGCCAGTCCCCAGCCAATGATGTTGAAGGCGAATGGCGTCTCAAGATTGTGCTGTAGTTCAACTACATCAAATTTTCGTGTGTGCCCCATGACGATTGCTTTCACGGCATCGAGTGGGTCAGCTAGCCCCAAATCAACCATGAGGGAGTTGCCTGAACCGCCAGGGATCAACCCGATTGGAAGTTGCCGTTTGTCGTGGCGAGTGAGAAGTCCGTTCAGCACTTCGTGCATGGTGCCGTCCCCGCCGATGACGATCATTCCGTCAAAGCCATTAAAATTCAGCTGCTGGGCAAGTGCTCGTGCATGACCCGGAGATTGGGTCTTATGGATATCGAGTTGGTGGCCAGCTGATTCCAGGAAAGGCCGAATCTGCTTGAGCAGTCGAAGGCCCTTCTGGCGTCCACCGTGCGGATTGACCGTGACGTAGAATTTTTTCATTCAGATCAACCAAATGCCAAGAGGGGAAACCGTTCTTCAATTAGGTGTTCGTATCAGCCAAGCAGTATGTTTAAATCGTTAATTCAAAAAAAGATAGTTGCCATGTCAAGCATCGCTCTTCTTTTATTCCAATCGTTTCAAGCGAACGTCTGGACATGACTTGAGATGTCGGTGATTTGGCTCACGGCTGACCGAATCGCGACGTGTCAAATCTCGGGCAAGGCGTTGAGACGGTTAAATTTAACTGATTTACGTTGCGCGGTAAATTATTCGGCAGTCCCGCGTCAGACTTCGGACTATGAGTAATGAAGTTTGATGATGGGGATTGTCGAAGACTACATTTTTGGGCCCGAAATGGAGGGCGGCAAGACTTTGGGCCTGTTGACAGAGAGCTGAACTAATAGAATTATCACGACCATGACAAAAATGCTTAAGTATCATTACGACGTTATTGTAGTCGGTGCCGGCCACGCGGGCACCGAAGCCGCTGCGGCTGCCGCGCGTTTGGGAGCGCACACGGCTTTAATCACAACCAACCTCGACACCGTTGGCCAGCTGAGTTGCAATCCTGCGATCGGAGGAGTCGCCAAAGGACATCTGGTCCGTGAGATTGATGCCCTCGGCGGGCTAATGGGACAGGCCATTGATGCCACGGGAATTCAGTTCCGGATGCTCAACATGCGCAAAGGGCCGGCGATGCACAGTCCGCGTTCCCAAGCAGATAAAAAGGGCTATCAAAACTGGATCAAGGCTGCGGTTGAGCACCAGGAGAATCTTGAGCTTCGCCAGGAGGTTGTGCTCGATATTTTGACAGAAAAAACGGATGGTAAAGAGCGTGCCATTGGTGTGAGTGTACGAGGCGATGTTCAATACCACGCGCCGACGGTTATTTTGACGACCGGCACTTTCCTCTCCGCTTTGATGCATACGGGCGAAGCTAAAACAAAGGGCGGCCGCGCGGGAGAAGGGACCACGACGGGGATCAGTGCTGCACTCCAACGGCTCGGATTTGAATTGGCTCGTTTTAAGACCGGAACACCTCCTCGTCTCAATGGACGAACGATTGACTATTCCAAGACCGAGATTCAACCGGGTGATGACAATCCACAGCCGTTTTCCTATCTGACCGAAGACTTCAAGGTTGATCAAATTCCATGTTGGATTACGTTTACCAATCCTGACGTCCATCAGCTTATTCAAGACAACCTTCATCGGGCTCCGATGTACAGTGGGCAGATTCAAGGAAGTGGACCTCGTTATTGTCCCTCGATCGAAGATAAAATTGTTAAATTTGCGGACAAGGAACGCCATCAGTTATTTCTGGAGCCAGAAGGGCGAGATACGCTTGAGGTATACGTGAACGGGGTTTCCACCAGCTTGCCTCGCGACGTTCAGGATCAAATGTTCAAAATGATTCCCGGCTTGGAAAACGCGCAGATTATGCGATACGGATACGCCGTGGAGTACGATTTCTGTCCACCAGATCAATTGCGACCGACGCTTGAAACGAAGAATGTCGAAGGGCTTTATTTTGCCGGTCAGATCAACGGCACGACCGGTTACGAAGAAGCTGGCGCTCAAGGGTTAGTGGCGGGGGCAAACGCAGCGCTCAAGCTCAAGGGGGGGCAAGAACTGATTGTGGATCGCGACAAGGGTTACGTTGGGGTATTAATTGATGATCTGGTGACATGCAGCGTCGATGAACCTTATCGCATGTTCACCAGTCGAGCTGAATATCGTTTGTTACTTCGTCAGGACAACGCGGATCGTCGCCTTACCCAAGACGCTCACGAACTCGGATTGGTTTCCGATGAGCGGCTCAAACGCCTCACGACTAAAGAGGCTGAAATCGCCAGAGTTGAGCACGTGCTTGAATCGAACCGGGTCGAGGGCGTTTCGCTTCATAAGCTTCTTAAGCGAACTGAGACTCAATGGAGTGAGTTGGTTTCGCATTTCCCCGAATTGGGTGAAGTCTCTGAAGAAGTGTGCCAACAGGTCGTCTTCGATGTCAAGTATTCAGGCTACGTAACCCGACAGCAAGCAACGATTGAAAAGCACAAGCGTTTAGCGACGAAGCGAATTCCAGACCATTTCGACTACGCTGGATTGACCCATTTGCGCAAAGAGGCCAAAGAAAAACTGGCACGTTTTCGTCCGACCAGTCTCGATCAAGCTCAACGAATTAGCGGAATCACGCCAGCTGACATCGCGATGGTGATGTTGCATCTTGAAGGCAAGGCTAAGTGAACTGCTTGGTGGATTCTCATTTATTTTAAAGCGTATCGGAGCTGGTTTGTTACGTGAGATTTTGGACAGTGGATTCAGATAATTTATTCGTAACTGCACCGTGATATGAGATCTGATATGATCTTTCGTTGTCGCCGCCATGGGAAAGGTCTTTGAGTCCAAAATAAAAACCAAGATTTGGTTTTACGCCTTCCCGTGCAGTCGTTTAAGAACACACCACTTTTGGGAATCACAATGAACTTTTGTCGCTTCGTGTTGATTTTGGTTATCAGTTTGCCAGCCGTTTCGTTTGCTCAAAATAAATTCGAAATACCTCCGGAACTTAAGGCTTCCTATGAGGCAATCAATCAGAGAAGTGTGACGGCGGCAGTCAGCTTTTTAGCGTCTGACGAGATGAAGGGACGCGATACGCCATCGCCTGAATTAACCATTGCATCGGCTTACGTTGCCGCTCGATTCAAAGCGGCCGGTCTGGAAGGGCTTGGTGATAACGGCTCTTTTCTGCAGACGACTGAAATTGCCACTTCGGCGGTCCCGGTGTCCGGTGTTACCCTGAAGCAAAACGGAAAGGCAGTCAAACATTTTGGGTTGATGAGTGCCGGTGACGCGATTAGCTATCAAGGTCAGGTTCAATTGGTGACCGGCGATGAACCCAGAGACACTACATTTGAAGGGCCCATCTCGATCGTGGCTGAACCGTTCACGGGGCCGCGCGACCAATTTAATTTGATGCGGCGAATCGCACGCTACCGAGGCAAGGGAGCGTCGGCGATCCTGATTCAAGTCGATCAAAATCATCCTTTAATTGGATCGGCAAAACGTGCCACAAGGCCGCGAATTGTTCAGACACGAGGTGGGATTGCGGGGGCCGTTTTGCTGATTCCAAAAATGGAATTAACTGGCAAATTCGACTTAGAACTTCCAGGCCAAATCAATGGGCAGGCAAAGGTAAGTAACACTATTGGAGTTTTGCGGGGAAGTGATCCCGAGCTTTCCAAGGAAGCGATTATTATCACGGCACACCTCGACCATGTTGGGCTCAAGGGCATTGTTGGCGACACGATCTGCAATGGTGCCGATGACAATGCTACAGGAGTGACAGGCGTGGTCACCTTGGCGGATGCATTCGGAGCTTTGAAAACTCCGCCGAAACGCTCCGTAATCTTCATGACATTTTGGGGCGAAGAAAAGCGGTTTCTCGGAGCCTATCACTACGTTAATAATCCAACGTGGCCTTTGGGAAAAACAGTTTGTAATATTAATATCGAAATGATTGGTCGGCCTGAACCAGGGGGATTTGAGAAAGCGTGGGGGACCGGTTGGGACAAATCGGATCTGGGCCCATTACTCAACGAAGGCAGTCAAAAAGCAGGTGTGCTGATTTTTTCACATCCGCAATTCAGTGGCGAAATGCTGTTTCGCTCCAGCGATAACTTTCCGTTTTTTGAGAAGGGGATTGTCGCACACAGTTTCTCCGCGGGATCCCTGCACGAGGATTATCATCAAGTCACCGACCATGTGGAAAAACTTGAGATTCGTCACATGACGCGTGTAATACAAGGTTTGTTTGCCGGCAGTTTACATCTCGCCAGTGGAGAGGTCACGCCTAAGGCGAGTGCTGTGCAGCGTTAGTTTTCTCGTGGCCCAAAGTTAGCAAGTGCCTGACGATCATTTCGCAGACCGTTGGTTTGCTGCGATTGAAGTCGAGGTAAGGGGGGTGTGGGATAGTGCGATTTGCTTTCGCTGCCCCTTTAGTTTTGAGTGAGACGTTAACGCAATCTTTAGTTGGCCGAAATTCGTTTGCGTTCGGCAAATGCAAGTTGGACCGTTTCTTGATTAACTACAACCAGTGTCCAAATTCCCGCAACTAAGCTGAATAACGTCAGGATGGGGTTGAGGGGCAAAATCGCAAGAATAGCGACGAAAACTACAAATCCGTGCGATTCGAGATGCTTCATCTTTGCCCCGGCAATAAGCATCAGCAGGCAAATTGGAAGATGGATTATGGTCGCGAATGAAATCAGGAGGCCTTGGAAAGAAAGGCTTCTGTTGGGGTCAGCGGTCATGGTGATCACTGATCCTGAGCCTGCGGTTCCCTGAGAAATGGTCCGAGACATCTGTTGTGACAAACTTGGTTCCAACGCTCCCAAGAGTAAAAACAGGAGCAACAGGCCAGCGGCAAAAATCAAACCTATTGCTCCGGTTATCTGCAAAAGCATCGCTGGAACCTTGACTTTTTGTAGGGCCTCTTCGCGAAATTTCTTGATGGGCGCGGCCGGTTTTGAATTGGGAGGTTGGCTCGTTGGTGTTGGCGTGTGATGATGTTGAGTTCGATTCAAATCCAAGTTTTGAATGTCCAACGAGATTTCGCTTGCGGCCTGGTATCTTCGCTCGGGTTGATTTTCCAAAGTTCGCATGACAACGTGATCAAGTCGAGGGTCGGCCAAACTTGATTGAGACGGCGGTGCGAATCGACCGATCGGCAGTTGTCCTGTCAACAGTTCGTAAAATATGACTCCCAGCGAATAGATGTCGGCGCGGTGATCTACGTTGCGGGTCTCCTGAAGTTGCTCCGGAGCCATGTAGTGAAAGGTACCCATGACTTGTTGAGTGCCCGTCAAAAAGCCTCCCTGATTCGAGTTGACCATTTTGGCCAAACCAAAATCAGTGATTTTGATTTTTCCGTCTTTATCTAAGAGGATGTTTTCCGGCTTGATGTCTCGGTGGACGATGCCCTGGTTATGGGCATACTGGAGTGCACTGCAAATTTGTGGAACGATTGTCAGTGCTTCTTCAGATGAGAGGTTGCCCTCGCCGATGGCTTGGCGAAGATTGACTCCCTCAACATATTCCATCAGGAAATAGTAGAACCGGTCGGTTTTTCCGACGTGGTAAACTTGAACAATGTTGGGGTGGTTCAACAACGCGAGCGCTTGAGCCTCGCGTTCAAAACGAATGGAAAAATCAGGATTGGCAGCAACTTCTGGTGGAAGAATCTTAAGGGCGACGGTTCGTCGAAGATTTTTCTGTTTTGCTTGGTAGACCGCTCCCATGCCTCCGCGACCTGCCAATTCGATGATTTCAAGTTCAGGGAATTCAGATGCAATCTCCGAGGGGCTGGGTGGTTCAAAACGATTGTTTGCCGCTGCTGACTTGGGGGTAGTGCCGTGTTCGGCCAAGCCCATCACAAGTAAACATCGAGGGCAAAGTCCCCCGTTTACGAATCCCGCGGAGGGTACCTCCCCGCATTTTGGGCATTTTTTTTCGGATGTTTGCATTTGGTTTGGCATTTTTTTCTCCAGCTCAGGACTTTCTACCCCTCTATTAAGCAATTGCTCGGCAGCGTTACAAAAATTCTCGAAAAATAAAGCGGCTGTTTTTAACGCGTTATTGCGGGTTCAACCGCCCCAATTTATGCCATGACATCAAATAGACGCTGAATTTCATCGTCAACTTCATCAGGTCCCGATACGGTGGAGGCAATCTCTTCTCGAAGCGTTTGCCGGTACTTTTTTCGAATGCGATGAACTTCAACTCGTAGGGCTTCGGGAGAAACCCCAAGCTGTTTTGAGAGAGTGAGATAATCAGCGGTTGGTTCACCGCAGATTTGCGGCGTCAGGGTTTCAAAACGCGTTAGGTGGTCACCACCTTTCCCCGCATAGTGTATCCGCAATCGTTCCATGACGTTCTTGAGAAGAGTCAGAACCCATTGCCGTTCAAATACTTTTTCTGGGGTCAGGTTGTCGACAGGTTGAAATGAAATTTGAGAGTTGGCCGAATCAAAATCAAGCGAGAGCAGCTTTGTTTGGCCACCCCGTTTAATGGCTTGTTCATAATCGTGTTGATTGAGCAAAAAGTGCTTAAACGCGGTGATTAAAAACGCACGAAATCTGCCTTTTCCTTGTTTCGCTGTTTCCAAGAAGTTCTTTTCAAGCAAGACCGCAAAAAAACCTTGGGTCATGTCTTCAGCTTTTTCAGGATCCATGCGTCGACGAGCGTATGCGTAAAGAGGAAGCCAGTAATTCTGGCAGAGTTCCTGTAACGCCTTGACGGATCGGTTGTCGGTTTGCTTTCCAGCTTGGGCAACCATACTCCACTGGGTTGTCAGGAAACGTTCGTTAATGAGTTTGTCTGAATTTGGCATTGGCTCGATTATAGATGACAACTCTTTGCTTGCGATATTGTAGCTGATTCGAGTTAAATTAGACTCACCTCAAATGCTCAAATAACCTTGTGTCTTCTTTTTTACTAACTCCCTTTCTGTTCGCAGACTGCCTTTGTGTTGTCATAAGCTAAATGAATAGTAAGCCGAGTTTAGGATAAATAGGCTTTCGAGTGTAAATAGAAAATTTCAATTTTATTGGCGATGATTTACTAAACCCATGAAATTACAGTGTTTATCGCAATTCAATCAATCTTGACCAGTATTGCAGGGGATATATAATTCGGTCGCGTTGGCAAACTCGGCAATATCGGATATTGCGGTTGAAGGTGCCAAATAGCATGGATCAGTAGTTTGTGGTGGATACAGCGTTTACTGACACTTGTTTTGTTTTCGTCCGAAGGGGGAAGACTTAAGTTGTGATTAGTCGGCGTATTAGTAATCAAATGTCGGCCCACCCGACCACCTAGGGAGAGGATGGTTTATGAGTACCAAGACAGTCTTCACGACCGGTGAAGCAGCCAAGATCTGCAAGGTAAGTCAGCAGACGATCATTCGCTGTTTTGACAACGGCAGCCTAAAAGGGTTTCGTGTCCCCGGCAGTCGTTTTCGCCGAATTCCTCGGGAGCAGTTATTCTCTTTCATGAAAGAGAATGGAATTCCAACGGAAGCACTCGAGAGCGGCAAGAAAAAGCTCCTAGTCGTGGATGACGATGAGGAATTGGTAGAGTTGATGGTTGACACTTTCAGTCGGGACTCACGATTTGAAATCAAGACCGCCAACAACGGTTTTGGTGCCGGAATGTTGGTCAAAGAGTTTCGTCCCGATTTGGTAGTTTTGGACGTCATGCTACCCGATATCAACGGCAAAGAAGTTTGCCAGCGTGTTCGGAGTGACTCGACGATGAAGTCTGTCAAGATTATCTGCATTTCAGGTATGGTTGAGCAGGACAAGATCGCCGATTTGATGGCCGCTGGGGCAGACGATTTCATGAACAAGCCTTTCTCAGTCGATTTGTTGTTGAAGCGTGGCTGTGAAATGCTCGACATGGATGTTGCCGGTGGACAGGCAGTTGGATAAATTTGGCTGCGAAAAGTAAGGGTCTCTAGCCTTTCGCAGTCTGACGAATCATCAAGACGCACCTCGACACGCTGTCGGTGGTGCGTTTTTGATAGCTTCTCATTTGGATGCGTTGCATTATTCTCCGTTCGAGAAAAACATCAGGAATCGGCGTGTATTGGTTACCGATTGAGTTGGTGAAACCAGAAACGACGTCCGTTGTCGAACGTTCGGTCTCTACCGTTGCGCAGAGTGGCGGAGCGGTTTGGCTTCCTTGTCCGACCGTTGATTTGCTTCGACTGGCAACGTCGTTTGATCAAAACGTGAATCTTCAATCTTCAAAATCGTTGAAACGATTGCGGAAGCTTCTTCGCCTCAATCCCGCCTTGGTCTTGTTTGGTTTATCCAGATTTAGAACTCAGTTGGGTCGAGTACCAAATTCAACGCGGGAGTTAGTTCTATGGTGCCAACGTAGTTTGGCCCAAGAGTTGGTGGGGCTGGCTCAAAAGCACGCACCCGTTCGTCCTAGGTCAGCCAGAGCGTTGTCTCAGGCCAAGCTTCGTAAGTTCTTTAAAGAGTACTTGTTTGCACAGTCAAACCGGCAGCTTCGAAAATCGCTTCGAGAATTTGTTTGTCGTATTTCAGACATTAACAAGGATGAATCGAAAGCCCTGATCAACCAAGTGGTTGGGAGGATGGTTCGTGCGAAAGATTTTAAATGCAAACAGGCTCGTGCCATCGAAACACGTTGGCAAATCAGGGATGACTGGACAGTCAAAATTGAGCGAGTTGATGCGCTGCAACTGCTACGCTGTGCAATTTTAGCGGGCGAATCAGATCGCCAATTTGAGTCTCGATTGCGAACAGAAAAGCTTGCATCGATGAAGCAGCTGGCTTACGGTGCGAGTCATGAGATCAACAATCCCTTAGCAAATATTTCAACGCACGCGCAAACAATATTGGCCATTGAGGTAGATCATGAAAAGCGACATAAGCTGGCGGTGATTTATGAGCAGGCTATTCGTGCCCATGAGATGATTTCCGACATGATGTTGTTTGCACATCCGCCGGCGATCTCTAAACAGAGGGTTGCTGTTCGGTTGATGGTTAACAAAATTCTTCATGAGCTCGAACCTGTTTTTAAGCAATCTGAGGACATCGAAATTTTTGTTACAGTCGGGCCTGGCGTGAGCGACATCGAAGTGGATGCGACTCAAATTAGCGTTGCAATAAAGAATTTGATTCAAAATTCGATCGAGGCAATCTGCTCAAAATCTGGAGAGGGTCGAATCGAAGTTCGGGTCGATCGATTGGAGGCGGAGACGATGATTTCCGTCTGGGACAACGGCTTGGAGATTAGCGACGAAGTTCAAAAGCATCTTTTTGATCCGTTCTACAGCGGGCGTGAAGCTGGGCGCGGGCTTGGGTTTGGGCTCTCGAAAGTCTGGACGATTGCCCGTCTTCATGGTGGGACGATTGAATACAATGATCGTGAAAAATCTGGTTCTCAGTTCATCCTACGTTTGCCGCAGTCGCCCTGGGTGGTAAATGGGGCCGAATCGGCAAAAGGCGAATCTGCGATTATTTTGCGTGAAAACCCACCAATGTTGGAAGAAGACGCTGCATAGTCACGAATCGCGGTTTGCTCGAATTGACAATTGAGCGAATGTGCAAAAAATGGTGGTTTCGCTGTTTCGTCAATCATTGCAGAACGCCAAATGAATCAAACTCAGCCTTATGTGTCACCACGCCCGTCGCTGACACTTGCCTTGATCCCAATCGTTGTCTTGATCGGGTTGCTTAGCGCCAATGTTTATCTCTACGGGGGCGACTCGTCGTATGGTCCCAACCAGATTGCATTGCTCTTTGCTTCGGCGGCGGCTGTGATTTGTGGGTTGTTGATCAAAATCCCATTCAAAAAAATGTTGGAGGGAGTTGAAAGGGCGATTGGTTCCGCCTTGACGGCAATGCTGATTCTCCTGCTGATTGGTTCCTTGGCAGGAACTTGGATGATGAGTGGCGTAGTTCCAGCGATGATTTACTACGGTTTAGATATTTTAGATCCCAAGATATTTCTGTTTGCTTCGGCGGTGATCTGCGCGATCGTTTCGGTGGCTACTGGTAGTTCTTGGTCAACGGTGGCGACGGTCGGGATCGCCCTGCTGGGGATTGGCTCGGCGTTAGGAGTCAGCGAAGCCATGGCGGCGGGAGCCATCATTTCGGGAGCCTATTTTGGTGACAAAATTTCTCCGCTTTCTGATACAACCAATCTGGCGGCTGCCATGGCCGGAACTGAGTTAATTACGCATATCAAATATATGCTTTGGACGACGATCCCTAGTTTCGTCATCGCACTGGTCATTTATCTTGCAATCGGATTTGGTGCCGATTCAAGCGCGTTGGCTTCCGATACCACTGCACTCAAACAGGAAGTCCTGTCGCACTTTGATACGCTCAGCCCGGTCTTGTTCTTAGTGCCTTTGTCCGTTTTAGTGATGGTGGTCCTGAAGGTAGACGCGGTTGCGGCGCTTTTCTGTGGGGCCGTTCTGGGAGGTGTATTTGCCATCATATTTCAGCCCACGATGATCACCAAGATCGCGGGAATGGAACCGACTGAAAACTACGCCGTTCGCTCTTACACAGCGTTTACCAACTCAATGGGTTGGGAAACGGAAGGAGTGTCAGCAGACGATGCCGCTGCTGCCAAAGAGTCGTTGGCTGCAGCCCAATTGAAGGCCGCCAAAATTCAAACCTCTAACCCGGATTTGACGATGGAAGAGTTTGAAGCTTCCGGTGAGATACTGACGGAAAAATTTCCAGAGCTGGAAGCTAAAGTTGCTGCAGCGAAGCTCCTTAAGGGAAAGGGGATGGTTGGAATGCTCAACACGATCTGGTTAATTATCACTGCGATGTGTTTTGGTGGCGTGATGGAAGCAACCGGATTACTCCGTCGGATCACTGAACCCTTGATAGATTTTGCCAAAACAACCGGGTCATTAATCGCGACGACGACCGGTTCTTGCTTGTTTGTTAATACGACCGCCTCAGATCAATATCTCGCGATTGTTGTTCCGGGGCGTATGTTCCGCGAAACGTTCGAGGAACGCGGACTTGCACCACAGAATCTCAGCCGAACCTTGGAGGATTCAGGGACGGTGACTTCGGTATTAATTCCATGGAATACATGTGGAGCGGCCCAAAGCGGTGTCCTTGGGGTTGCCACTCTTCTGTATGCACCGTTCTGTTTCTTCAACCTCATTAGCCCGCTGATGACCATACTGGTTGGATTCATGGGGATTGGCATCGCGAAGCTTGACTCCGAAGAGTTGCAGGAAGATGGAAGCTCGGCAGCTCAGTAGGCTGGTTTGAGGCAAAATCAGGGTTGGTTGCCAGGATGTTGGAAGCCCATCAATCTCTGCGCCGACGGAACGCCTTTTTGACTCTCGGTGAACGCCTTGGGGCTTCGATTTGAGAGCTGCTAGCGAAACATATTGGCGATGATGCCACGTATTTATCAGGCCCAGATTTGATTGAGCTTGGCGGCCAATTTTGGTTCTGCTAATTATCATCACCGTCTTTGCGCAGGTTTTCGTGACGGCAACGTGGCTGCCTTGTCAGCAGAGACGCTTATCTATCGGAGAATGAACATGAGCCGCACCAAATTGAAGACTGTTGTAACGCTTGGGATGGGGGCATTTCTCGTTTTTGCGTTGCATTCCACTGAGGTTTTTTCACAGTCAAATTCAGCTGTCGGGCAGCCTCGGGTTTCTCGCTTGATTCAATCAGGTGCTGACATCGCCGGGCTGCCAAAAGGTAATTCAAACAAAACGGTACGAGCGGGGTTTACGCCCAGCCCGCCACTACCGACTACGGTAAGAGACAACGCCTCGTTTTACCGCCAGCCAAATGGCAACGATATCTATCCTTATCCGACTTCCCGTCAACCACGTTATAATGTCTCAAATCGTTCGGCTTTTGCGGGTTCACCGGGAGGCGGCAGTGGGCGTTTGACCAATCAAATTTCGGTTGGGTCAAATTTGTCCAACGGAAATTTGGGAGGGCAGCGATATGCCTCGAATCAGCCGATGTCGTACAATCTCAGCCTGGCAAACCAAAACGCAGTCCTAGGTCGTTCGGCTCGTACATCGAGCCAGCCTCTAACCAATAGTCGAGCCGCCGTCGAGCAGCAACGGTCTTCCACACTCGATTCAGCTCGACAGTCACGGATCAACCAAGCGGTGAGCGCTCAACGACTCGCTTTTCAAAACCAGCCGGCGTCGCGGCAACTGACTGCCCCGCCGACTCAGCAAGCCAATGCATATCGTCAGGTTACCTATCAGCCAGGCAATTCTGCGGTTCAAGCTGGGCAGAATTGCTGTCCTCCAAATTACACGTCAGTCACAGCGGGATACCAAGCCGCGTTTCAGGCTCCTTCCATCAGCGCTCCGATTATAAATGATGGCTCGGGCGGAGACCAAAGTGGATACAGTCAGCCAGCCTTACCGCAGTGCTGTGTTCCGGCTCAAGGGTATCAGTATGGAAATCAAATCGGTACACCGCAATTCAACTCTCAACGCTCACGTTGGTGGACACCGTTTTTCACCGGCTCGGGTGTTTATCGTCCTTTGGTCAACCTCGGTGGAGCCAAGCCGGGAACCTATTTAGGGCAAGGGATCATTGGCCAGCCAACGGCTTATGTTGACGGGCAACCGTTTCGCAACCTGCTTCGCTACATTTCGCCGTAGTCCGGGGCAATCGAAGCGGATCACTGCATTTGACTTAAAAGCGTTCTAATTTGGTTCGCAATAAGTCATTCATTAGAATTGGCACAATTCTGTTCGCAGGGAAGTTGGCCGGTTGGTAGGTCTTTCTTTGCGCAAAACGGGCATTGTTTGGGATCAAAGTTGTCAGCAAGTTCTTCATCGTCGAGTTCGTCACTTCGGTAGCCGATTGTATCTCGCCAACCACAGTCAAGACATTTGAGTTCCCACGCGTCGATCGTTAGATCCTCTGACTCAAAGTGGTTATACTTGCACACCAATGGGCATTGGTGACGACTCCCATGCTGCGGGCATTTTTCATTGGGTGGAACAAGAGGTTTCTTTTGGTTCATCGAGTGTGGAGCCGCGGAGAAATAAGTCGTTCAAAAGGCTGAGTGATCCGAGCTTAACCGGAAATCACGATTAAGACAATTCATCGCCCGGCTTTGCTATTCATCACACTGATCTTTGATGTCAAAGACAAACGTATAACGAGGTTGATCATGAAAACCAATTTTTTATTCGCTTTTGCTGGACTCGCTTTCTTCGGGCTGATTTTTGAGGTTGCTGTCGCTCAGCAATCGGGGCCGAGGGGATTGGGTTTAATCAATGACGTCGAGGAGGGGTTCGAATCACTGTTTAATGGTGAAAACCTTAACGGCTGGGTTCAAAAAAATGGAACGGCAAAATATGAAGTCGTTAATAAAACAATTATGGGACATACGAAAGTCGGTAGTCCAAACTCTTTCCTCTGCACGATCAAAGAGTATTCTGATTTCGAATTGCGATTTCAGGTAAAGGTCGATGTTGGTTTGAACTCTGGTGTGCAAATTCGGTCGTTGAGCAAGCCCAAGGTCAACGGCGGTCGTGTCCACGGTCCTCAGGTTGAAATTGAGTCGGGGCCTGCGGAAGCTGGTTACATTTACTCCGAGGGAACTGGCCGAAAATGGATTAGTCCCCAGCAGCCCAAGCACGATTATTTTGACAACGACGGTTGGAACTCTTACCGAGTGATTGCCGATGGAAATCGAATTCAAACCTGGATTAATGGGCATCCAATTGAAGACGTTGAAACAGCAGAAGTGGAATCTTTAAAAGGATTTATCGGTCTTCAGGTTCATTCAATTAAAAAAAATAAAGGTCCTTTTAAGGTCCAATGGAAGAACCTTCGCATTAAGGAACTCGACGGAACGGAACGACGAACAGTCAAAGCGATTAAAGGCACCCCAACCGTCGATGGAAAAATTGATGACCTCTGGAAGCATGTCCCTCGTTTAAAAACCACACGAGCCGTCGAGGAGCACGACGCCCTTGAAGCCGATGAAGAGCCGGCAACGGCTTGGGTGAAATGCATGTGGGATAATGGGCACTTGTACTGTCTGGCAAAGGTGTCTGACTCAAAGATCAGTGGTACTTCGGATGAGCCATGGGAGTGCGATTCGGTTGAGTTCTTTGTTGATGGAAACCTCAGTCGCGGGGCTTACGACGAAGATGACGCTCAGTATCGAACCGGAGCTGATGGATTGATAACGGTTGGGGCAACCAACTATAAAGCAGATTACAAATCTGTCGTAACCCAAGTCGAGGGTGGCTACATTGTCGAATCTCGCATCAACATCGAGACTGAGCTGGGTAAAAAAATTGGTTTCGACGTTCAGGTAAATAATGATGCGGGGGGTGGCTATCGTGTATCCACGATGAAATGGAATGATGCAAGTAACGAGTCGTACCAGAACGCGTCCGAGCTAGGAGTTTTGGAGATGGTCGAAGTAAATAAATAGGTTCGATCAAAATTCTGCTGTGGCATTTGCGAAAAAGCTCCGTCCTCTCAGGCGGGGCTTTTTGTGTTTTGGCATATCGTCGTCGGCTTTGATTCGGTGTAAGATTTGCTGCTCACAGATTGTCAAAGCCAACTTGATTCACAACACTTGAAATGACGAGAGAGTACGAGAAGTAATGGGTTCCAAAAAAAAGACACTTGCCGAAAAAGCCGATAAATTTCTATGCTACCAAAAGTCAGTTCAGTCTCCGGAGCACGAAGTCGATTTTTTCGAACAAGCCTTTAGAGACGCTTATGGTAAGAAGCCCTATACTCTTCGCGAAGATTTCTGTGGCACATTTTCAGTATGCTGTGAGTGGGTCAAATCAAACAAAAAGCGAACTGCCTTGGGGGTTGATCTGTGTGCTGAAACCTTGCAGTGGGGGCGTGACCATAACTATTCAAAATTAAAAGATGAGCAGCAGCAACGGGTGCGATTGTTGGAGCAGGACGTTCGCAAACGAAATCGACCACAGGTTGATGTTCTGGCGGCGCAAAATTTTTCGTTTTGGATTTTCAAGACCCGAGCCGAAGTCATTGATTATTTTCGCGCCGCTCGCGCCAATATGAAATCTGAAGGCATCATGGTGATGGATATGATGGGCGGGGGCGATTGCTTTATCGAGGGGCAGGTCGACAAGCGGAAAATTAGGAAGGGGAAAAAGGGCTTTCGGTACGATTGGAAGCAAGCCAGCTACAATCCGATCACTCAGGACGCCAGTTTCTATATTAGTTTTAGTTTTCCCGATGGAAGTAAACTCAAAAATGCTTTTGAATATCACTGGCGATTTTGGACGATTACGGAAGTCCGTGAAATGCTAGAAGAAGCAGGGTTCAGTGGGAGTCATGTTTACTGGGACATGGAAGACGAAAAAGGCAATGATCTTGACGAGTGGGCCAAGGTCGAGAACGCGGATAGCACCCCTTGTTGGGTTTGTTACATAGTCGGGATCAAGTAACGCATTTTGCCAAAAGATTGTGAAAACCGTTGATTAATTTGCGAAAAAACAGGTTGGACAAACATCCTATTAGGGGAGTCAGGGCCGAGATAACTCTTTGTCAGAAAATCGGTTAAGATTTGGTACCAACTTGTTCCAACGGGACACGCAATGAATTTAAGCCTCCCATTTAGTTACATTAACATTCTGGCGATGGTGTTGATCGTCCTGCTCGGGGGCGGTTCTACCGCAGATGCGTTTCAAGAGTTGGGTGGCAAAGTCTTCGCGACCCAATGCGCGTCCTGTCATGGAGTTGCGGGTGAGGGCAACCCCAAGCATTTTTCGGAACGACTCCAAGGTGATCTGTCACTCAACCAGTTGACACAACTGATCGTTGACACGATGCCTGAGGAGAATCCGGATGAATGCGTTGGGGAGCACGCCGCAGCGGTTGCCAAGTACGTTTTCGAGAATTTTTACTCTTTGGAAGCGCAAAGAAAGTTTAACGCAGCTCGAATCGAACTGTCGCGATTAACGGTTCCACAGTATCGTCAATCGGTCGCCGAATTGCTCGGGTCCTTTGGGCGAGACTTTGTCATACCGGAGGAGCGTGGGATCGAGGGGCAGTACTTTGCTGCTCGCGGAAAGACTGCCGATCGCCGGTTGGCAAAACAGGTCGACGCGGTTATCGATTTTGGCGACGGAGTTCCGCATTTTGATCCCACTGGGAAATATAAATCCCTCAATATCAAAAAGAAAAAAGGCGAGAACAAGATGAACGACGGCTTCTCGGTCCATTGGGACGGAGGGCTGATTCCAACGGAGTCAGGGAACTATCAGGTCGTGGTTCAATCGAAAAATGGATTTCGGCTTTGGGTTAATGACACCGAAAGTGCCTTGATTGATCGTCGGGTGCGATCCGATGAGGTTGTGGATCATTCTGCCATGATCTACTTGCTGGCTGGGCGGGTTTATACCCTCAGGCTCGAGATGTTTTCTTATCCCGATCCTCCCGCCAAGATTCGATTGCTTTGGAAACCACCCAACAAACCTCTTCATGTTATTCCGCCGACCTCCCTCGTTCGAAGCGGAGCCTCAGAAGTCGCTGTCGTCTCAACTGATTTTCCTGCCGACGATGCGAGTTTTGGGTACGAACGTGGCGTCGATGTCTCGTTGCAATGGGATGCTTCAACAACCAGTGCTGCGATCGATGTGGCAAATTGGGTTTCGGAAAGAGTTTGGAAATTAGCCAGAGCTAGGGCCACTGATGGCGACGCGAAGGAAAAGGTCCAGAAGTTTTGTCGGCAATTTACTGAAAGAGCTTTTGTCGCTTCTTTGTCAAAAGAGGACCTTCACTTTTACGTCGATCAGCATTTTGAAAAAGATCTGTCGATTGAGGACCAAGTCAAACGCGTTGTGATAATGACCCTGAAATCTCCGCGTTTTCTTTATCCTGCTTTGCAGCCGCGCAGCAAGGATTTTGAGCTCGCGCGGAGAATGGCACTGGGTCTGTGGGATTCGCCTCCTGATCGACGAC
>JAQWLH010000237.1 GCA_029247405.1 Mariniblastus sp.
CCGTTGGGGCCAAGAAAGGCGACAAATTCACCCTCTTCGACCGATAAATCGATATCTCGCACGGCATGGACTTCGCGGTACTCTCGATGAAACAGACCGCGTACCGAAGCTAGGATACCTTCTTGCTTTTGATAAACCTTGTAGGATTTCGTTAAATTCTTAATCTCAATAATTGCCATGAGCGAATTATAAATTGCAATGGGTCAATCCAACAGGCGGTAAGTGGGAATGTCGGCGACCGAACTGAGGTTTTCGGTAGTCGGTTGCGGAGTTACGATCTTGGTTGCTGTCGATGCGATTAAACGAGCCATAACTTATTTTGAGCCAAACCGCTCCTGAGCCTTTGTGTCGGGAGACTTTGTTAGAAGCTGTTTTTTCAAACCGATCGAGCAAGAAACGTTCTCCGCTCGGCAAGAATATCTAACTTTATTGAGTCACCAACGTGAATCCAGCCACAATGAGAATCGGAATCGGTCACGATACCCATCGGCTCAAGCCGGGCGGACCGCTTCGGCTGGGTGGGATTGATGTCGAACACAATTATTCTCTCGACGGGCACAGTGATGCCGACGTTTTGCTTCATGCGGTCACCGATGCGATTCTCGGAGCCGCGGCGATGGGAGACATCGGCGAGCTATTCCCGGATACGGCCGCAGAAAATAAGGATCGCGACTCGGCGGATATGCTCAGGCTCGCTTTTGAAAGATTGACCAAAGTTGGCTTCAAGATTGCCAATCTCGACTGCATTATATTTGCTCAGCAACCCAAGCTTTCTCCTTACAAACGCCCCATGGCGAACCGGATCGCCGAGATTCTGGATATCATGCCCGAGCAAGTTGGCGTCAAAGCCAAAACCGGTGAAGGGGTCGGATCAGTGGGTCAGAATGAAGCCATGATGGCACAATGTGTTGCCTTGCTTTTCAAGGACTAGACACGCCAATTGATAGAGGATGGAATGACGGAAAGAACAGAAACAAGGATTCTGGGCATCGATCCGGGGCTGAATATTACCGGTTACGGCGTGATCTCCGTCTCGTCAGATGCGTCGGGGTCAGCGGTGTCGCTGGTCGAGGCGGGCGTGATTCGCAGCAAACGCTCGGCTGATTTTGGAGCCCGATTGAACTCAATTCATGAGGGAGTTTTGGATGTCATTGATTCGCTTTCACCCGATACGATCGGCCTGGAAGAAATTTACAGCCACTACGAACGACCCCAAACCGCCATTATCATGGGGCACGCGCGGGGCGTCATTTGTTTAGCTGCCCAGCAACGAGAAAGGCCGCTGGCGAATTACGCTGCAACCCAAATTAAAAAGATTCTGACGGGTAATGGGCGGGCACCCAAGAATCAAGTTCAATTGGCGGTGGCCCGGCAGTTAAGTTTAAGCGAGATTCCAGAACCGCCGGACGTTGCCGACGCCTTGGCGATCGCTTTGTGTCATTATTACTTAGCGCTGAGACCAAGTTCATTAACGTAGCTGGAGCTTTCCTCCGGTTGCAAAATTCCCGGTTGAAAACGAACCCTTTAAAATTCTGTTGTCACCAACAACCATTTCTTACTCGAGCAGCAAGTTGATCACAAAAATAACTGGACGATTAATTGAGTTACAAGAAACCACAGCCACGATCGGTGTTGAGGCCTTTGAATACGAAGTCTTCATTACAGACTTTACGTGCCGGCATCTCCAATTAAAGCTTGATAGCGATGTCAGCCTCTACACGATTCAGTACATTGATGGGAATGTACAAAAAGGGGGGCGGTTAACTCCAAGGCTAGTTGGATTCGACACAATCGTTGAAAAACAATTTTTCCAGTTGTTTTGTTCAGTCCCCGGCCTTGGAGTGAAGAAAGCTCTTCGAGCCATGGTTAGGCCCGTCCGTGATATCGCCAATTCGATCGAACAGCAGGACGTAAAATCTTTGACCACGATGCCGGGAGTCGGGCCCGCAATGGCTGAGAAGATTGTGGCTCAACTGAGACGGAAAATGGCCAAATTCGCTTTGCTCGTGCAGCGGGAAGAAGTCGCATCCGTGATGAATGTTGAACGTTCCATCGTCGACGAAACGTTTCAGATTCTTGTTGCGCTTGGCCATAGTGATTCCGACGCGCGGCAGTTACTTGATTTGCCAATCGCCAGTAAGAAAAAATTCAAAGACGTCGAAGCTCTATTGCAGGCTGTTTACGAACAAGCAAGTGGAGATTGAGGAACCGAATCTCGTTTCAAGCGTTCCGCTTGGCACTCGATTGTGCCGTGAGTCAAAAGGCCGGTCCGCCGTGTCTTCACGAAAAAAGCCACCCTTGATAGGTGGCTTTTTCAATTCTTACTAAAACTCTTCACTTTTCGTTTCAAACTTAGAAAACGTCAGTGATAAAGTGGTGTCCCCAGTGGTAACGACGCGAGGACGGGTAGTAGTTGTGCCAAGCTTTATTGTAAACAGGAGTTCGCATCTCGGCAGGATAGCGGTGGTACAGGCTATCTGAGCTTCGGTAGTAATGATTACCCCAGTAATTTTGCGGATAAGTTACGTAGGGGTAGTGATAAAACCGATTCAGGTTTTGGGTGCCTTGCTGGCCCCATGTTGCGCCGTAGGCTGGCTGTTGGGCTTGGGCGTTGTCTGCCTGATTGACGACGGCGAAAGCACAGACGCAAATCGCAACAGTAAATAAACGAAGGATCATGGAGTTTGTCTCCTAACGACAGTGCTTTGCACGAAAAAGTTTGGTTGCAGTGGGTTCCAACCAGGAAACCGGCAAACCAAATTGGGTCTTGTCTGTTATTGAATCGGCAAAACGTACAAACGGCATTAAGCGTTTGTCTGACAATATCGTTCCAAGAGTGAAAGCAAGTCTAGCTGACGACAAAATTAGCCGTCAAAGTTTATCCAAGTTACGTAAGCGGAATTCGTCCGCCCTCTGCTATCAAATCTTGGTCAGCAATTTGAGCAAGCTAGATACAGGATGACTCCGTCCTTGCCTTGTTGGCTGGTCGGCTTAACGCCTTGTCTGTGAGGCTTACACAGTCGGTCCAATCTGGTAGGCACGATCGTTACCTAGTCGGCGTGGAATCGGAATCCAAGTCACTTGTTTTGATCCAGAACATTGGCCGAGTGGAGTTCCCGGCAAGATGCCTCAACTCGGCATTTTTCCGGCAGCGATCTCTTTTTCGAATTCGTCCATCATAGGCCAATCAATTGCACAGGTGCCAAAATCTGCCATGTGTAGATAGCCTTCGACTCGCTTGATTGCGGCATCGAGTAAGTCATCGTCTTTGCGAAAAATTGGTCCGTGGCTCGGTAAAAGCCACTTTACATCGCTTTCACGAATTCGTTTAAGCGAGGCTGAAAAGGCCAAAAGATCGCTGCCGTGGTGTGCGTCAATTGCCCCGATACAACCGTCACGGTAGATGTTGTCACCGCTGAAAAGGTAGTCGCCAAGACGGAAGGCGAGTTGGCTGTCAGTATGTCCCGGAGTGAGCCAGACTTCGAGTTCAAGACTGCCGATATTGATGGTATCGCCCTCGTCGATCAGTGTTTCGACTTCAACCGGTGGCATGGCCATATCAATCCCTTGTGCTTCGATTAATGCGAAGGTCTTGATTCGATCCCCTGACTTCAGTGGTTCGGCTGCCAGTGGATGAGCAGAAACGGTTGTCCGCAAGATTTGCTTGGCTTTGGCTAAACCTTGAATGTGGTCCACATCAGCGTGAGTCGCAATGAGCGATTGGCAACCCGAAAACGGTAAGTCAATGTCGCGAATCATATTAATGACTTCGTCGACTACTTCCTCATAACCAATGTCGATCATCACCCATTTGTCGCCATCGTAAACGACGTAAATGTTACAGCCGAGGACGTGACCCAGTTGATGGTTGACTTCGATGATATTGGGGAAGATCGGTTTTCGTTCGAGCATAAGTTTGGGTGACGTGCAAATGAAAAATTGCCGAGTCACGTGGTGAGCCAATGTGCCGGTAATCCGATAGTTTATTGGTTGAATCATTGCGATTCAACTGACCAGCTTATTGGCAGTCTGATTTGTTGGAAAGATCGTGCAGATTTAAATCCGTGTTGATTTTGAGCTGAGTGTTGATTGGCGTGGAATCCAGCACCAACCTGGGGGCATGCTTGTAGTTTTACGTACAAAAGAGCCGGATGACTCAAGACAAGTTGCAAGTCTTACGCTTTGCCGTCTTGGGTAAAACGGTCCTGTGAGAGGTAAAACAACGAGATCGCTTTTACTGGTTTAACGCGTGCCTCAGACCTACTTGATAGTTCGGGTAATCGAATTTGATATCGAAGGTCTGGGTTAACTTCTTGTTGGAAATTCGCTTACTGGTTCTCGAACGTTTGGCACGAAGTGAACTTTGGGGCGGTTCAGTTGACTGCTCTTTCCAGTCAATGCGATTGATTCCAAATTGTCTCGCAACAAACTCATAGTATTCCTGTCGAAGCACTGGATTGCCGTCACTCACGAGAAACGTGTCGCCGTTTGGCGCATGATCTCCAATTACTTGAACGACAGATGCAGCATCGTCCACGTGGATCAAATTTAAATAACCGGAGGGAGAGAGCATTTGCCAATTCTTTGATTCGATTAAACTTCGAGTGGGTACTCGATCGGGGCCATAGATTCCGGCAAGTCGCAAGATCGTACTTCTTGATTTAAAGACGCTGTCCTCGATCAGTTTTTCGGCTTCAAGGCATGCTTGTCCGCCATCTCGAGACGGTTCGGTGACAGAGGACTCATTTACCCAATCTCCGCTAAAGTCGCCGTAGACACCTGTAGAGCTGATGTAAATGAGCTGTTCAATCGAGTTGCTCAAGCGATTCACTACGTTCTGTAAACCTTTGACATAGACGTCTCGGATATTGTCGTACTTGGTCCTGTCCATTCCTACTGCGAACAAAACAGTTGTTGTTTGCGGTAAAAATTCGATTGAGTTGGGATCGGTGATGTCGGCGATGATTGGCTCAATTCCCATCTGGCGGAACTCTTTAGCGCGGGCTTGGCTTCGTGTAATTGCATACACTGAATCCCCCGTTTTTAGCCAGTTTTCCGCCACCCTTCGTCCAAGGTATCCGCAGCCGAAAATCAATCGTTTCACGATGTTCCCCTAAGAATATACGTAATGTCAGCCTTTGAGCCGGTCGTTTCTAAACCCCTTTGGCAAACTAACCGTTGTTTTGAGCTCGATTTTTTGACGGTTTAAACTGTGAAATGCAATTTAACGCGAGTGAATGTTACAATGAAATGGTTCAAATCAGGTGTGAATTGCGTAAAATAAAAGGAACGGTTTTTCGCTGCCCAATCCTAACAACGGCCTATATTCCAGAAGTTGTTTCTAGAGGTCGTTGGATTCAGGCGTTATCCGTAACCGCGATGTTCCCGAACAATTGCCCTTTTCTGAAGGTTTTGGTGACGTCGGAAACTCGCCACACGAAAACTACTTAAAAACGCCTTAAAGCCGATATTGATAGGACGAGACCCATGAACTATTTGCGTCGTTATTCTGCTTCACTCGCGTTAAGCGTGGCATTGGGATTATCAAGTTTTGGTCTGGTGAATGCCCAAAGTGAATCCGTATCGGATGAACAAGCGTCCACGACCGTCCCAGTTGAATCGGCCGAAGAAGGCAATCAAGGGGTCCTTTTTTCAGGAGAGATTCCTAAGACGGTTGAGCAGTTGCAGTTCATGGAATCTCATTTTGCCCAACTGGCAAAGGATGTTTTTCCAGCGACCGTAAACATCCAAATGGGCGGTTCTCAGGGGTCAGGCGTCGTTGTTTCAGATGACGGGTACGTACTCACCGCCGCTCACGTTATCGGAAGTCGGCCAGGGGCCACCGCACTTGTGACCTTTATGGTCGACGGAAAAGAGAAACGCATCCTTGCCGAAACTTTGGGCGTTCAAGCAGGAGCCGTTGATTCGGGGATGTTGAAAATTAAGGACGGGAAAGACCGTTTTAAAGGCATCGACAAAGACGACCGTTTCGAGGGCGACTTCCCTTACGTTGATATCGGAACTTCGCAGGATCTCAAACTCGGTCAGTGGGTCATGGCGGTAGGACACCCCGGAGGAATCGATAAGGCTCGCGGATTGGTCGTTCGGGTGGGACGAATCATCGATAACCGGAAAATTTCACTTCGGACTGACTGCACCCTCGTTGGTGGAGACTCGGGCGGACCGTTGTTCGACATGAACGGATTAGTCATCGGTATTCACAGCCGAATTGGTCAAACACTGGCTGATAACTTACACGTGCCTGCGGATGTCTATTCCGAAAAATGGGACCTGATGTCTCGTGGGGTTGTCATTAATGGGGCGGGAACTCTCGGTTTCAGTGTCGTCGAGGATACCAACGAGATTGAAAAAGTCGAACCAAAGGGGCCTGCCGAAGTCGCTGGGATGAAAAAGGGTGATGTCCTGATTAAAATGGGTAAAATGACTGTCGAGGACAAGGACGGAATTAAAGACGCCTATAAAAAACTTGACATCTGGCCTAACTCAACGCTGAGGCTCGTCGTGCAACGTGGCGACGAGACCAAAACGTTGAAGCTGACGGTCGGGGTCAAAGGAGGCTAGGCGAAATCGAGTTGATGACCAGCTGTTGATTGAACGAGTAAATTTTTTGAAGACGACTATGAATTACCCCAGAACATTTTTGACGTTATCAGTTTCGGTTTGCTTTGCATTGACAGCCAGTCTGACCCTACTGGGCGCTGAAAACAAATTACAGGCTGTCAGTCAAATTTCTTACGTTTCGTCTGCTGTGCTCACACAAGAGTCGCAAGCTGATCAAGAAAAGTCTCCAGCCGAGGGTAAATCTGGGCAGGCTGACGACAAGAAGGCTGACGACAAGAAGGCTGACGACAAGAAGGCTGACGACAAGAAGGCTGACGACAAGAAGGCTGACGATAAGAAGGCTGACGATAAGAAGGCTGACGATAAGAAGGCTGACGACAAGAAGGCTGACGACAAGAAGGCTGACGGCAAAAAGGCTGACGGCAAAAAGGCTGACGACAAGAAGGCTGACGGCAAAAAGGCTGACGGCAAAAAGGCTGACGACAAGAAGGATGACGGCAAAAAGGCTGACGGCAAAAAGGCTGACGACAAGAAG
>JAQWLH010000248.1 GCA_029247405.1 Mariniblastus sp.
ATCGGCTTTAACTGTGTGCAATAAGTGTTTGGGTAGAATTCGAACCAATTGGTTAACTACGACGATCACCCTTGGTGATTCGCAAGACCTCTTCAATGGATGTCTTCCCTTCCATGACTTTCAACCAACCATCATCACGAAGAGTTTTCATGCCACCCGCGATCGCAGCTTTTTTGATTTCCCATGTACTGGCTCGATCGTGCGCCATCTGACGCAAATCGTTGGTGGTTACCAACAACTCATAGATTCCCAATCGCCCCCGGTAACCGACATCACGGCATTCCCGGCAACCGACGGGCTCAAAGATCTTCCGACCATTCAATCGATCAACGGGGAAGTCATCTGGAAGATCCAGAGCATGAGGATCCACTTCCCGACAACAGTCGGTACAAAGTCGACGGACAAGTCTCTGGGCCATGATCGCCTCAACGGTACTGGCAACCAAAAACGGCTCAACTCCCATATCTCCCATGCGAGTAAACGCGCCGGCAGCATCATTGGTGTGAAGCGTGCTAAACACAAGGTGGCCGGTGAGTGACGCTTGAATCGCGTTCTCGGCTGTTTCCAAGTCACGAATTTCACCCACCAGTACCACGTCGGGGTCATGACGAAGAATACTACGCAGCGAATGAGCAAACGTGAGACCAATCTTGGGGTGAACTTGGATCTGATTGATTCCCGCCAATTGATACTCAACAGGATCTTCGGTGGTAATGATCTTTGTTTTGGGGTCGTTAATTTCAATCAGCGAACTGTAAAGCGTCGTCGTCTTACCCGAACCGGTCGGCCCCGTCACTAGAATAATCCCGTGGGGAATCGAGATTAATTTGGCAAACTCGTTGTACGTCTCCTCAGACATTCCGAGACTTTTTAGCTCGAAAACCATCGCGCCTTTGTCCAAAATACGCATCACGAGACTCTCGCCGTGAATCATCGGAATGACTGACACGCGGACATCAACATCGCGTCCTTTAACGCGAATTTTAATACGACCGTCTTGCGGCAGTCGCTTCTCTGCGATGTTAAGCTTGGCCATAATTTTCAAGCGGCTGATGATCGCCGCACGAAAATGATTAATTTCTGGTGGGATTGGTTGAGTGTGAAGAATACCGTCAATTCGATTACGGATCACAATCCCGTCTTGCTGCGATTCTATGTGCACGTCACTGGTGCGCGACTCAACGGCCTCAAGAAGAATCTCATTTACCAGACGCACCACACTGGCCTCTTGGGCCAACTCTGACAATTCGCTGCCGTCAGATTCAATTTCATCGAGGAGTTCAATCCCCTCGTCCATCTTCTGTTCGATCAAGCCTTCAATCGTTTCACCACCAACGCCCAAGTGGTTCTTGATCAATTTGGCGATTTCGCTGCGTTCAGCAAGCACCGGCTCAACAGCCAAGCCTGTCGCAGCACTTATTTCGTCCAACGGATAAAAGTCGAGAGGATCCGAGGTCGCGATTACGATCGTCCCGTTGTGACGACTTACGGGAAACAAGATTTGCCGGTAGATAATCTTCTGGGGAAACGACTCAAGCAGCGATAGATCAACGGTCGTGGTCCGCAGGTCGAGGTAATCAACGCCCACCTCTTCAGCCATAGCCTCCAAAGCATCTTGATGCTCGACGGCACCTGCCTGAATGAGCTGTGCCAGAACATCGCCCCCACGACTTTCGGCTTGATTGAGCTGAAGTTCTGAAATCAGTCCTCGACGAACCAGCGTATCCACTAATTCCATAATGAAAATCTCTGCCAAAAACACAACAAACTGTCAACGACGGGGCCGCAATGGCACCAACATTTCCTGGCCCTCACAATGACCAATTCATTGACAATCAAAGGCACTCATGAAGCGCTGGAGTCTGGCATCTTTCGTAGAAACCGGTGCCCCAACACACGTTCCACTAACCACTTTATTGAGGAGCAACCGAAAGCTGCGTCTCAAATCAACCCAAAACTACCGGGAAAACCAGCTTCAATCGGGTTGTATGGATAAGCCGGAAGAAACGCACCGCAGTGTTGGGGTGAGGGAAGCGCACAGGGCGCCGCGATGCGTTTCTTCTGACCTAACCAAATCCATTTCGTTTTAATATCCTTTCAAACCAACCGGCCAATTTGGCCGATTTTCATTCCCAACGACTATTTAAACCCCGTATTCTGGTCGAAGTTTCGCGTTAACTCAAAAGGCCCAAAGTTGTTGACGACAAAAAACGACTCCAACAATAAAAAAAACGGCTGAGCATTGCTCAGCCGTCTGATGTTACACCCGATTCGAGTTGTGTTAATTAAAAGTCGTCGCCGCCCTGGGGTCGTCGACCGCCCCGATCACTACCACCCCGATCACTACCACCCCGATCGCTGCCACGCCCGCCGCGACTTTGCTGCGGTTGGCCACCTCGGAATCCACCCCGACTCTGGTTCTCGATCTGCAGGCTTTCACCAATGTAACCCATGAATTCCTTCGTCTGTGAGGGTGTCAATGACTCCTGAGCCATCTGCTGCATCGCCTGCTCATTGATTTTTGCAATTTTCTTTGCGACTTCTTTTGTGATCCGCTCACGAGCCTCAGCAAACTTCTCCTTTTGCTCATCCGTCGCTTCGACCATATCGAGCAATTTCTCGAGTGCCGATTGAGGATTTCTACGAATGTCCTGCTGAAGGGCGATCTGCTTGAGACGCTCCATCTGGTGCTCAAGTAGAATGTCACCAATCCCTGCATCGCTGTCACTTCGAAGCTCAGTAAACTTTTCACGTGCAAACGTCATCGCCTCCTCACGATCACCGCTGCGGAACATATCTCTTACTTCATTCATCGCATCATTTCGCCGCTCAGTACTTTCTTCTTGAAGAGCCGTGAGCTCATCCTTTTGAGCATCACTCAGCTCAATATGATTACCAACGGACTCATTCTGCAACAATCCGCTCAAATCAGTACTACGGCCGCCAAAGAAACTACTCCCACCTCGTCCTGGCTGGGCCATTACATCAGAAGCGCCAAGAACTACAGCCAAAGCCACCAACCCTAAAACTTGAATCTTGCCTCTAGAAATCATCGCATGAGCTCCTGAACGATAAAATGTGGTTATTTTTGGAGATTGGACTTTGTTACCTGTGCTCCGTTGTGAATGAAACCATTGTCTTCAATTAAAGTTCTGGGCGAAACTGTTTTGATGAATAATATTTATGATTTTCGCGGCTTAGCCCTGAATCCTTCATAAGTGGGGTTTTTCGAGAATCTGGGGGGGTTTTAAGGCTTTTACCTGTGTCACGACCCCCGTCATCGCAATGCATGGCATGAAACTCAGGTAATTTTACCTTTTCCGAAAACTCGCAGCTCTTCGCTGGAAACAATGAATTTCAGACTCCGTCGCAAAACGGCCAGCCGACTTGCCCCTAGCGTGCTACCAGCAATCGACCCGTCCAACAATAACGAATCTGTGGCACTAACCTTCAGTTGAGAAATTTCCCGATACCGGAAACATCTGCACCTACATTCGCCCCCGAAGTTGAAGGGCTATCTGCACTTGAGCTGCGAACACATACGGCTCAAAAAAGCCGAAGTTTGCCAGAAAATGAAAGCTCGATTAGCGCACCGATAGAAAATTCAAGCAAATGTGACGAGGTTCACCAATCGACTTGAATGCCTCTTCAACGAGCCCAGCCATCAACCAAAAGACCGCCTTCTAATTTAGCTCGCGGAGGTTGGCTTCATCGAAACGCCGAGACTGAGGCTGCTCATTCATTCGACTAAGATAATTCAGCAGCTTGGGTGTTGGGTCCTCAACCGTAATCGTTTCTGCCCGATTGGGATTTGATTTTGACCTAATGATTATGATGACCTCTTGATCAGTTGAATTCGATAATGGACCGGCCCCCCACGAAACTGGCCGCACCCCGGCGAGTTGCGCTTGCTGGTTGCGATCAGGACTAATCGGTCCCGAGCCCAAGGCAGCCAAATCTGATTTGGGAGTAACTCGCGAAGAGCCAGAGTTTCGAGCATTCGCCTGAAGGCCTTGCCCATCCACTTGCGAAGAGGATGCGATTGCCCGTGAGTCATTAAACAAGTGCTGCAGATTGACCTTGGCAAGCTGCCAATAGATGGTATCGAGCGCAGTGTATATCCCCTCATCAACTTCGACTGCCGCAGCATTACAAACACCAATAAGTTCGCCGGACGCATTGAACAGCCCCCCACCGCTGCGCCCCACAACCGGGCGGCCGTAGATATCATATTTTATCGCCCCGTCGTACTTAGCCCGATTCTTAATTCGAGAACGACGGATCGTGGGATCCTCACCGTGATCACAACCGATCGTAAAAATATCGTCACTTCGCACGACGCTCGCATTCCGCTCGGCGATGACCACCGGCTGGATATTCTTTGAAGTCTTAATTGCGACCAGTGCAATGTCTCGCGCCTCGGCGTCGTAAAAGATCAACTGCCCGGGGGCGGTGCTTCGAACTCCATCACCAAAGCCAAACTCAGCTGTAATTGTTCCCTTGCCATTGGCCTCGCGAAATACATGCCCACAAGTCATCACCAAACACTCACCTCGATGATTATGAATGACTGTACCGGTCGCATATGAGGTCCCCTCTGGATCCTCAACTTGAAGACGGACCGTTGCCTTCATGGCACGATATTCATTGGCATTCGCCGCCTGCCGCGTTCCTTGGTGGCTTGTCGATGTCGAAAAATCATCTTTCACTTCTCGCGACTGAGCTGGCCGACCGAAGCTCTGAGATTTTGCCAGCCCCGTACCGATATTCGCTCCAACCTGAGCCTTGGGTTGACCGGCAGGAATTCCAACCGCAGCAAACCACCTTCTTAAAGTCGCCGCGTCGATTAGACCAGCATTGCGGCCTTCAATTTTATTGTTGGAAACCAAGACCACGGTCGGCGTAGATCTTACGCCGAGTTGCTGGCTTAATTGCCATTGCTCAGAAGTATAAACCGTCGTGATGGGGTAACCTTCGCGCTTGAGCGCCTCGATACTCGGCTCGACCTGCCGACACGGCGCACAACCATGTGCGGTAAAGAAATACAAATGTGCACTTTCGGCTTGCCGACCCTGCGCATAACACGGTTGACTCAGCCCATTTGTCGAAAGCGCAAGAAGAACAATCACAAACGCTAAGAGAGCCAGCCTTCTGGTCTGATGAATTCGGCTGCAACTTGAATCAACACAAAACAGCCGACCTCGTACTACCAAAGATATCTTTCGCATCCCGTTCCCTCCTTGGACTGGATGATTTTCATCAACGTAAGTTTTTCAAGTCAAATCATTGGTTTGAAAAATATACACGCTTGCAAGTTCACTCCTTGAACCACAAGCCGTAACCAATAAGCGATTTTGCCGACAAAAAACTGCCAAAATCCAACAGACTTGTTCAACATTCGACCAACGTCTAATCGAACGCCGGAATTGTTTTGCACCTTTTGTGCCAAATCGTTAAAGGATTAGAATGAATCGGCCGACATCCTCAAACCTCGATTTCCAAAAGCTCGAAACGACCTCCAAATGCAGCTAGCAAGTCATTTTCGCCAAAGCAATTCCGCTTACTTGGAGCACGCTATCAAGACGACATCTATTTACCCCACTCAAGGGTCAAGATTCATAAAAATCGTAGTCCGTTTGGTAATTGCAGGCTTTGTCTTCATTCCAACGGGCATCAGCTTAATGGGTCAGGAAGATGGACGATCCGTTCCCGACATGACCCGGCCGCGCCCCGTGACTTTTAAGAACCCCGCGTTAATTGAATTTAAAGGCCAAATTGACGGGAAGCTCACCACCTATTTTAAAAACAGATTTGCCAAAGCAAAGGCAGCAGGGGTCGACCTCTTAATCATTGAAATTGACAGCCCAGGTGGATTAAAAATTGAAAGCCTGGAAATGGCGCGAGCTCTCCGCGACTGTACATGGGCCTATACCGTCGCGATTATTAACAACGAAGCCATTTCTGGAGGCGCCTTGGTTTCCCTGGGCTGCGATGAAATCCACCTTAACCCTTTGGCAAAATTTGGTGACATCGGTGAGATAGGATTTGATATTGAAAAGGGTTGGCGGTTGATTGAACCAAAAATCGAGTCCTATCTTTCTCGTGATGCTAGAGATTTGGCGGAATCAAAAGGACGTCCACCAGCTCTTGCTGAGGCATTTGTTGACAAAGACGTTCTGGTTTACCGGTTGGCCAACGAAAACGACCCCGAGGGAAAGGCGATTTTCAAGGGCTTTCGAGTAGACGCCATCAATAAACCTGACCCTCCATGGAAGCTGGTCCCCGAAAGCGGTCCTGAACGTTTCTTAACTCTAAGTGGCCAACGGACGGTTGAGCTGGAGATTGGACAAGGAGCCCAAAGCAGTCGAGAAAAAGTTGCCACCGAATTTTCTTTCGAGCCAAACAACTTGAAAGTCTACCGGGCAACCCTGACCGACTCCGTCGTTTATTATTTGAATCTGCCGTTGATCACCGGCTTGCTTGTGCTGGCCGGTCTAATCGCGTTGTACTTTGAGTTAAGTGCCCCTGGCATTGGCATCGGTGGCTTGCTGGCAGGGCTCTGCGCGGTGCTGTTTTTCTGGAGCAAATTCCTTGGTGGCACCTCCGGTTGGCTGGAGGTCATTCTCTTTGTCGCAGGCATTACATTTATATTTACCGAAGTCTTTGTGATACCCGGGTTTGGCATTCCGGGTCTAACCGGATTGGCACTTTTATTCGGGAGCGTCCTACTGGCAAGCCAAAACTTCGTCATTCCACAAACTGCTGCACAGTGGAATCAAACGACAACGACGGCGCTCATTATGATTTGTTCTGGCATCGGATTTGTAGCGTGCGCAGCTTTCATATCCAAACGCTTGGGATCGATTCCCGTATTTAATCAAATGGTTTTAACGCCAATGCCGACCATCAAAAGTTCTGAAGATGCGACAGACAACGAAACGGGCAAACCTATTCCACAGCCGCATCCGGTCGTGTCCGTCGGAGATTGGGGTAAAGCAGAATCTCTCTTGCGTCCTGCAGGGCGAGCTAAATTTGCCGGCCGATCTGTGGATGTCATCAGTGATGGTGCCTTTGTTGAATCGGGCGCGCAGGTCGAAGTCGTTAAAATCTACGGAAACGTGATTACGGTCTCGGAGATCGCTCAAGAGAAGGAGGATGTATGACAGGCACCGAGTCGTCGCATTCTAGCTTCACATCGAACACGAGCTTGCTGCCCCTGCTGTGTCGTCAAAGAAGCACTTGAACTTCTGCAATCTTTTTTAATGGACGCTAATTCCACATCTCATTTTTTAATTTGATTTCCTTGCCTGTCCGGAGCATTATCTTTTGGGGCAGACAGAACGTTAACTTTTACCGCGGAGCAACGTGGCCATGAAATACATCTTGCTTGCCTTATTGTTCGCGCTTGCTGGCATTGCTAATGCTGACCAAACGCCCAATATCCTGTTCATTTTTGTCGACGATCAAGGATACTACGACTTAGGGTGCTATGGCGCAACCGAAATCAAGACGCCACGAATCGACGCAATGGCGGAATCGGGCATGCGTTTTACAGACTATTACGCGGCGGCCCCCATCTGCAGTCCATCCCGCGCAGGGTTACTCACGGGTTGCTATCCGAGGCGGGTGGGAAACGAAATATGGGTGCACCGCGCAGATTCACGCTCGGGAATTCATCCGGATGAACTGACGATTGCCGAACTACTAAAGACGCGAGGCTACGCGACCGCATGTATCGGCAAGTGGCACCTCGGTTTTCAAGAAGAATTTCTACCCCGCAACCAGGGATTCGACCACTATTTTGGTCTGCTTCACAATCTCGACCCTGTAGAAGTCATTCATTTTGAAGACCAGGGAGGCGTGCCGCTAATTCGAAACGGCAAGGTCGTCAAACGCCCGGTTGACCCTGCAGAATTGACCAAGCTATACACCGATGAAGCGATCAGATTTATTGAAAAAAACAAAACGAAGCCGTTCTTTCTTTACTTACCACATACCATGCTTCACAATCCGCTGGGCGTTAGCAAAGATTTCCAGGGTAGCTCGAAGTGGGGTGAGTACGGTGATGCAATTCAAGAGCTCGACCACAACGTTGGCCGGTTATTCGATACTTTGAAACGACTCGACATCGACGACAACACCATTATTATCTACGCCTCCGACAATGGACGCGGACCAGGACGAACGCCAGAGCAAAAGATTCGTGGACATAAACTCTCTACCTATGAGGGCGGGATTCGCGTGCCCGCTATCGCCTGGGGGCCCGGGTTGGGCTTGAAGGGGAATGCCGAAACGGCTGCTGTTGTCCATGCCATGGATTGGTACCCAACTTTAGCCACGTTTGCCGGAGTCGAAGTCCCGAAAGATCGAGTCATCGACGGCCGTGATATCAGCCCTCTGTTGACGGGCGACACTGAAAATGTGCCACCCCCAAGCATGAAACGTTCACTGAACGCTTCGGTTCCATTGCGACGGCGATGGGATCCCCCGAGCGAATGGAAATCGCTTATTCACCGTAACGAGTACACTAACGCATTTTTCTACCACGGCAGCCAAGGTGCCCTCGCCGCAGTGCGCTGGCGCAACTGGAAACTTTACTTGAATCCAAGTCTCAAACTGTACGATTTAAAAAATGACCCCGGAGAGTCCAAGTTAGTAAGGAATAGAGATATCCTTCGCAAACTTCGGGGAATGGCGATTCTGTTTCAAAACGAAATGCGACTTGACGCTCGCCCGGCTGGAGAATCTCGCTTGTTGGGCCAAGAGCAATCGCGTTAGTCATGAAAAAATCTCGCAAGCATTGTCCGCTGGCGGTGATGTCTTGGCGACCATCTCCTGTTACTTGAGGTGGATGCCAAACTCACATCTCAAATTCATGTCTGCAACGCTGCCAGCTGTTTTCAAGAGGCTAACGCCTCAAACTCCGGCATCGACTTGGAACAATATTGGAGCGATCGGTTTTCATCTACTGGCGGGCAGTGAACAGCCACCTCATTAGTTCAGCTCGGGGGATAGGACCGACCCCAGCAGGCTTGCGGACACCTTGCAAAAGCCGCCCATAGAACTTGACGCCTCCCAAGGTACGACCGTTATCGAGGAAGCACCACATCCTTTCCTGAACCGACAAATCTCATTCAATAAAATGATTCAAGTGGCCAACTAACTCTTCTCTCAACACCTGAAGAATCGACGATCACAACAAAACCCCGAACAAGTTTCCTTATTCTTATTCATGTTCAATTTTTTTATCGGGTTGCGGGGTCTTGCGTCCAGAAAGGTATTCCACGAGATCGCGAACCTCTTTTTTGGTCAATTGCTTAATCAAATCATCAGGCATTGATGACTGCCCCTGCTTTTTACCTTCAATCGCATCCTGTTCAATCAAAATTTCTTTACCATCAGCATCTAAAAGAACCAAGAATTCGTCCGTTTCTCTTTTAACAATCCCGGTGTGCAGCTCTCCTTCATCGGTCTGGACTTTTATTTGTGCAAACCCCTCCGCGATTTCCTTATTGGGGTCAACAATCGACTCAAGCAGGTACTTTCGGTTTCGTTTGATCGCCACACCCGAAAGCTCCGGGCCAACTTCACCACCAGTCCCATCCACTTGATGACACCGCACGCAAGAGACTTCGGTTTTTCCGAAAAATATCTTCGCCCCCGCCTCGTAGTCACCACCGGCAAGAGTATCAACGTAGGCAGACATTTTGTTGTCAGGGCTGGTTGTCTTCGCTTCATACAAACTCAAACTTTTTTTGAGTTCTTCCTCTTCGCGATTTCCGGCGGCCATCGTCACATCAAGTCGAAGTTCATCAGCCACTTCCCCGCGAATCATTTTTTGAAGCAGTGAATTTAACAGCGTCCCCGAAGCAGTGCCCTTCATTTGACCGAGGGTATCAATTGCAGCCTGTTTGGTGTATTGCTGCCCATTTTTCAATGCCTTCTCAATCAACCCGATTCCACGTTCTTCGCTTTCGGCGGCGACGGTTCTAATCGTTTGAGCCGCGAGTTTTTCAGACAACGAGTCATAGTTCGCTACCAGATTTTCGAGCACGTCGTTGATCCCTGGGTACTTCAAGGTTTGAAGACTTGCCAAAGCCGCGACGCGGGTCAGCTCAACAGCGTCGTCTGACAAAACAACTTGGGCCAACCCATCGCCGATTGAATTCAGGCCGAGGTTACCCGCGGCAGTAATGGCCGCCCCCGTTACCTTGTCCGTCCCGCTAATCAAGGCCGTGAAATTTGACTCAATTGCATTTCTTGCATCCAACACGTTACGTTTGTTTGGATCCAGTGGCCGCCAAGCATGGAGAACCATCATTCGCTCTGGGGGATTGGCCCATGAGCTGAGTGCATTAACCGCATCCAATCGGCGGTCTTCGTTGTATTTATCATTGATCGCAAACTGAACCAAAGCCTCTGCATTCGCCTTTGCCCCCACCCGAACATTGGCGCTTATGACACGGCGAAGCAAAGCATCGTCCTCTGCAAAATCATCCACTCGATTGAGCAATGCTGCTAATGAACTCATTTGCGGTTTGACTTCTAGATCGTGAATGATCCGCGCGGCCTCCAAAACTATCTGCTCATCTTCATCTTCGAGCCAGCCGCCAAGCAACTTGGTGGCCGTGGATCGGTGTCGATAAATCCCCGTTTGTTTTGATTCAAGCAGTTTTCGCATTGCCACACACACAGCAATCCGAACGCTACGCGACTCGTGCTTGGCCAAATCGGCAACTGCGTTCGATTCTTTCCGAGTGAAAATACCGTTTAAAGCCATAATGCCTCCATGCCGAACCATGGGATCCTTGTCGGCATTTTCGATCAACATTTTTGCAATCGCGGGCACATCTCCAGAATCACCATGATTTGCCAATGCCAATGCGGCTCGGAACCGCACACGAAGATTTTTGTGACTGAGCAAAGCAGCAAGCGAACGAGAACTTTTTAATTCAACCTCTCCAAGGGTGGCGGCAGCAGCGGCCACAACATGCCAATCCGAATCTTGAAAAAGTGAACCGAGAATCCCTGCCGCATCCTCCGCCAATGAACCTGCGCGTCCTAATTGTCCGATGCCCCAAATGGCATGAACTCGCGCTAACGGGTCTTCCTGCGTATCAATCGCAACACTTTTGAGCGTCGCAATATCCGTTCGTTCCACCAGTTCAAACTGAGCTTCCTGACGGACTCGCTGATCCAAATGCCCCATTAATGACTTCAAGTTTTCAGCTGTCTGGTCTTTCAACCCACTCTTTAATAAATTTTCGACTTGTTTAACCAAAGGGGAATCAACTTGGGCTGGATCAAAGAACGTATAAAGTCGCCCTTTGTTTTCACCTTCCCAACCAAAAACCCAGTCCGAGGCATAAAGCTTACCGTCTGAGCCAAAGTCAATATCGGTCACCAACATATTCCAGAACGGCTGTTCGTCTTCGACCAGTTTCCAGAACGCACCCACCGGCTCATTTTTGAATGAACGAACACCGCTCCTGGAAGCATCGCCACGAAAATCACATAGGAAAAACCGCCCGTCAAAGTCCTCGCCAAAACCGGTGCCGGGATAAAATTCTAAACCCGATGGACCATCTGAAATGTTCGTGATCGGCGGCACAATGTAGGCAGGAGTCTGTGCGTTGTAAGGATGCCAAATTTTTTCCCGATTGAAAGGACCGCGGTCCGGTTGATACTGGTAGTACATCCGCCAGCCCGAATCGCTTCCCTGAACAACTTCAACCCAACGTGCCTTGTCACCACTGTCGGAATTATTGTCACCGGTAAATAGATTTCCATATTCGTCAAACGCAAGCTCTTGCGGATTTCGCAATCCCGTGGCAACTACCTCAAGGTGACTGCCATCGAGCTCGCACCGAAATACCGCACCCGAGGCAGGATCTTTAATCGTCTTTGAGATGTTGTACCCCCGATCCCCGATGCTGAAGTAAATTCGTCCATCGGGCCCCACGATCAAGCCATGCATATCGTGGCCCCGAAAAGCAAACCGCACTCCGAAGCCTGTATGTAGCGACTTGCGAACATCCGCAACGCCATCGTTGTCTTTGTCCTCCAGTTGAAACAAATCAGGAATGCAGGTGTAGAAGACTTTTCCGCGGTAGGAAAGAACGCCGGCACCGGTCCCCATTTCAAGCTTATTGTACCGATCTGAAAAAACTGAAACGGAATCTGGCGTTCCATTTCCGTCAGTGTCTCGCAACAACCGAATTCGATCATCATTGGCCGTGTAAGACTGATCCGCGTCAGGGATATATTTTCGAATGTAGTCAATCCGGTCTTGTACCGTTTGAGCGGCTAACTCCTCGTCCATCCAATGTGCGTGCTTACGATTGTCCTCAACGCCTTTTCCTTGCCGAAATGTCTCACAAACGTAGACGTCCCCCCGATAGTCGCGGTGGAATGCCACAATGTTTGCAACATTAGGCTCAGCCGAGAACAATTCACATTTGAGATTTTGGGGATACTTGAATTGGGCGATTGCCTCTTGGCCCTCATTACTCGCGGCTTCAATAATGGGCTTATTCGGAACCGGCGTTTTTTCACTTTGTCCGACTAACAAAGACGGGCTTAGTGCCAAACCTATGACGAGGATACGCATTGAACTAAGAAGAAGCGTCAATTCTTTGTTTGCAGATTTCAAGGTATTTTTCCGTGACTTAATACAACAATGAGAGTTCGAGACTTTGGTTCCAACCGAAAGCCCAAAGCAAGCATCAAACTTGTTACACCCTCGAAATCGTAGATTCCAGATTCCCATCGTCAAGGCACAACGTTAGTTAGTATGACACGTGCCAAACCAAAACTCGACTTGGTCGGTGGAACAATTTTGGGGCGAGCTAATCTGCGTGTATCAAATTTTACGCAAGTTAACCAACTTCTTTTGAAGCCGAAACCGGCACGATCTAACCGACTCACCAAAACAACGCTTGCACTCAAGCGCCGCTCGGCAAGTTAGGCTAGGAGGCAAATTGACAGCACTAACGGCGGAATCTGAGAAGTCGTTGGATCGCGATTGGGCAGGAAATCCTTCCATTGCCGAAATCTGGCGTCTGCCGACGTACGACTTGGTTCGTTAACAAATTACGAAGCAAAAGAAACATCGAATCCCGTTGCGGGCTGTATTAGACGAGGAAAATACCGGCAAAACGGCAAATTGCCCTTTTCCGCTTTTTCAGATCAATTAACATTTACCGCTGGCAGAACCTTTGCCTTTGGACTTGCCCCAAAAGGCGGGTTCTCTCTAAGAGAAACGGGGCGTCTGTAGGGAAACAGGGCCTGAGTTGATTTTTCACACTATTTATTTGTCTGTGTGACCGTCTATACCGAAAGAAGATCTGTATAGACAAGGTTTTACGGAATTTTGTATAGCTATCACCCATATGGACCGGTCGCCAAATCTTTGTGGCCCAAGTTCACGCGGCTGATGTTTAACGGCCGCTTACTGTAAAGCGGATGAGGTACGTAGCCTCAGCCTTAATGGGCAAGCGACTTTTTTTAACTCTTTAAACATTTGAATTTGTTGACGGTGCATTGATGAACCTCGAAAAATATCGGAACATCGGAATTTCGGCCCACATCGACTCGGGCAAAACGACTCTAAGCGAGCGCATTCTTTATTACTGTGGGCGAATCCACAAAATCGAAGACGTGCGCGGCGGTGGTGACGGCGCGACGATGGATCACATGGAGCTCGAAAAAGAGCGAGGTATCACGATCACCAGTGCTGCGACTCAGGTCACGTGGAACGAACACACGATCAACTTGATCGATACCCCCGGACACGTTGACTTTACTGTCGAAGTAGAGCGTTCTCTCCGCGTACTCGACGGAGCGGTTCTGGTTCTTTGTGCTGTGGGTGGCGTTCAGGCCCAGTCACTGACCGTCGACCGTCAAATGAAACGTTACGGAATCCCGCGATTAGCATTCGTCAACAAGATGGATCGTACAGGTGCCGATCCGTTCAAAGTCGCCGAACAAATGCGGGAAAAGTTGGCGGTTGAAGTAATTCTGTTCCAAATTCCAATCGGATTGGGAGAAGATTTTGATGGGGTCGTCGACTTGATCGAAATGAAAGCCTACCGCAACGACGGCGAAAAAGGTGAGATCGTATTAACCGAAGAAATTCCAGCCGACCTCGTAGACGATGCTAACAAGTATCGGCAAGAAATGCTGGAAGGGCTGTCAATGTACAGCGATGAGATGATGGAACTACTTCTTTCGGAAGAAGAAGTACCCAATGAGCTGGTCTACAAAGTGGCCGCCGCAGCCATCAAAGCCCAGAGTTTCACACCACTATTTATGGGAACTGCGTTTAAAAACAAAGCCGTTCAGCCATTGGTCGACGCGGTTATCCGATACTTACCATCACCTCTCGAGCGGAAGATCTCAGCCAAGAACTGGGAGAATCCGGATGAGGACTTCCCACTTGAGCCAGATAAAACCAAGCCACTTGTCGGAATGGCTTTCAAGATCGTTGAAGACCCTTTTGGTCAGTTAACGTTCATGCGAATCTACCAAGGAACGGCTAAAAAAGGCGGAACTTACTTCAACCAGCGGACCAGCCGCAAAGAACGCTTCAGCCGAATCGTTCGAATGCACTCAGACAAGCGTGAAGAAATTGACGAAGCTTTCGCCGGTGACATTGTCGCTGTCATGGGAATCGATTGTGCGTCGGGTGAAACGTATTCGGACTCGACGAAGTACTGCTCACTCGAAAACATGTTTGTTCCAGACCCCGTCATTTCTGTTGCGGTTGCCCCTTCTGATCGCGGTAGTGGCGAAAAACTGGGTAAGGCCCTACAGCGTTTCCGCAAAGAAGATCCAACGTTCCGAGTCGCTACTGACGAAGAGACCGGAGAGGTCATCATCTCAGGAATGGGTGAACTTCACCTTGACGTTTACGTCGAGCGAATTCGCCGCGAGTACGGAATCGAGTGCGAAGTCGGTGCACCGAAGGTTAGCTACCGAGAGCAGCCAACCATCAAAGCTGAATTCGACTAAAAACACAAGAAACAGTCGGGTGGTTCGGGACAATTCGCTCACATCAAAGGCTACATTGAACCGTTTGACGAAGAAGAATTCGCCAAAGACGAGGACAACCCTGAAGTCAAAGATAACTTTCTCTTTGATGAGAAAATTGTTAGTGGTCGAATTCCTAAGCAATTCATCCCCGCTGTTGAAAAAGGAATGCGACAATCAATCGTCAAGGGCGTTCTGGCTGAGTACCCCGTCGTTGGCATGCGTATGTTCCTTGCAGATGGTTCCTACCACGATGTCGATAGTTCGGAGATGGCCTTCCAAGCAGCGGCCCGCGGAATGTTTCGGGAATATATGCCCAAAACAAAACCGCAGATTCTTGAACCCGTCATGTATTGCGAAATTGAATGCCCTGAAGCCTCTCAAGGCTCAATCGTTGGCGACCTGACCTCTCGACGAGGGATTATGGAGTCGACCGATATTAACCCTGATGGTTCGGTTTTGATCTGTTGTGAAATTCCGTTGAGTGAAACGTTCGGTTACGCAACCGACCTACGCTCCATGTCACAAGGGCAAGCAACGTTCACGATGGAACTTCGCGGGTACCGACCAGCTCCACGTAATATCCAAGAAGATATCGTGGAAGAGCGTCGCAAGTTGAAAGAGGCACTCGCTGGAGCGAAGTAAGCTTCTCACAGCTTGACCCGATGCGTCAAAAACTAAAAGGCAGACGGAGATTTCCGCCTGCCTTTTTTTATGCGCTCGCTACCATCGAATCGCGTCACTGGCTCAAGTTGATTCTAATATTCAGCCACTGTGATGCCGGCTCAAAAGTCCTGCCCTCACTCGAAGCAACCCACTTGATGTGATCACCAATCACAACACCCGATCAATAGATCACAAAGCCCCAATTAAAAATGTGACTTAATACGTTGATCCCGATGATAATTCCTATCCATACCAGCCAG
>JAQWLH010000264.1 GCA_029247405.1 Mariniblastus sp.
GCAATTCAGTACGCTCAAAAAATTGAGACCTTGATCGGCCGTCCAATTGAATTCATCTCAGTGGGTCCCGATCGAGCGCAAACGATTCATATTCCCGATTCCGAGTCTCTTGAGAGCCACCTTAACGCCAAAGCCGTCTAGTCGTTTCGATCAGGCATTTCCCTATCGTTTCAGAGGTCCCTTCAACCAATCCAATGACGCCACCCACCGAAAGCCACCTGCACCTTGATGTGCCGAAGGAGAAACAACCTCGGCATGTGGCGATCATTATGGACGGCAATGGTCGATGGGCCGAGCGACAGGAGCTTCCGAGAATACGCGGACACCAACAAGGCGCCAAACAGGTTCGTGTTGTCACCGAAGAGTGCGCACGACTGGGAATCGAGCAGCTAACACTCTACTGCCTTTCCAGCGAGAATTGGAAACGCCCTGCCGAAGAACTTGAGTTCCTCATGTTCCTGCTCTCGGAATACCTGACTCAAGAACGTGAAACCTTGATGGAGAATAACATTCGCCTTGAGATCATCGGCAGACGCGATCGAATCCCCAATGATGTTCAAAGTGTCATGGACGAAACGCTGGCGACGACCTCCTCCAACACCGGAACCTGCCTCTGCATGGCGATTAATTATGGGGGCCGAGCTGAAATCGTCGACGCGACTCGCAGGATTACTGAGAAAGTAATCTCAGGCGAATTAAAAACTGAAGACATTTGTGAAGAACTCGTTTCGGAACATCTCTACACGGCGGGAATGTCAGATCCCGATCTGCTGATCCGAACGGCGGGCGAAATGCGAATTAGCAACTACCTTCTATGGCAAATAAGTTACGCAGAAATGTGGGTCACCGACAAAATGTGGCCTGAATTCGCCGTTGCAGATTTCCACCAAGCCATCGTTAATTTTTCCAACCGCAATCGCCGCTTCGGCGGACTTAACTCATAGGAGTCGCGAGTGTTGGGACGACGTTTAATTTCGGCAGCAATTATTATTACCGCCATCGTTTCGCTGCTTTGCCTGGACTTCTGGCTGGGCAAGGACGAAGTGTTGGGCCGACCGGGATTGGCAGTCTGCATCCTCGCCATTATTGCAGCAGCAATGACAGCGAGTGAACTGGTGCAGATGTTCAGTAATGTCGCCTGTCGCGTCAATCATACAGTGGTGGTCGGCGCGACCATTGCAATGGTCGCAGTTTCCTCGGCCCCGGTCATGTGGACAAATTATCCAAACGACTGCCCACTGGGAGAATTTGGCTGGGTCTTTTCTGGATTGATTTTGGCAATCGTGATGATGTTTGGGATCGAGATGCTCAAATTCAAATCCCCCACAGGTTCATCCCAAGGCGAAGTCATCGACCGACTCGGACGTTCGACCTTGATCTTTGTCTACGTGGCGATGTGCTTTGGCTTCTTAATTCCTCACCGATTTCTTCAAGACGGAAATGGATACGGCATCATCGCGATCGTGACATTGATCTCAACGGTAAAAATGGCTGACTCATTCGCCTACTTTGTCGGCAAGAGCTTTGGCACCAAGAAACTTGCTCCAATCCTTAGCCCGGGTAAAACCCTTCAAGGCTCGCTCGGTGCTCCGATTGGCGGTTGCGTGGCGGCCGCAATTTGCGTCTTCGTTGTCGCACCTCATCTCTTTGAGATTGAAATACAAAAACCCTGGTGGTGGTTTCTCGCCTACGGAATACTCGTTTCGGCAGCTGGCATGATGGGGGATTTGGCGGAATCGCTGGTCAAAAGAGACTGCAACACGAAGGACTCAAGTAGTTGGCTTCCAGGTCTCGGGGGCGTGCTTGATATTCTTGATTCTGCGGTCTTCGCGGCGCCCATTTCTTACTTCCTTTGGATCGTTGCGGAATTGCCGAGCCAAACCGGAAACTAAGCCATTGCGTATCACCGATCCGAGTGATTCTTAATCGAGAGGGTCAATCAGCCCTGAATTCCGACTTGAAACCGGCTGTCGATTAACCGCCGCAATATTAGGAGGAGGGCAGGGCAGACCGTCCAATGTCGGCTCGTCGAGGTACCCTACGATCCGCAATCACGTTCTCCGCAATCACATTCTCTTTAACTGCGAAACAAAGAAACGGTTCTGGTGGAGTGATTGGCTGACAATTTCAAATTGAAGCCAAGGTGGCGGGTGGCCAGCCAACACGGCTTAACCACCCGCTGAGCTTGCGTTAATCAGGGAAACAAGGCTCTATCTTGTTTCAATATTACTTATCTTCGTCCGTCAGTTCGGAGATATCTTTTGGAAGATCCTCATCGACGACACCATAAGCACCACGTCCATTGTCCACAATTCGATTTTTTGCATCGTCCTTGATCATCTCAAGATCAGCTTCCCAAAATGCATTTTTGGCTTTATCGCTGTCAGGAGTCTTGAGAGGTCGAATGATTCGGAACCCAACCCCAGTGCCGGGTGAATCGGTATACCACCAAGGACTTTTGGGAAAGTTTGGATCTTCAATTTTCCATTCATTATCATCCGACCCGACGCGCGCCGCACTACGACAATCTTCGGGCTCGAGTTCAAAAGAACCACCTCGGACGACCCGAGGAAACAACTCTGTTGGTTTACGAAAGGCTTGATCAACAGTAACAGACTCACCTTCTCCGACGTGGTCGTATCCCTCTTCGCTGTATTGGTCCAAAACCCACTCAGCTACGTTACCGTACATGTCGTACAGCCCCCATGGATTGGGCTTCAACTGCCCTACCGGGTGTCGTTCATCATCTGATGACTCGATGTCCCAAGCGTGATCTTCAAGATCGTCAGCATCTTCGCCAAAGTAAAAAGCTGTTTTGGTTCCGGCCCGACAAGCATATTCCCACTCAGCTTCGGTAGGTAAACGGTAGAATGACGTTGTCGTGAGACTCAGCCATTTGGTGTATTGCTTCGCGGCGTACTGGGTCATCGTAGCGGCAGGTTGATCAGGCGCTTCACCTGCTGAGTAAGTAAAACTTGGATCGTAAAGTGCCGAAGGTGCAGTGATCGCGTCAATTTCATTTTCCGCAGTTACTTTTCGAAGCCCTTTTGACTGGAGTGACTTGAAGGCGTCAAAAAGCTGCATGTACTTCTTGTACTCGGCCCACGTCACCTCATATTTCCCCATCCAGAATGGCTCAACCGTGACCTCAAATTGGGGGCCTTCATCGTCGCGTCGATCTTCCTCATCCTCTGGCGACCCCATCATGAACTTTCCACCCGGAATTGGCATCATCGTATATTTGACATCGGTCCCCGGAATCGTCCTGGTGTAAGGCACCATATAACCGCCTTCAATCTTTACAAACGGCTCCTTGAGGGGTTTCTTGAGAACGATCCCAGCGACAGAATCATTAGCAGACGCTGGCTTGGTGGTTCCTATGACATCCGGATCCAAAGCTACCCTGTTGACACTGGAATTCGGCGACAGTGGTGTTGGCACTTGGCTACTACCAGTGAAGTAACAAGCAGCACAACAAAGGCCTAAAAGAAAAGTGGACGGTATAAAAAGATGCACGATTAAAATTCCTGTTAGCGCAATTGGACCAAAATATCGATCAGTCTCGACAAAACGAATGGCGTGTCTAGTTTAGCCGGAAACGGCTTAAGCCTCGCCAAGCGATAATTCCATTATGCTTGACAATCCACCAAAGAAAAACTGCCTTTCACTACTTGACGGACAAGTGACAGCGAAAATTTACATTTAACATTGAAACGCGAGAAGAAACCACAAAACAAAGATAATCTTACGTTTTTTAACATTATGGTTTCTTGGAGACAGCTTCTTTAAAAAAAATCTTTAGCGGCGACTCGTGACCGTTAGTTCGCCCACCAAGTCCTGTCGAAGCTTTTCTTTAATCTCGTCAACCGAAATTCCTTGACTGAATAGAAACATCATCTTGGTCAACGAAGCTTCGATGGTCATGTCCCGCCCAGGAATCACTCCCGCGCGGGTGAGCGCAGTTCCACTTGCATAACTTTCTTGAGTCGTCCCGCCATGCAGGCATTGGGTGCAGCCGAGGATGACCATTCCCTTCTGATTGGCTTCCCGAATCGCTTCTGTGAACTCCGCATCGTCTGAAGGACCGTTTCCATCCCCATAGGTCTCAAGCACAATTCCTTTCAACGGATTTTTCAAGAAGTGCTTGAAAATATCAATCGACATGCCCGGGAAGATCCTAAAGGCAGCGATCTCGGCAGGATGAATCGGCAACATGCCGAGATCAGGTGCGTTGTTGCAACGAAGGACAGTCTCATCATGCACTTCAATTGTCGTTCCAACTGACGCCAGCGGCGGGTAGTTCGGTGAGTCAAATGCATCAAACCTTGTTGCACTGACCTTCGTACTTCGACAACCACGAAACAAATGATCACCGAACAACAAGCTGACCTCAGGAATCGAATAATTCGCAGCCAGCACCATTGCTGTTTTCAAATTTTCTCGAGCATCGTTGCGAATCTGACCAAGTGGCAATTGAGCTCCAGTAAAAATAACGGGCTTATTAACTCCCACCAACATGAAAGCCAAAGCTGAAGCACTGAACGCCATCGTGTCAGTTCCGTGCAAAACAACGAAACCATCGAAGCTGGAATAGCGATCAAGAATATCTGTTGCAATCTGCCCCCAAACGCTTGGCGTCATATTCGAAGAGTCAATTAACGGATCGTATTCGACGATTTCAAATTGCGGCATCGGCGCTTGAGCAAGCTCATCCATCGCACCCATTTGTTCCGTCAAATATCCAGCACTGGGACGATATCCATTTTCGGATGCCTTCATCGATAACGTGCCACCGGTATTGATTACGCAAACTTTTTTCACAAACGACTCACTGAAACCAACGTTGATTTTAAATTTCTTACATCCAAATTGTAGCAAGGACATGCTTCAATCGGCGCTCAGACCTCACTGCCTAACCAAATTGCTTGAACCCAACCTGCAGACGATCAAGAATCCCTGGCCAGAATGTCCACACCGACATTAGAAAGAATCCCTCTTTTCTGGTCGTTTGTTGAGCTGAAGCACACGGCGGCTGCAACAAAACCCTGCGAGCCTTTATTTGTCCCCCACCTCCCAAGCACTTCACAGAACAGATCAGCAAAACACGCCTACAGTCCTGAGAAAACTAACTGCGTTGCTCAATTATCGGCCAAGTCATTTAATTTTTCCCTCAAAAGGCAAATCAGTCCAATCTTTAAAATCTGGAATGAAGCCCTTTCCCCTTCCGACATGCCTTGGTTAGCGACCAAACCAACGTTGGCGAGTAGGCAAGTTATGACGAATGGGCTCCATGCAAATCGTAATCCGCCCGGCGGAGCACCGGTTTACGGTTGACGTGAATCTAGCTTTTCGACATTCTTAACGTTGCAGCTCAAGAAGACATGCGAAGTTGCAAGTAAACGCGACCCATCCCATTTAAACCGAGGTTGATCATGGCCAAAGAAGAACAGAAAAACGCCCCCCGTCCAATCCAAGTCGACGAATCCAAATCAATCAGCCATTATGCCAACTTCTGCCGCGTTACTGGTTCGCCTGAAGAATTGATCGTGGATTTCGGGATGAACGCCCAACCGATGGGGGCGAATGACAAACCGGTTGAGATCTCACAACGTATCGTTCTGAATTTTTACACCGCCAAACGACTGCTTCATGCATTGCACGTTTCAGTTCAACGACACGAAGAAGTCTTTGGAAATATCGAGACTGACATTCAAAAACGAGTCAAACCCAAGGCCGAAGCGTAACTCGCTTTTGAGGTCCAACTGCACCAAATTCACAGCCAACCAGAGCTAACTGGTTGGCTTTTTTTATCGTTTCCTCCGACAATTGACGGCTTCGAATAGGAGCCAATTTGCGAGCCTCACCCTTCAGATGCCAAATGAGAGATTGGCTGACTGATAATTCTGACCGTCAAGCATCCGAACTGACCATTACTTGGCTGATTTCTTCCACCGTCCCTTCCGGGACACCCCTTAGCCAGTCCCATTGGGGAATCGCCCGCCATCGAACATGATTCCCTCGTCTGCAACGCCGATTGGCCCTTTGTTGCTGCCATCGTCGCCGGTAAATTAGTGCGTCTGAGACAAGTTATCACAACCCTACCACCCCGACAGATTCAAATGGCCAAACTCACAATTAACGACGTCGATGTTGCCGGAAAAAAAGTATTGATGCGAGTTGATTTTAACGTGCCCCTTAATGACGCACTTGAGATCACCGATGATCGACGAATCGCCATGGCCCTTCCCAGTATCAAATCTGTGATTGAGCGAGGGGGTCGCTTGATTCTTGCCAGCCATCTAGGACGCCCCAAAGGTCAACCCAATCCTAAATTTTCGCTGGCGCCAGCAGCGGCCAAACTGGCCGAGATGCTTGACCAACCCGTTTCATTCGCGAACGACACCGTTGGTCCCGATGCTGCTGAAAAGGTTGCCGCACTCGCCGACGGCCAGATCGTCCTGCTGGAAAACCTTCGCTTTGACGCCCGAGAAAAATCAGGTGACGAAGCGTTTTCAGCACAATTAGCAGAGTTTGCAGACATTTATTGCAACAATGCATTTGGCACCTGCCACCGCGAGCATGCGTCCATGTACGGTGCCCCCGTGGCGATGGGCGGAAAACCCAAAACCGTTGGCTCGCTGGTTGAAAAAGAAATCAAATACCTCAGCAGCGTGATTGCAACGCCGGAGCGACCTTTCGTCGCAATTTTGGGCGGAGCCAAAGTCTCTGACAAAATCAAAGTCATCGAAAACCTGATCGGCATTTGCGATCAAATACTGATTGGTGGTGCGATGGCCTATACCTTTTCACTAGCACAAGGCGGCAAGGTCGGCAAAAGTCTCGTCGAACCCGACAAAGTAGAATTAGCCAAATCGCTCATTGCCAAGGCCAATGACAAACTCATTCTGCCAATCGACACTCATTGTGGTGATGATTTTAATAAGGACTGCAACAAACAAGTTGTACCCGCCGGCGAAATCCCTGACGAATATGAGGGGCTCGACATAGGCCCTGAAACCGCCAAGCAGTTTGCTGACATTATCAAATCCGCAAAAACTGTTGTCTGGAACGGCCCCATGGGCGTGTTCGAAATGCCACCCTTTGACGAAGGCACCCAAACAGTCGCGCAAGCAATCGCCGACTCTGAAGCAATAAGTATCATCGGCGGGGGGGACAGCGCTGCCGCCATTGCCCAACTCGGTTTTGAAGACTCGGTCACACACGTTAGCACCGGCGGGGGAGCAAGTCTGGCGATGCTGGAGGGCAAAGCCTTTACGGCAGTTGAGGCCCTCGACGAAAAAGAGTCGGTTGAGGGCTAGGCTTGTCCGGCACAGCCTGCCTGTAACCAATCGCAACCCCGTCGCATCAGGATTCGAGGGAACCTCCTCGAGGCTGGGTCTTTGGTAAAATACAGAGGGTAAATTACCTTCTAGCAATCAGCACGGTCAAAATTATGGGCAGGACATCAATTGAATCGTATGATTTAGACTGAATCACCAGAAAGCCCTTCCGCTTATCGTCAAAAATGAACCTAAAACCTATTTGGCCGTCATCTATGAACCATGCTTAAAAACGCACCGCTCAAAACTTTAAAACACGACGGCTTGACCATTGAGGGATATTCACGCGCTGCCGTTCAATCCTATTGGCGAATCCCCGAGCTAAAAATGGGCTTTGATCTTGGCGCCCACCCTTGGGATTTCATGGGAACACCGACCTGGTTTATCACCCATTGCCATCTCGATCACATCGCCGCTTTACCGCTGTATGTCGCACGCCGCCGTTTAATGAAGATGGCCAAGCCAAAAATTTACTTGCCGGCGTATGCCATCGACGCAGTTCGAAAAATGCTGGACTCATTTCAGCGTCTCGACCGAGGACGCATGCCCTGCGACTTGATTGGCGTTGAAGGAGGCCAAGAGCTGGAAATCTCACGTGAGCTGGTTGTTAATGTACTGAAAACAAAACACACTTTGCCAAGCGTCGGCTATGTCATCTCGGAACGACGCAAGAAGCTTAAACAGAAGTTCCTTGACCTCTCCGGTGATCAAATTCGCGATCTAAAAACATCAGGAACCGAAATCACGGAGGAGCGACGTCTGCCTTTGATTGGTTTTACAGGAGATACGTCACCGCAGGGCCTCGATGACAACCCGTTATTTTATCAGACCAAAATCCTCATCACTGAAATGACGTTCATCGCCGACGATCATCGTAAAGAGTTGATCCACAAGAATGGCCACATGCACTTGGATGACTTCGTCGCTCGCCAAAAGCAATTTGAGAATGAGATCGTAATCGCAGGACACTTTAGCACGCGATACAACATGCACCAGGCTCGAAAAATTGTGACCCAAAGACTACCGAGTATGTTTGATGGCCGTTTAAAGCTGTGGGTCTAATGCATACCGGCCAACCTTCGCCAAGGGAGTCTACCACGTTTCACCCCCAAGGCGATTTGCCGCACTCGCTCTACATCCACATTCCGTTTTGCCGCCACCGCTGCGGATATTGCAACTTCACCTTAGTCGCGGGACGCGACTATTTGATTGACCGTTATCTCGATGCACTGGAAACTGAACTGGGTTGGCTTGAGGGCTCATACAAACTGAGCACGCTTTTCTTTGGCGGAGGAACACCAAGCCATCTTCGCCCAATTCATTTGGACCGATTGAACGACATGGTTCGATCAAAATTCTCTATTGGTGATGAGGCTGAAATCACAGCAGAGTGCAACCCAAACGACATGGATCTCGATAAAGCCAATGCGCTCTCTCGATTAGGAGTCAATCGAATCAGCCTTGGTGTGCAATCTCTTAATCCCGTTAAGCTTCGAACATTGGAACGCGACCATTCCCCGGATGATATTAAACATGCAATTGAAATTGCTCGTACGTTTTGCCAAAGCGTTTCAATTGATTTAATTTTCGCCGCTCCAGACGAGACTCTCTCCCAATGGAAAGACGATCTTGACCGAGCGTTGACATTAGACCCCGATCATCTTTCAACCTACGAGCTAACCTACGAAAAAGGAACTCAGTTCTGGAATCGAAAATCGCATGGCCAATTTAATGAGATCAATGAAGACTCACGTGCTGAAATGTACCTGCACACGATTGATCGGTTAGCCGATTGCGGTTGGACCCAGTATGAAATTTCCAGCTTCTCAAAACCAAAGCATCGCTGCCGCCATAACTTAACTTACTGGAAGGGTGATCCTTATTTCGCCTTCGGACCAGGCGCTTCAAGATTCATTGATGGAATTCGTGAAACGAATCACCAGAGCACAATGCAATATCTTAAACTGGTTGAATCGGCACAATCGCCGGTCGCGGATTTCGAGCAACTGGACACAAAATCAGCGGCCAAGGAACGGCTCGCTATTGGATTGAGGGTGATCGAGGGCGTCCACGAGGGTGATTTCAAAAGAAGAACCGGGCATTCGGTCGTTTCAGTTCTTGGAGATCTTGTCAATCAGCTTCTCAAGTACGAGTTAATCCAACACCAGGATCAGATTTGGAAGTTAACTGCAAAAGGGGTGTTATTGTGCGATTGGATCAGCGCAGAAATTGTCAGAGTGCATTAGTATCGGCAATCGCAGCAGCCAGCGGAAACTTGCCTTAGCATGGAGGAGATGATTCAGAAGGCTAAGCAAAGCTCAGAGAGTTCTCTCACCGATCGGAATGATTAAAAAGCACAGCCGAAGCGTTAGTCGTTCATGAATCGCGTGCGATAGAGATCCGCGTGGGTTACGATAAACCGGAATCAGATACGACGCCAGACAAAAGCCAAACTCAACTCTTTCCTTCCAAGAACATTTAAAATGCGCAAACTCTCTCGCCGAGCTTTTGTTTCAACTGCGGCCACACTCGCCACGGGGCTTTGCACGACGACGCTCAAGACTTCCCGTGCCTCGACTCACCCAGACGAAATCAATTGGCAGGATGTCAAAGACTGGGGGGTCGAAGGAAAAGGATTTCCAGACACCGCCAAGTTTTATGATCGCCTTCCCGCAAACGCAAAAGGCAAAGTTCGAGACGCCGTCTGGAATCTTAGCCGACACTCTGCAGGCATGTCGGTTCAGTTCAAGACTGACGCCACAACAATTCATGTTGACCACAAAGTAACTTCGGCAAATCTGGCGATGCCACATATGCCTGCAACCGGTGTCAGCGGGTTGGATCTGTATGCCAAAGACGAATTAGGAAAATGGCGTTGGGTTTCCGTCACGCGACCGACAGCCCAAGTTATGAAAACCACAATCGCTAGAAATCTGAACCCCGGATTCCGAGAATACCGAATTTACTTACCGCTGTACAATGGGACGGAGCACCTGAAGATTGGAGTCGCGTCAAATCGAAAATTTGAGCCCATCGCCCCACGCAAAGAAAAACCCATCGTATTCTATGGTACTTCGATCACGCACGGCGCTTGTGCTTCACGACCAGGAATGCCTCACCCAGCAATTCTTGGCCGACGCTTGAATCGTCCGATTATCAATCTCGGGTTTTCTGGCAACGGAAAACTGGAAGCAGCAGTGGGTGAATACCTTGTCAAACTAAAACCCGCAGTCTTCGTCTTGGATTGCTTGCCGAACATGAATTCCGCTGAGGTGTCTCGACGAACCCAACCAATGATCGCACAACTTCGAGCGGAACACCCTACCGTCCCCATCGTCATGGTTGAGGATCGAACCTATGCCAACTCGTGGATCATTCAATCCAGTAAGAACAGAAACCAATCCAATCGCCTTGCATTTCGTGCCGCCTATCAAACAATGCTGGACGACGGTTTAGAAAAACTATTTCTAGTCAATGGCGAAACCCTGCTGGCTACCGATCGCGATGACACCACCGATGGTTCCCACCCCTCCGATTTGGGATTTTTCAATCAGGCTAACGCGCTTGAACCGGTGCTTCGAAAAGCAATGGCGATGAAAAAGTAAAGTGAAACTACTCTGGCGTTTCCTGAGCAGTCCCGTTTATTTCCGGCTTGTCGGAATTCCCATCGGCAATCCGCTTTTTCAAGATCTGCAACTGCTCACTAGCCGTGGCAACAATGTCTTGATAGCCTTCGACGCCGGCAAACTCCAGCGTGATTCGGACCAACAGGTCATGGGCCCTGAGGAGCTGACTCGGCGAAGATGCGTTGCGGGCTTTGTTAATCAACTCGCTCAACAACTCTGGCTTCACAGGTAGTTCCTGCAGTTCAGAAAGTTTCTCAAGCCTCTCTTTGGCTTCAAAAAAGATGTGGCGCTCTTTACCATCCGGTTCGACAGCTGCCACCAGCTCAGCAAAAGTTTCACAGGCCTCATCCACCAAACCATCTTGTTGCTGTCGAACTCCTTTGCCAAACAATTGTACATTCTCGCTTTGTAGACGGTTACTCTGTCCGTTTTCGGCACGAAACACCAGTGTCTTCCGACAAGCCTCGAAGTACAGGGCTTCCGCTGTTTCAGCGAAAGCGCCACCACCATCAATGACAGGATCAAGCAAAATCCGAGCTTCTGTCCACTCCGATGAATCCTCCGAATCAATCATGACCCTCGCCTGATCAACAATCTTCTGCTTGTCATCAGGAATCATCATGAAAACAGTGAGCCCAAGAATGGCAACCAGAGCAGTGATTTGAAATCCAGTTCGCTGATAAAACGGAACATCCGAGACTTTTTTCTTCTTCCGCTTTTTCATCCCCAGCAAACGCCTTGCTTCCGTCTTGTCCTGACCAACGGTCAGCGGATTAAAACCGCCAGCCATTTGACTCACCGCAGCTTTCTTGGTTGCAGCAATGTTATTGATCTCTTCAAAAGTCATTGCAATGGCGCGAGCCGAGTGGGGACGCTTGCGTGGGTCCGGGGAAAGCATTTGAGTCACAATCTGATCGAGCCAGATCGGACAATTCATCATGTGAGTCGCTACCGACGGGACGGGCGAATTCAATTTCATCTTTGTCATCCGCCCCAGTGTGTCGGGCGGATAAGGCAACTTGCCGGTCAGCATTTCAAAGAGAATCACTCCTAACGAATAAAAATCCGATTTTTCAGAAGCACCTTCTTTGTATTGCTCAGGAGACATATACGCCGCGATATCCAACTCTCGACGACGGGTGGCATCCCAGCGTCGACGCCGAGTGCGATTCAGTCGCAGATCAGAAATTTTGATCATGTGATCGTTGGTGATCAAAATCTTTTCGGGTGTTAACTTAGAGTGCACTAAATCCTGTGAATGAAGGTAGCGCAACATTTCCGCGATCTGTCTGCCGTACTCAAC
>JAQWLH010000277.1 GCA_029247405.1 Mariniblastus sp.
CTTCTGGATCTCGCTCGTATTCTTCGTCGGTATTGTTGGAGTCATGTGTTACTTTTGCGTCAAGTACCGTCGCAAGGGAGACGTCATCGATCCTCAACCGAGTTCGTCCCACAACACCGCCATCGAAATTCTCTGGTCAGTGCTCCCAAGCATTTTATTAGTTTGGATGTTTTATGTCGGCGCTGAGAGCTACTTCAACATGCGTATCCCGCGTGAAGATGCAGAGGAGATTCTGGTAACTGCGAAACAGTTCGGTTGGGTATTCACTTATCCCGACGGTGACCAATCGTCGGAATTACATTTGGTTCGTGATCAACCCGTGACTTTGATAATGCAGTCGGAAGATGTGCTCCACAGCTTCTTCGTCCCGGCATTCCGTCAAAAAATGGACATTGTTCCTGGCCGTTACACGTACGCTTACATCGAACCAACCAAGATTGGCCAATACCGTCTTTCCTGCAACGAGTACTGCGGAACTGGTCACTCAAAAATGAAGACGATGGCTGAAGTTCACCTGTCACACGAGGATCGTAAAAAGAACACCGAGTGGATCAAGGCTGACAAAGCACCCTGGGTCAATGGTGAGCGAATCTATCGCATTCAATGCTCAGGCTGCCACAAGGTTGATGGCACCAAAGCCACAGGACCGGCACTGAACTTGATCTGGGGTGAGCAGGAAGAGCTCACCGATGGAACAACAGTTAAAGTTGATCACGAGTACGTGAAGGAGTCGATTTGGGAACCTAATAAGAAGATCGTCAAGGGTTACGCACCCAAGATGAACTCTTTCAAAGGAATTCTTGACTTGGACGATATCAATCGAGTGGTGGCTTACTTGAAGAAATTGAAGGGTGAAGAAGTTCTCGACACGCCAGAAAAGGAAATCGAGGAACAAGAAGGCGCGACTCCCGCGGCGGAAGTTCCCTAACACGAGTCCGATTGTTGAGACGATTGGCAGACACAAAAAACTGACGAGCTTAAGCAGCTTTTAAAAAGAGTTGGAACTATGGTAGACGCAAAAACACGAAAACAATTGTTTGATACACCTGAGACGCACTTTCTGAATTGCTCGAAAGGTTTTAAGTCTTGGGCCTTTACGCTTGATCATAAGCGAATTGGGATCATGTACCTCATCGGTGTCACGATTGCACTGTTTCTCGCTGGAATCTTCGCGCTCGTTCTCCGAACGCACCTCTGGACGTTTGATGGCGCAACGGGCATGTCAGATGACATGTACAACCAAATGTTCACGCTCCATGGCGCAGTCATGGTGTTTTCGTTCATCATTCCGAGTATTCCTGCGGCTTTAGGTAACATCGCCCTTCCGATGATGCTGGGAGCGAAAGATGTTGCATTTCCCCGAATGAATCTCGCAAGTTTTTACTTGTGGATCATTGGAACCGGGTTACTGCTGACGGCGATTCTTACCGGGTATGGTCTCGATACGGGATGGACCTTTTACACGCCTTACAGCATTGAGACCCAAACGGGGGTGATTTTCGCGACCTTCGGGGCATTTGTGCTTGGCTTTAGCTCAATTTTTACGGGGCTAAATTTCTTGGTCACCGTAAACACGATGCGAGCGAAAGGCCAAGGTTGGTTCAAGCTTCCTCTGTTTATCTGGTCGCTCTATGCGACCGCCATCATTCAGGTTCTTGCGACACCTGTTTTGGGTATCACGCTGCTAATGCTGATCGCCGAAAAAACAATGCACATTGGTATCTTTGACCCGCGATATGGCGGTGACCCTGTTTTGTTCCAGCACTTTTTCTGGTTCTACTCACACCCTGCCGTATACATCATGATTCTTCCTGCGATGGGAGTGATCAGTGAGTTAATCTCAGTTTACAGCCAGAAACGAATCTTTGGTTACTCCTTCATTGCGTTCTCCAGTGTTGCGATCGCTCTTTTGGGTTTCTTGGTTTGGGGCCACCACATGTTCACTAGTGGTCAGTCACAAGTGGTTACCTTGATCTTCAGTGCGATTACTTTTACTGTTGCGATTCCTTCCGCGGTCAAGGTGTTCAATTGGTTAGCGACACTTTACAAGGGCTCAATTTTGCTTAACACGCCAATGTGTTATGCCTTGTCCTTCATCTTTCTTTTTGGCATCGGTGGTCTGACCGGCTTGTTCCTTGGAGCTTTGTCAACCGATATCCACTTGCATGACACGTACTTTGTTGTTGCTCACTTCCACTTCGTGATGGTAGGCGGAACGTTGACTGCATTGCTTGGTGGTGTATTCCACTGGTGGCCGAAAATTTGGGGCCGAATGTACAACGACATGCTTGGTCGTGCTGGTTGCTTTCTAGTATTTTCTGGGTTTAACCTTACCTTCTTCCCACAATTTGTGATGGGTTCTCGCGGCATGCCAAGACGGTATGCTTCGTACGACCCTGAATTCGTTGCTTTCCATCAGCTCTCGACCGTCGGGGCTTTTATCTTGGGCTTAGGGATTCTACTATCCTTTCTAGTTCTCGTTTACGCTGCATTTCGAGGTCCACGTTGCGGAAGCAATCCTTTCAAGGCGGCCTCTTTGGAGTGGCAATCAAGCTCACCCCCAGACTTTCACAACTTTGTTCACAAACCTGTCTTCAACGATCCTTACGATTTTGATTCACAGGTTTATGATGAAGAGCTGGACACCTACATTTCACGAGAGTTCGCTGATCCAGCGACGGTGCCTCCGCGGAAAGAACCTGTTCACCACTAAGCCGCGTTTCAAGCTTTTTTTACTCACACATTAATTAGCCGAAGATTTCGGAGCCGGAAATGGCCGTTGCCGATACACACTCCCTCAATGACCACCACGATGATCATGGTGAATTCATTGCGCATCATTTTGACTCGCCAGAGCAACAGTTCGATTCGGGCAAGCTAGGAATTTGGTTATTCCTGGTCACCGAAGTTCTGTTTTTCAGCGGTTTATTTGTTGCTTACACGCTTTACCGCAATCATCATCCCGAGATATTTGAGCAGGCTCATGTGTTCCTGAACAAATACCTGGGTGGTCTCAACACCATCGTTCTTCTGTTCAGCAGTTTGACGATGGCGCTCGGCGTGAGAGCGGCGCAGCTCGGTAAAAACAAGAACTGTGCGATCTACATCCTGATTACGATGGTTTGTGCGACGATGTTCTTGGGTGTCAAAGCCGTTGAATACAGCCACAAATGGGATATGGGTATTCTCGTCAGGAGTGCGTTTGAACTCACCTATGTTCATCCTGAACCGACTCTGGGAATAGCTAAGGCCCTTCACATCTCTGATTATTTGGTGTGGATTAGCTTGATTCCAGCGTTGCTATTTGGTGGATTTCTGCTGGCCAGTGGAATTGCAAAGCTAACCGATAAGAGTTTGTGCGCGAAATTCATGTTGGGAATGGCTGTCACGATTAGTGGTTACTTCCTGGGAGTTGTCGTTGGCTTGGTCTTCATGGCTGCGGTCGAAGGCAATGGCGACGAGGACCACGCGTCTCTTCGAAATGCAAATCAGCCCATTGCGTTACTGGCGATGACTCAAGAAACTCAAACTGAGGCAGAGAGCGCGACTCACAACGAGGCTGACGAAGGTGATCATGCCGACGACCACAGCCATCAGCATGAGCAAGTGTTCGATAAACATCACCCAGACCCCGAGACGCTTAGCCGCGACGTCGGGACGTTTTTCAGCATCTACTACTGTATGACCGGATTGCATGCGATTCACATTATTGCAGGTATCGGATTTTTAGCTTGGCTTTACTGGCGATCACTAGCTGGTCACTGGCGAAGCGATTACTTCGGACCAGTCGATTATGTCGGTTTGTACTGGCACCTTGTCGACTTGATTTGGATTTACCTGTTTCCACTGCTTTATTTGATTGATTAAGAGTCATGTCAGATCACGACAATCTTCCAAGCTTTTGCCATCCTGCAGCGCCCAAACTACTATTTGGTGTGTTCTTTGCTTTGATATTTCTAACCATCTTTACCGTCGTCACCTCGGCGTCGGGTAAGTGGCTTGGGATTCCACCGGCGTTTACTTTTCCCATTGCGATGATGATCGCAACCTTAAAGGGATTTCTGGTCTGCGCCTTCTTCATGCACATGTGGTGGGACAAAGGCTTTAACATCATGGCGTTTCTCTCGTCTATCCTGTTCGCTGCTTTATTCATCTCAATGACGTTGATGGACACTGGGCACTACCAAGATGCGATCGAATCCTATGACGTTAAACAGATGCCAAAAGTTGCTGAGCAACTGGCGGACGAGGCCTAACAAAGACGGGTACGAAGCGGGTTGCTGAAGAACAGATCACCCGTTTTTCCCATTTGCAACAAATGCGAACATCAACGTTACGACCTAGGGATTGGGTTCGGTAACGCATTTTCAGTGTCTGCACTGACGTAATGAAATGTTAAAAAAATCCATTAATCTGGTTCCTAATCGCCCGGCAATGTATCAGGCCAAAATGGTCTTTTACTTGTTCCTGGCTTCGTTAGGGATGTTTTTCTTTGCCAGCCTGCTCACATACTTGATCATTCGCAACCAGGCTTTTCGTCCTGACGAGAACGCAGTTCCCAATTCAATTGCGACGATGGGACCGGAAATCTATCAGTCACTCGAACTCCCGGTGACCTTTTGGATCAGCACCCTGATCCTAGTCTTGGTCAGTGTATTTCTACAGCGGGCGTGCTGGCTCATCCATCGAGAAAAACAAGTCGGCTTTCGACGGTGGCTAATCTGGGCCATGTTGGCTGCAGCTGTCTTTGTTTTCGTCCAAGCTATAGGGATGAACGACCTACTCAACCACCATTTCAGCCAGACTGATGGATCAACTAAAGTCTATGGAATGTCTTATACGCTTTCATTCATTCATGCCCTTCATGTTTTGGGGGGAATCATTTTCTTAGGCTTTGTTATTCGCCAAGCCTTCCAAGAGAAATATGACCATGAGCGACACTGGGCAGTGGATCATTGTGCCAGTTATTGGCATTTTTTAGATGTCGTTTGGGCCTGCATGCTGATCACCTTTGTTGTGGCTTAGTCAGCACGTCGGTTCGCCCAAACCATCTTCTCTCAACGAACTGCCAAAAGCTTCGCGGACTGAGCCTATCGCCCAAATGGTTGAGCACTTTGCGAAATCTTGCCGGTTTGATTGTCCTCCCCGAGGTGCGATAATGAGATTCGGCGTGAATCTTCCCTCTGTTTTTCTACTCGTAGAATTATGTCTCTATTCGCTAAAGCAGAAAAAGCAAATCTTGATGCTGCCAAACCGTTGGCGGCGCGGATGCGTCCTCGAAACCTCGATGAGTTCGTTGGCCAACAACATTTTCTTGGTCAGGGAAAATTATTACGCCAGCTTGTCGAGGCTGATCGCCTTGGCTCGGTCATTTTTTACGGACCACCTGGCACGGGCAAAACGACTTTAGCAAGAATTCTGGCTGGCGAAACTGAACGGAAATTCGAACAACTCAGTGCAATTTTGCACGGCGTCAAAGATCTTCGCGAAGTCCTTGGCCGGGCTCGAGACGACCTCGCCTCGGGTGGAAAAGGAACCTTGCTGTTCATCGATGAGATTCATCGGTTCAACAAATCACAACAAGACGCCATGCTGGCCGATGTCGAAGATGGTATCGTCACACTCATTGGTGCAACGACCTCAAATCCTTTCTTTGCTGTCAATGGCGCGCTAGTCAGTCGCAGTCAGGTATTTCAATTTGAACCCTTGCCCATTGTCGAGATTCGGCAACTGATTCAACGTGCCCTAACAGATAATGAACGCGGCTTCGGCCAACTCGACATTTCTATTGATGAAGACGCTTTGGATTACCTTGCCAACATTTGCGATGGCGACGCCCGTAAATCACTCTCAATTCTCGAAACAGCAGTGATCGCAACTGGCGCAGGCAACTCATCAGACGAACCAATTTGCATCAATCACGAGATCATGCAAAAAGCCGTTGGACAACGTGCCGTTCAGTACGATCCAACTGGTGATGAACATTACGATTGTGCGAGCGCATTGATTAAGAGTATTCGCGGAAGCGACCCCGATGCTGGCCTCTATTGGTTAGCCAGAATGCTCGAAGGTGGAGAAGACATTCGATTTCTGTGTCGACGCTTGATCATCCTCGCGAGTGAAGATGTTGGGAATGCCGATCCTCATGCTTTACCTTTAGCAGTCGCTTGCTCGCAGGCGTGTGAGCAGATTGGGTTGCCGGAATGCCAGCTGACGCTCGCGCAAACCGTGACTTATTTGGCTTGTGCTTTCAAATCCAATGCAGCTACCGTAGCCATCGGGGCAGCACGAGCTGACATTCAAGAAGAGCGAATCTTACCGGTGCCTCGACATCTTCGAGACAGCCATTACCGAGAAGCAGGGAAATTGGGACATGGAACCGGATACCAGTACTCCCATGCTGAACCTGATGGTGTGGCCAGCCAAGATTATCTTGGGGTCGATCGCGAATACTATCAACCAGTTGATCGTGGTTTCGAAGCCGAATTGCAAACACGGTTAAAATCAATTCGTGAAAAACTGAAGTCCTCAAACACGTGATTATCATGGATCTGATGATTCCGTCTCATCCAATCCCTCGTGCACGGCTATCATCAAATCTTAATAGTCAGACATTCTTACCTGCTAGCTGGTTTCCGCAGATGGATGGACGAAGGAACCGCCAAAATAAGCCCCGATGTGCTAGCCTCCGCATCGGCGTCGCCAAACTTTGGTCGAGATGATATCGTGCGCAGGCAAAGTATGACTGTATTCTCTGAATCAAAATCAGAATCAGAAGAATCCAATCATCGTTAGCAAGGCTGGGCCAACCAATGAAAGAATGGTCAGAACGACAATGACCCAAACCCATTTCGGCATTGGTTTTTTGATGCTAACTTGCGAAAGATACTCACGGCAAAAGGGACATTGTTCAGAATCATCATAGATTTCTTCTCCACAATTTGGGCAGGGGAACGTTTCATTTGATTCATCGAACATACGACATTTGCCAACTTGGACAACATAACTGATTGCTTCAACGCATACATATTGCAACGACTTAAGTCAGACTGAAACCGGACTTAAGGCATCACCAGTCAAGGAGGACTGAAATGCATTCGTTAAAAAATACCATCATCGCTGTGGGGCTGCTTGGATTATCTTTTTGGTTTTATCAAGCTTCAACCAAAACCGGCCCTGATCTAAGCGATCAAATCCCTTCGCTTGAAATTTCGGATGGAACCGAGTCAACACCTCCGTTATCGGCCAATGAGGTCGCCCAGCCCAAATCAAACCTGAATGCCTTTCCGAGTATTCAGAATAACAAACCATTCCCTCAAGGTCCGCCAGCAAACAAGCTGGACACTTCGAATAGTAAGATCCCGAGCGCTCCTCAGAGAGACATGGCGTTGGCCCAAACTTCTGAGCCAGATTTGCCAGCGATTCAAAAAGGTTTTTCACTCGCAAACCAACCACGGGTTCCGCAAACACCATTGACGACCAACGCTCGGGACGAAGGCTTGATCGATGCGCTCGATTCACAAAACAAACGAGTAGTTGATCGTGAACCAGCTGAACAACCAATCAACGATAACCACGACGAATCTCAATTTAACTCTCAACCCATTGCGTCTAGCGACTCATCGTACAACCGTTTAGCCAATGATAGCCGACCCATTGGTGCAGCATCTCCCATCGCGCAAGTCGGTCTAGAGCCAGCGATTAGACCATTGACCTTTCAAGCCGTTTGGCCTCAGGTCGACAAACTGGTTATCTCGAAGAATTACCGCGGCGCTTTACAGTTGCTGTCATCATTTTATCGAAACACAATATTAACGGGGCCTGAGCGTCAGCGTTTACTTCCATGGCTCGACGCTCTGGCTGGCAAAGTAATTTTTTCAGAAGAACATCATTTGGAGAAAATGCCATACACCGTCGCCAATGAGTCCTTAACTGACATCGCTCAAAGGTGGAATGTACCGGCCCAACTGATCTATAACATCAACAAAAAACGAATTCCCAATCCCGCCGTTATTGCACCTGGCACCAAACTAAAGATTGTCAAAGGTCCCTTTCACGGCGAAGTGAGCATGTCGGGAAAAGTCATGACTCTTTTCCTCGGTGATCTTTACGCGGGCCGCTATCCAGTCACGGTGGGCATCTCAGGCAACCCCAGCCCGGGTGGTTATCGTGTGCTTGTTAAATCAGAAGGTGGTCATTCTTGGCGGGACGCCGAGGGAAATGATTTTCCGCCTGGCAGTCCACAAAACGGCTATGGCTTAAACTGGATTGGGCTGAGTCAACAACTTTGCATCCATGCGATTCCTGACGGTAAACCGGAGGGTCACTCTGGCTGCATCGGGCTCAATTTGAGGGACTCAAAGGATGTATTTGGGATTCTCACCACAGCCTCCAATATCAAAATTTTGCGTTAACCAATTCATATTTGTGGACATTCAACCCTTGTCGTCCACCGACCGAATGTCCTGCTGCAAGGCAACGACCTGCAGTAACCCTTGAGTGCCATCGAGTCGCAAATCACCTCTTGGTTGATTGAGCGGGCTTTTTGTCGTTTGTAACAATGAGAGTCGTCCAGACATCAACTGGGAACAGAGCCTTCAACGCAAGACTTTTGGCTGATTGACCGTACTCCATTTCTTTGCGGGAGAGTCTTTCGAGTCGCATTTTTGCGTATGTTACGTACTCGTTACACCCGGGAGCGTCAATTAAATGTACCATCCCATTGAGCTTGGATTTACAATTTAACGAGAGCAACACTCGAACCTGTAGAATGTACTGCAACGGGAGATTTATGACACGTTCCACCATTCTTACCATCGAAGACGATTCGGCAATAAGACGCGGGATCGTTGATGCTCTGGAATTCAATCATTACGACGTAATTGAGTCGAGTGATGGCGATGAAGGCCTCAAAAAAGCGACCCAAGCCAACTATGACCTGTTGCTGTTAGACCTTGCGCTACCCGGCACTCCGGGATTAGTTATTCTTCGAGAAGTTCGAAAGGTTAGACCCACTCAGCCAATCATCATTTTAACGGCCAAAGGGGATGAATCTGATCGGGTTCAAGGACTCAAGGATGGCGCTGACGACTATGTCGTCAAACCATTCAGCATCAAGGAATTAATGGCTCGAGTTGAAGCTGTTTTGCGCCGAACGCCGGAGCGACCAAGCAACAACAATGATGTCATCTTTAAAAATGGCCGGGTAGACTTTGAGAGACGCGAGCTGCAATTCGATGACCGTTCGCGATCCGAACTATCAGAAAAAGAGGCTGATTTATTACGCTATCTTGCCAATAATCGGGGCCGTGCCATTTCTCGTGACGAGCTACTTTCAAGCGTTTGGCGATTGAACCCCAAGGGCATTTCGACTCGTACCATCGATATGCACATTGCCCGACTGCGCGATAAACTTCGTGATAATAAAGATCGCCCCGAAATCCTGTTGACGGTTCGAGGCAAGGGTTACATGTGGTCGACAACCGCAAAGGATGCCAAATGAAAAAGCCTTGGCAAATTTGGTCAGTGTTTTTGTTTTGCCTGAGCGGGCTGGTACTCGCGATGTTGTGGTTGAGCTTCAAAACAATCAAGCTTGATGCGGCGCGTGAAAATGATCGGGTCGAAACTGAGCTCGTACGACGTCAAGCCGAGCTTCAGGAACGAATCAGCAGTGCCTTGTACCGGATGGACCTCAAGTTACTTCCATTGGTTTCTCAGGAAGCCTCACGGCCTCACTATTTGTACAAGTCATTTTACAAAACCAGCATCCCAACACCGCTGCCATCGGCAGGTCGTGGAAATCTGCCAGCCACCGGACGTAACACTTCCGATCAATCCAGTGGCGGAGGTAAACGGACCACGTCAAGCGAACCTTTGCCCGAGGTCTCACCATTATTATTTGAGACCCCTGAATTTGTCTTACTCCATTTCCAAGTGCTTCCTGACGGCATGATTACTTCGCCGCAGAACCCTGTCGACAATGATCTTAAGCTGGTCAACGAGACGATTGGCCAGGAAGCCTTGGCCTTTACAAAAATCTCGAAGCGAATGGATCAAGTTAAAACTTTTTGCAATTACAAAGCGTTACTGGATTGGTGCACCGAATTAAAGCCAACAGAAATTGTAGGCGACATAGCCTTACAGCAAGAACCTGAGTTTTCCCAAAACATGTACAGTGTGCCTGCCGTTGAAAAAGCGTGGGGCAACCTTGCATCGCAATCAGAAGACTCCCGAACTGCTTTACAGGAAGGCTCCCGCAGCAAAGTAGCCCAGCAGCAACAACTCTATAACAACCGAGCCAGCATTGAGTTCAACCTTCGGCGTGATTCAACTCGGCAAGTTGCCTCCCAAGGTGGGAATACGAGTAACTTCAGCCAGCTTAGTCCGCGAAGCAGTCTTAATGCCTCAGCACAAACTGCCGATCAGGGGTTCGTGCTTCAAGGCGTCATGCAGCCAATTTGGATTGGCAATCATTTGATCCTTTTTCGAAGGATTGAAGGAAAAGGAGAACCTTTCTTTCAATGTTGTTGGCTGGACTGGGAACAAATTCAAACAGCTCTCAAAAAAGAAGTCCAAGATCTCCTTCCGGAAGTTGGCTTTGAACCTGTCAAAGCCAATACCCGCTTGAATATCGGTACGGCTCTTACAACACTTCCAGTGCAGCTGGTCATTGACAGCCAAAAACTTCTCTCCACGTTATCGCTCAATGGGAACGCTGCCATTTCCGATAATTCCGGTTTAGAAATGGCGTTATTGCTTTCATGGCTTGGGCTTGGTTTAGCAGCTGCAGCCTCTGCGTTGTTACTCTCCGGTGTGATGAAACTGAGCGAGCGTCGCGCCTCCTTTGTGTCCGCCGTAACGCACGAATTACGGACCCCGCTAACCACGTTTCGAATGTATTCAGAAATGCTCGCCGAACAGATGGTTCCACCGAATAAACAACAGGAGTATGCCAACACTCTCAAGCTTCAAGCGGATCGACTGTCGCATTTGGTAGAGAATGTTTTGCAGTTTGCGCGCCTCGAGCGCAGCTCCGCTAAACTGAGTACCGAAACCGTCATTGTCAGCGAATTGTTCGAGCGGTTTTCCTCCCGTTTGGCCGAACGGACTGACGAGGCTGAATTAAGATTGACCATTGAAGTGGATGAAACCGTTGCCGACACCTTACTCAAAACTCAGCCCGCCAGTATTGAACAGGTTTTGTTCAATTTGGTTGACAATGCCTGCAAGTACGCACGACCCAGCTCAAAAAACTTGATTGAGGTGGAATGTCAGCCAGTCGGAAAGATGTTGCAATTTTCGGTCAGAGACTATGGGCCTGGAGTTGCACCCAACTTCAAAAAGACCATGTTTCAACCCTTCAGTAAATCTGACCTCGAAGCCGCCAATTCCGCTCCCGGTGTGGGCCTCGGTCTTGCACTTTGTCAGCGTATGGCACGCTCGCTCGGCGGACGATTGTTCCACCATACTCGAGAAGACGGCGCAATCTTTATTCTCGAAATCCCCAAAACCTGACCCGGTTGGATTCGAGCCGAGCTGACCACCTTCTCACTCCTTAATTATTTTTGTCTCCATCGGATCAATCGTGTACGCAGTACCCGACACCAAGACTCGTATCGGTTTCAGTGAAACATTGATCAAAACCTTGATACGATTTGTTTTTGAGCCGGTCGAATACTGCAAAAGTCCCCACGTGGGTTCAGCTGCAAGGACTGATCCATTTCGCTCAAGCTCATGGGACAGAGCGTTAACGATTCGTTTGAAACCATTTTCTGCAGCAGAGAATGGAATCGAATCGGCACGTTTCGTTGTCTTGGATTCGGGCAGACGATTCCCGTACACGTTCATTTGAAATTTCTTGTCACCGACATGAATGATGCGCGGCACTTGTTGTAATTTTTCGTCGATCGACTTAAACAATTGACGCCCGATCGATTGCGTCGGCGGTATTACCAGCACTTGAATTCCATCAAGACAAACAGTTGGTTCTTCGGCGACTTGCCGAACAGGAATCATTCGTAGTGGGAGCCCCGTAAACTTGAGGGCTTGATACACTTCGGAAAAATTCGCAAGATAATGTTTGTCTTGGATCGCGGCATCTTCACAGTATAAAAGACCCACAATCGGTCTTCGTTTGACAACACGAACGACCTGTTCGGCGTGCTGGTTCAGCTCTGCCATTGTCCGCAGATACGAATTAAGCGCAATGGGCTGAGTCAACAACGAACCATAAAACTCTTCCTGGTTCAATTTTGAAGGTGCACCGTCAACCTCTCGTGACCAATACCATGACTGATGTACCGATAATCCAGCAAGATAATTAAGCCATAAACCACTGCGAACATATTCAGATGTTAGCTTGGCATTGCGCCAATGAATACTAGAAATTCCATGCCATTCCAGGTCAATCATTGGTTTGTTTGGACCAATCGACTTCAGCAGGTCGATCGTCGCGACGGATTGAACCCATTCAATTGAATACCGGTTTTGACAAACTGTTTTCTCCAACTCAAACGTTCCCTGATTCGATGTCATCGTCGAATCCACTCCCAGAGCACCGAGCTTCTGCGCCATTTGATACCAATCGATTCCGTGATCATGTTGCGTATCGAGAAACAGCTGAGAGGGCGTTTTAACATGGTTGAGTGAACCCGGATTGAATCGCTTCACTTCCGTATCGAGCATTTGAAAAAAACCTGAACCGCGATCCATGTTGAAGCGGCACCAGTCATACCATAGGCCGCTTTCCTGTTGGCGCTCTTCGAACGGCAGCTCAAATCTGACTTCTCCGAACTGATGATGCGACGTCCCCCAGCAGGCATTTAATTGCTCAATCGTTCCGTGGCGCGATCGAAGCCAATCGTGGAACCTAGCCAAAGTAATTTCTGATAATTCAATATGTCCCCACGGGGTGTTAGTGGAAAACCAATGCGGCTCATTGGCCAACATCACCAAATCCAATGCCGCCGGATGGCGGGAGAATTCAGCTCCAAATCCATCAATCAAGCTTTGCCACCATCGCGTAGCAATGGGGTGATCGATGTTGTAAGGCACGTGCATACTCCGCCCCTTTTGAATAGCTTCTGAAGTAGCCCATGCTGGCGATTCGTCGCCAAGGAAAAGGTATGCTTTTTTTCCAGCAGTCGACACCTTGTTGAGCTCTGATCGAAACCAACTTTTCTGACCAGAATTAATCGCGGGCCTTTGGCGATTGAGGTCTTTCGGTTGGATATAAACAAAAGAAATTTTGCCAAAAGATTGAGGCAGATCGAGTGGGGCACGAAAGATTCCAAATGGAAAGCAAGGGCGATCAAAGATCTTGTAGTTTCCATCGACCATCGTCGCGTTTTCAAGATCGCCAGCATGAGATAATTTGAGAATGCGTGGAGACGACTCGAGTTCCTTTTGAGCTGCGGCTAGAATTTTCAAGCAATCATTGAGTTCATTCCAAGGCAGTTCGCGTGCGAGGTTTTTGCGGTCCGAATACACCGGACGCCATTTTCCGATCGTGGTTGCCAAACTTTCTGGATGGGCATGATCCCATTGAGCAAACGTGACAAATTTTCGACATACCTCCACCGTAATTCGAGCACGGTATGAATGAAAATCACTTTCCCGGGCTAAAATTAAATTGTCTAGGTACTCAATCTTCTGTTTAACCTTGTCGTGCAAAGTCTGGAAAGAACCTGTTGGCTGTGATTGGCTCACAATCCGGTTTGGTATTTGACCCATCAGCTGGCTGGTCGCCGCCGTTCCAAGTAAAACCAGCACCCCCAAAAGGCATCTCAAGAATCTTCTATCCATCTGAATCCATCTACTATCGAAACACCCAATGTCCAAAGCTTGGATTGATCGAACGTACAATATATTTGACGTGCGGACGAAGTGAACGGGAGAGCAACCATTTTCGCGTAAAGTGAAACTGTCGACTTGCAGCGAACGCCAAACGGCTATCCGCTAATTTCCCACATACGATTTGGTAGCCACTATTTGCCAATTTGTATTTGAATGGCTGGTCTCCATAACCCAAGTCAAACTCAATCAGACCAGCGTTGAATGCTGCACGACTTATTTCCAGCACCAGCTGAATTCCAGGAGAGTACTGTCTAAAACGAGGGTCAAAGATTGGAAACCAGTAATGTAGCTTAGAACAAGAACGAATACCAAGATGCCCTGCCACTAAATGATCTCCCGCCCACAGAACTGAGAGCACACCAGCAAATTTACTTTCTTGAGTTTCGAAAATAAGTTCGATCAACCGCTTTGCCCAGTCTAAGGAAAACAAATCAAATGTTTTTGTCCGTCGGTACTTCTGACGTTTCATTTCAATCACGCGATTGAACGTGGCCCGGTCGCGGCAATCGAATTCAAATCTCAAAGGGCCCAGTTCAGAAAGCATCTTTCGTGTCTTCTGGCCCTGTTTTTTAACCGTGCGACTATTGGCAGTGACCCATGAAAAATAATTTCCATAGCCCGAGCTCAAATCAATGATCGGTGACTCGGCGGACTCAAATTGATGCTTCTCGAATCCTCCTATTGTCTGAGCAGCATGAAATGCAAACGACTTCAGCCCAGTCGCTTGAAGCATCGCATGAACATCAACATCCAAGTCAGGTCCAACAACCACGCCTTGGAGATCATTGAGCTTTCCCCCGACCGGTCCAGCTCGATGAGATGAATAGGTTTGAATTGGCATGAAAGCCGCTGGACAACCATCCTGCTCCGCCACGATCAGCGATACTCCAGGGTGTGCTTGATTGACACAACGCGCAAATGCAGGTTGAAAAAAAGGATTCTGAAACCGGAGGTTTTGGTCACAGATCGCCTGCCAAGTATCCCCGTCTTTTTGGGGTAAATCATTCAATTTAAGAATCTGAAACTTATTCATAGCGGCATACCAACTGAACTGGATTTACTTCCAGCAAGCGGACAACAGACCAATCCTACTTGTTGCCAATTAGGCCCTTTCAACCTTGAGAACAGACGGCTCCAAAACCCCTGAAATTCCCTGCGCTTCTTTCCGCTGGGAAGACAAAGACAAACTTAATGTGGCGAGCACGACCCAAGCCACCAAAAGAGAAATTCCATTGACCGAAGTTACGATCATTCGCAGCGTTCCATCACTCGCCAAACGGGAAGTAAACATATTGGTCGACAGATAGTTGACAAAAGGAACTGTCAACAGAGTCAGCAATAACCATCGCACACGTGGGTGGATGACCTGCCAGTCAGAATGGCGACCAATCAAAATGGCCAACCACGGCAATAATAAAATGACGGTGTCATAGGTATGGTGATAGATCGACACAATCAATGTAACGCAAACTAACGTTGTTGTGATTCCATCGCACGCGAAATTTTCCTGACTTCGGCTTCTCAACCAAATGACAAGCGAACTGACCAAGATCATCAGCGTAGCAATCACAAGTTCAGTTGAAGTCGATAATTCAACTTGAAAAACTCGTGACAATAGCGGAAACAGATCGTCTCTGGAGAACGTGGAAAATACATTGACCCCTTCGTGAGCCAGAAATGTCACTCTGTTTTCTTCGACGACGCTCCCAATCGTTTTGCCCTCGCCAATGCGATTGATCAGCGTTAGTCCAATCGCACCTGTTAAAATGACTGTCGTCAGGCCGCCAATGATGGCTGCTCGAAAATGGCCTTTGGCGGCCAATAACGGTAGGAGAACAATTCCAAATGTGGGCTTAAAAGAGGCCAATGCAACGAACAGGCCCGCTCTCAAATCTTTTTTCTTACTGGCAAAGTAGATTGCCAACCACGAAAACAGCGTCGCCGTAAATGCAGTTTGCCCCAATACTTGGCACATGTGCCCCGGCCGGCTCACCAATATTAATCCGGCAAAACCGATAACTAGCCAAGCTTTTTGACGCAACCCAACCAAATGCATTGCGAGCGATGCTAAACCGAGTGTCATCAACACATTGAAACCAAAATAAACCCACTCGCTGACCACATAAGGCAGCAACGCAAACGGTACGTGGATGACGAAAATCAAGGGTGAATAGAGCGGGAACAATTGACCAACCGGATACTGATCCATGTGAACACTTGCATCGTACGGGTTGTTTCCTGACATCCAGGAGATCGTTGGAAAGTAAATTGCGTCCCGGAAGTCGCGCAATCCCCAGAACGCCGGATTAGGTTCGTCAGGAATATTTAGCAAAGTCATCGTGCGCACCGTCAACATCAGGGTCGCCAACGCAAACAAAATCACGGCGAGAGTCCGCCGATGTTTGAAGATCAAATTTTGATATTTTGAACTCATGATTTCGCTTGATGTAACGTTTCATTCGTCTGTAGCTGACCAGTCTCCGATCTTGCCAGCTGGATGTCATGAACGACGATTCCGGTACCGAGGGCAGCGAATAACACAAAATGACGCCAGTGCACTGTGTCGATAGAAAAGCTGTTGGAAAGTACTCCTAGTACAATCGCACAACAGGCAACCACGTAATACGCATTGGGACTGGACGTGCGAATGTTCTTCCAAGCATCACCGAACCAGGCAACGAACAAGCAGATCAACCCGATCAATGCTGGCAACCCATGCTCTACCCACGTTCGCAAAAATAAACTGTGAACGTCGTGAAGGTACCAATCGAAATTCCATTGCCCCGGTCCGATACCCAGTGGCCTTCTTGTCACGGTATGCAAGATATCCTGCTGATTTAAGAAGCGAATATCATCGTAACTTTGATAAGTAAATCTTTGCAAAAAGAAATCCATCAGATCCGTCGCCACCAACAGCACAACCATCCCGATAAACACCATTAAAAAGACAGGCATCAACTGCCAGAGCACGCGTTGAGTGGACTTTCGATATTTGGGCATCCAGTAGCACAAACCAATTGCGGCCACCACCGAAACCACAGCAGCGAGAAATGCACCGCGTGAGAACGAAAGAAGAATTCCGCTTGTCTGAATGGCAAGACAGCCGACTTGCCAAAGTCTGATCCGTTGGTCCACGATTACTTTAACGAGGATCAAAACCATCGCTGCTACCAGAAATGGCCCAAAGACATTGGCATCCTTAAAGGTACTTCGAACCCGCAAACCAACCTCGGTTAACATGAACATTTCCCAGTTCGGAATCAGTCGAAAGCGTGCCAAAATTCCAATCCCGCCCGTAATGACTGACGCGACTTGCATGCTGACATAAACAACATCCATCAATTTGCTACCGTACCGGGCAGCCAATGACACAAACAAAGCCGCATAGACGATTAAATACGCGGTGATCGCAAAATATCGTAGGCCAACTAAAAACTCAGTGGCCATCGTTAACGAAATCAGGTTGAACACCAAACACAAACCAAGGCCGAAATACAACAACCTATTAAACGGACGAACGAGGGTGACATGTCCTGTCAAAAGCAGCAGAGGCCAACTCAAGACAAACGCCAT
>JAQWLH010000210.1 GCA_029247405.1 Mariniblastus sp.
GGTGCGATAGCTCGCTGGATCGCACCGCGGAGAGTCTCATCCGGATCAGCAACTGTCTCTTGAGCGATGGCGCCTCCTGCAATGAAAACGTCCCATTTGCCTGGACACGAAATCCCCAAAAGACAAAATATCATCCAAATGATGGCAACGAGTTTTTTCATTGGGGCCACAGTTTAATTGCTTGAATGTCCAGCTCCAGCTTAACACCAATCCTCTTCATCAGGTTAAACGTATTACCTGGCCTTTTCTAATTTTTGTGGATCGGATGAGTTGCGTCGCAACTCTTGCAAAGTGATTGCTATCTCAAACCGGGAGGTATACGCAATTAGGACACTTGCGTTCCTGGTTTAGATTCTCGAGACCTGCTCTTGAGCAATGATCGATCGTGGTCAGTTCGAATGTCCCAACAACTGCGATTCACTTTTGAGGGGAGGGCACTTTCACCTTTGCAGTCGGTGTAATGCGAACATGGCGCAAAGCTAATTCGCCAGACGCAAAGCTGATCGTGAATTCGCTTTTCTTCCTTGCGATCAATTCGTGATTCAAGCGGGTTGAATAACCACCAATCGAAACTGTCGCTTTCTTATTTTTGAATACGATTTTTCCTTTCGACCACTTTTGATCAAAAGAACTTACCAATGGCATGCCTTGCTTGATCAGCACCTCAGGACGGGAGTCCTGAGAGGGTTGGGACCACCCAAAAATGCGAGAGGTCTTTTGATCAGTCAGAACCATTCGAAAAACGTGTCCGCTCTCATTTAATGTGACAACCAATTTTTGCACGCCTTGGGGCTTGAATTCAAATTCGATCGTCCCATCGGTAAACTCACATGGCCAGCGAATAATTGGTCCATGGTTGTTATATTTTTTGTAAAGCTCGGGGTCCGCAACACACGTGGCGGCATTCTCGAGATAAGTCCATTCCCCTCGTAATGCTTTGCGAAAATCAGAAGACTTGTCAGTGAAGTCGTCGTAAAAGCCGCCTGCATCGACCGCAGCCTGATTTGCCGCCAATTTCTCAGCCGCCAATTTCTCAGCCGCCGCCTTGGCCTCGGCCTCGCGTTTTTCTGCGAGTAGTTGTTCAAAAGCCGCTGCGTCGATCGGCTTCCGCTGCCCCGTCAAGACGGTCGGGTCATCTAGCACCATAAAGTGTCCGTGATCCGCCGTCAGAATTAAGCATGTCTCGTTCCAGTTGCTTTCAGCCTCGACCCATTTCACAATTTTTTGGAACGCATCATCACCCGAGAATACCGCACCGATCGAATCGTCGATGTTGTTGTTATGGTTGGCCCAATCGACGTCGCCAGCCTCAACCATTAGGAAAAAGCCCTTCTCGTTTTCCTGAAGAACTTCCAAAGCTGCCATCGACATATCCGCCAACGTTGGATTTTCAAAGATATCTGCTGATTGATAGGTCGCTCTCTTCTTAACCCCCGGAGTTGGATCAAAATTCCCATCTGCTGTCTGAAAGGGCAAATGCGCCTCCCCCTCAGCCACACCAAAGTAACCGAACAAACGCTTGCCGGAACGAATCGCTTCGGCAGTCGCTTCTGACAAGATGGTTGTCCCTGATTGGCCCGGAGTGCGTTCAGCGACAACATATTTACCACCTTGTCGCACGTCAATTTTACTCAAATCGTTCGCCGTCAAATATTTGTTGCCAGGCACATAATTTACGCCTTGGTTGGCTCGATCATCATCCTGGTTTTGCCCCCATCCACAGCCAATCAAAACGTCGACACCTAAGAGCGGATCTTCTCGGTGAGATATTGACGGGAGCCCCAACAAGTCCCTCGTCAAATCTTGATAATCGTCTCGCGAGACATTGTGAGCGTAGACACATGAAGGGGTAGCATGGCTAATTGAAACGCTGCTGACAACGCCGATCGCATATCCAGCTTTTTGCATCTGATGGGCAAGGGTTTCAACCTGTTGACCGGTGGGATCGATATTGATGGACCCATTGAATGTTTTAATTCCAGTATTCAACGATGTCGCTGACGCAGCTGAATCCGTGTAGGCATGTGGAACATCTTTTCTTTTGCCTATTAAATAGGAGGGGTCGACTTGCTTGCTCCAAGGAGTTGCGCCACCCAACTGCATCGAATAACCCCCAATTCTTTCTGAATTAAGTTCGGTCAACACTTGAGCGTCAACATTGAATTTCGCATCGCCGCTATGAGGAGCAGTCACACAAAAACCAAAATCAGACTGGTTTTGAGCCACGCCGTAATCAAGAAAGCCTAACCCTTTTCCACGACCCGATTCATAAAGAACTTTTTTGTTCTTGTAGATTGAGGCAGCCTGAGTGGTTTGCCAATCCATCCCGTCAAACACCACTAAAATGACATTCTTTTTTCCGGCTTTCCAAGCCTGCTTCTGAAGGAAAAAAACGTCGGTCTGATCCATATAGTTAGAACCGTCGTTTAACGTCTCAGCCACCAATCCTCCATACAGGCGTTTCAATTTCTCCGCATCGCGGTAGATGCTATTTTCATTTTGAACAGAATCAAGGCTCAACCCCCAACTGTAAACAGGAATCAGCCGATTTGAGTGACTGGTCCAACTTGAATATTGGCCAGGCCGATCTCCCCAATGAATCCAGTCCGATTGATTCAATTGCACAGCTCTGAACTGAAACTCCCGCAACCTGTCCGGGGTTTGTTGGCCAGATAAATCCACAGCCATACAACTAAATAGCATGACCAACAGCACGCAACCAAATCTCATAAAATCTCGCCTCAAATTTTTAATAGGTTGTCATCTGCGATGACCTTCAAATCAGCCATTCAACCATATTTGTTGACTATAAAAGGGAGCCATCGCTTCTTCGATGTAATCGCTCACGTGCCGCAACGACTGCAAAACAAAAAATCTTGCGAACGACGGCTGCTTCGCCCCTTTCATCAACGCTCGGCTCGTTCTTGATTCCGACGCGCCAGTCCCAAGGATTGCATCACCGGCCTTTTACCATGGGACATCAGCAAGAACAGAGAAAAGCTAATTGGATCGTATCGGCTGACCGTCTCAGTTATGATCTACATTGGGCATAAGTCAAAGATCACGAATTATCTGCTAAAATACTCTAGCCTTCAATCACCTTGAAACGTATCTATTCTAACGAAACGGATTTGCAATGAACCAATCGTCATTCAGTCGCCGCACGCTACTCAAGACCGCTGGTGGTATTTTGGTAACTGGAGGATTAGCTCATGCCTCTAACTTGATGCCTCGCGACATTGATCTACAGAAGAACTCTAAGGATCTTATTTTCCGTTCAACGGAACCGAGAAATGGTGAACCTGAGCTGGCAAAACTTGTGCAGTCTTGGCAAACGCCAACGGAGCTCTTTTACGTTCGTAGTCACGCCCCCAATCCAACCATCAACCCGAAAGAGTTTCGACTTAAAGTCGAAGGACTTGTTCGCCAGCCGATTTCACTTTCACTTGATGAATTGAGACGTCTTCCGGAAAAAACAACTACCGCGACATTGACCTGCGCTGGAAATCGCCGTTCTGAATACAATGGCCCTGAATACGAAGATGTTCCCAAGGTCGGCGGAGTCCAATGGGAAGGAGGCACGATCGGAAATGCGACTTGGGCAGGAACGCTACTGGCAAACGTACTAAAGCAAGCCGAGGTAACCGAAGGCGCCAAACACGTCTGGTTCGAAGGACTCGACAGGATCCCAAAAAATGGGCAGACGATCGGATTTGGTGGTTCAATCCCGATCGAAAAAGCAATGCATGACGCCGGAAACGGAGCCCCCCTGTTGACCCATACAATGAACGGCGCCGCCCTGACCCCAGATCATGGTTACCCTTTACGGATGGTTGTTCCGGGTTACATCGGAGCTCGCAGCGTAAAATGGCTCGGCAAAATTGTTGTCAGTGATCGCCCGTCTCCCAATCACTACGTTGCGACGGCCTACAAAATTGTCAAAAAAACTACGCCATTGGATTGGTCAGAATCAGGTCCGATCTATCGCTTCCCAATTAACGCCGCAATCTGCACGCCCAAGCCTCACACCCAATTAGCGGCTGGAGAAGTCGAACTTACCGGTTACGCTTTGCCGTCTGGGCGAAGCGGCAGCAGCATCAAAGACGTGCTCATTTCAGCAGATGAAGGCAGGACTTGGACGCGTGGCGAAATGACCGGAAAAACCCAAGACTTCTGCTGGCAACTTTGGAAAGCCAAGGTCAAGATCAACCCAACGACCAAGACACTTGTGCTCCGAGCTTCTGATTCAGCGGGTGGTTTTATGCCCGCCCGAGTTCCATGGAATGCGAAAGGCTACCTGAGAAACTCATGGTATCGACTTCCCATTGATGCAGGTTAAGTAACGACTCTCAAGAGATAGCGTCCTGAAGGTCACCGCCTCGAATCAAACTTATTTTCTGCACCTTGGGATTCAAGTGGCTGGTGCTGAAACGAACGAACCAAAATCGCATTGAACCCAACGATTACTGAATCGAGTTGGTCGTTAGTTTTTCACCTACGTTTGAGGTGCTGAACAAATCGTCCATCTGAGTTTGCACGACTCGAACCATCAGAATCCGATGCAGTGGCTGGGGTTGAGAATTGGACGGCTTTATACTTTGAACTAATTTAAACTCATCCACTTCGTTCTCACGCAACGTGTCATTGGACGCCAAGTTGTTTCCAAACATGATCGACCCGAGCTCGGCAACGTCCCTGGTTGGCGCGATGACCAACGATTCACCTGCTCTCAACGTGGTCTCAAACTTTAATGCATTAATTGGAACCACGAATTGCCCAGACTCAACCAAGAATGATCGTTGACCGACTCCGATTCGTGGCCGAACTTGCCCATGGTGAATTTGGGGCTGAATAACTAATCGAACCGACCCATCACCTTGTGGAAATGTTGTGATGGACATCACGCCGCGAACGAGCTTCCCTGTTCCCACAGTTTTTGAATCTTCCTGATGGATGATCCAACTGGTCTCACTTTGAGTGTCCGAGGTAACAATCTCATGTGCCTGCCCCTCTCGGTTGGAAATTCGCTCGTGGGTGACCATTCGCGACGCCGGACGCAACAACCCCTTCGCGTGAAGTGCCTTCTCGAATTCGCTTAAGGATTCAGGATCAATTTTTGGAGGCCCTACAAGTTCATTTAGTGTAGGCGGGGGATGAGAGGACATCACCGCAATTCGGAGACCATTCTGATCAAGCAACTTGCGCAGCTCTAATGGAAACTCCTGTTGATCGAGCAAATTCCAAAACGAATCAAAATGATCAGCTTGTTTTACATCAAGTTGAGCAACTCCCAACTCCAATCCGACAGCATCGACCGCCATTCTTCCCTTGGGGAATGTCAGTAACGATTTCTCAGTTGGGCGTTCCAGTTTAGCGCAGCCACCTCCGACAAGAAGACCAACCAAAAGAATTAAAAGCGGCAGGCGGTTCATGGAGAACAGGTCCGGCTTTGAACAATTGTCGTATTTGTATGGGTATTTAATTACAGAACCCAGACGGTGGCGGCAAGATGAATTGCCACTCACCCGATTCGAAACCAGTTTTTAGCGCAAACCCCCTACCCCTCCCTTCCTTTGCTTGAAAAACCGAGTAATCAAAGGTCTCACCCTAAAATCTAGTTAGCTCACCAAGGGAGCCAATCACCCGCTGCATCCGGGAAATACATCCCCATTCTCCAGCTCACAAATTCAAGCAACAATATTAGCGTGGGTTCTGTACCAACCTCAATTCCATTGGTTAACCATGAATTTCAAAATCTCAATTGGCGTTATCTTCCTTCTTGCAATCACGTCTCTGCTCCCCCAACCCGCGGTAGACGCAAATGACACTCGACCCAACGTGTTGTTTATTTCGATTGACGACCTCAATGATTGGGTGGGTGTCTTCGGTGGACATGCCCAGGTTAAGACGCCAAACATTGATGCCTTTGCCGAATCCGGGGCCGTCATTTTTCAAAACGCACATTGCGCTGGGCCCGTCTGCGGATCCTCCCGTTCAGCATTACTCTCTGGGTTCATGCCTAGCACGACGGGGGTCTACGGAAACAGTCAAAACATGTTGGACTCAAAACTTGTCCAAGCCAATGCGACGTTACCCGAGTATTTTTCCAAACATGGGTACCGAACGCTTTCGCGGGGCAAGATCTTTCACAAACATGCCACGGCGCACGGATCGGATATGGGGCACTGGGCGTTTGATCACTGGGAGCATGCCGTGGGTGGAACCCCCGTGGATCAATCCAAGATCACTTCACGAAACAAAAACTTAATCCACGGCAAGCCAGCTCCCGTGTCCGACCACACCAGCCCGGGTGGAACGGAATTCGCGTGGGGGCCAACGTCCGCTGGCAAAGAAGAAACCAAAGATTATCGAACGGCCCAGTGGGCGGCGAGTCAACTTCAACATCAGTCTGAAAAACCATTCTTTATGGCCGTTGGAATTTCGCGACCGCACTTACCGTTCTTTGTACCGCAAGAATTCATCGACCTTTATGACCCCGCTAATTTCAAAGCCCCCAAAATCCGCGAGGACGACCTCGATGATATCCTAGTCAATGGCAAACACCACGCGAAACACAAACCAACGCCTGATTACAAATGGCTTAAGCAAAACAATTTGATTGACGAAGCTGCAATGGCCTACGCAGCTGCCTGCAGTTACGCCGACGCCTGCTTGGGGGTAATCTTTGAGGGGCTTGAGAAAAGCCCACACAAAGACAATACGATCGTCGTCATTTGGGGCGACCATGGTTGGCATTTGGGAGAGAAATTACGATATCGCAAAACAACAGGCTGGCGAGTATCAACTCGAGTCCCCCTCCTCGTTCGAATACCTCACATGACGCAAGGCCAAGATTGCCCACGGCTGGTTAACTTGATCGACATTTATCCTTCTCTGATTGAGTTGTGTGGGCTACCCAAAAAACCAACGCTCGACGGCAGAAGCTTCGCTCCGCTACTAACGGATCCTACACAAATTTGGAATCATTCCTCGCTTACAATTTTTGGGAACGGAAACGCGTCCGTCTTTAATGAGCGATTTCACTATATGCTTTACTCAGATGGAACAGAGGAGTTCTACGATCTTAAGAGCGACCCGCACGAGTGGAGCAACCTCGCAAAGACGCTGTCTCCCGAACAGCGAAATGAAAAAACACAATTAGCAGCGATCATCCCGGAAACGTTTGCCCTGAACATTAAGACATCGAAAAATAAATTCAAAAAATCAGCGAAGAACCTAAATCTGAAAATCAAGAGTCAGCGTGTGCTGGAAAAACTAAAATAACCACCGCTCAATCGCATTTGAAAACATCAGAAAGTTGCACCACGATTGGCCTGCTGCAAGTTCAAGGAAACCCATCAGTCCTCCGCCTGATTGCTGCCTAATGCGATACACAATCCAATAACTTCACTTGCTACTCAGAGCGTAAGTTCATCTTGAATTATCAAGCAACGCATCTATTTTCACTACGCAACTTGCATTAACCAAGCTCCTTGCATGAATTTCAACATTCAATCCAGGGGCACGTCTGAGAGAACTGGGAGGGGGGACAATCCTCAACCAAGTCGATCAAAACCGCTGGCTCTCGGATCATGAGCAGTCTACGATAAAGCTAATTCGTAAAGGATCTTGATCCAACGAAAGCCCAGTTTGTTCCCCTGAGATTACGATACGACCGCCATGACGATTGAACACATTACGCGACGCTTGCTTCTTAAACTTACCTCATTGAGCGCTCTCCTTGGATGGAGTAATCGAGCGGCCAAGGCGGCGTTAGTGCCCAATAATAAACGGAGGGTAAGTCGCTGGAATAAAACCAACAACCGTGTTTGGTTGGGCGAACAATTCTGGGCCAATCCGATGGAGGATTGGCGGGTCGTGGATGGGGCAGCAGAGTGTCAAACAACCGGCGGCGATCGCAACGTTCACTTGGTAACACATCAACTTACCCGACCTGAGGGTTCGTTTTCGATGTCGATTCATATTAAGCGAGCCGAAACGAATCGCACCGATGGCGGAGCCGGATTTAAAATCGGCATCCAAAGTGATATCAATGAATTTCGCAGCAACTGCTTTAGTAAAAAAGGGACGATTGCGGGAATCATCGGCAGCCAACTAACACTGGGGCGGAAAACCGTAGAACTTGCGTTGGAGACGGATGAATACACACTTGAACTCACCGGCAGGCCAACCGGCGGGAAATATCAGTTAACCCTTACGGCTTCCTCAGTAGTGGGCCAACAACTTGGTACGGTTTCGCTTATTGTCGCCCCCGCCGTTGTCTTGGGGAATATCGCGATCGTCAACAACTACAACCTCAAAACAAAACCTGGCCGGGGCCACCGATACCGGTTCAGCCAATGGACGGTCGACGGAAACGCATTCACAATTTCGGAATCGAACAAGTTCGGCCCAATTCTCTGGTCGATGTATTCACTCAGCGATTCTCGTGGAGATGATGGCCATGTCATGAAGATCAGCGCTTTGACGGGACCTCTTGGTGCCAATGATAACCAGTCGGTCGAGCTG
>JAQWLH010000229.1 GCA_029247405.1 Mariniblastus sp.
GCTTTGCCAAAATCCAACTTCCCTGTCCAACGACCTGCTTGGCCTCTCGTTGCCCGAACCCAAGTCGCAACGACGGCGGGGCGGATTGATCCAATCAACGGGATCCATTCTAGTACCGTTTGGGGTCATTTTTTTTGGGCCCAAAGTCGAGCCCCCTGGGAGACGCTGCCGTGAATATCAATCTAGCCTTGTTGATCACTCCGCTTTTGGTTGTGAAATGTTGCTTTGCTCAGCCCACCCATGACCAAGAAAACATCAAGACGGCTCCCTATCGCACCATAACCGATATTCCTTACCGATCCGTGCAAACCACCCCAACTGGCGTGGACGAAACCGACTACGCACAACAGCGTTGCAAACTTGACCTCTACTATCCGACAAACCTCAAAGATTTCCCGACGGTCGTTTGGTTTCATGGAGGCGGACTTAAAAGCAACAACAAGGCGCTCCCTGAAGCTCTCAAAGAAAAAGGCATAGCAGTCATTGCAGCCAACTACCGACTGCACCCCCAGGTAAAGTCCCCCGTCTACATTGAGGATGCGGCCGCTGCCGTTGCCTGGGCCTTTCGCAACATTGAAAAATACGGCGGTTCGAGCAAAAGGATTTTCGTGAGCGGGGCTTCGGCAGGTGGTTATCTGACCAGCATGATTGGAATGGATAAAAGCTACTTAAAGGCACACCAAATAGACGCTGACCAAATCGCAGGATTAATTCCGTTTAGTGGTCATACAATAACGCATTTTACAATTCGGGCCGAAAGAGGGATCAACAACAAGCAGCCCATTATCGATAAAATGGCCCCACTTTTTCATGTTCGAAATGATTCACCAGCAATGCTTTTGATCACAGGCGATCGCGACTTGGAAATGCTGGGCCGCTACGAAGAAAATGCCTACTTTTGGCGAATGATGAAAGTCTCAGGTCACAAAAACATCGATCTTCTTGAACTTGACGGCTTTAACCACGGCCAAATGGCCGACCCAGCCCACCGATTGCTGCTTAAATTCGTGCGAAAAACCAATCGAGAAATCAAAAACTAAATCAACTCTTGGGCCTCAACGCATTTCGCTTACCTGCCCTCTGGTTCCGCTGAGCAACGAGTCTTCCACGATATGTTCGAACCCGTTCTAAGCAACTTACAGGCGACCTATGCTGAAGTGTGACGGTGGTCTCCACATCTGGAACTTGGCCCCAAACCGCAACTCCTATTTCCTGGAATAATTTGAGGGCGTTGCGGCCTCCCCGCACCGTAGGGCAATCTTCTTTCGGCCCCCTTTCTCTTTCCGCCTCCACCCCAAAAAAACCAAGCAATCAAACCCCTGCTTCACGTCGGCGACCGCTTTCGACTTTTCCTCACCTAGCTCAATCGCAACACTCCAGCCCTCGAACGCAGTGCCTTTGCCCTGACAGGCAATTCATGATGCCTTCGCTAGTCCGATTGCCGCTTGCACTTAGCGCGAGCTCAAGAATGAATCGCGTATGAGCAGGCTGAGCCAAACCATTCAATGTAAAAACCAATGTTCGCGACGGCCGGTATGACGATTTTGAGCATTTTCTAGCGGTACGGCGCGGCTCCAAAAAGTGCACGAGGCTGCCTATCTGGACCGGTTTGATGCCTGCTGACTGACGAGACTGCCCAACCGACTTCATCGCGACGCGGAGTGCCCCGCTGTAGATACCGGCTGTTTTTGTGTATTTGAGTACAAAACGAGGGCCCAACTGGTCGCTTACATCCGCGATGTTCAACCGCAGGGATTGGCGAGAAACTTTGGACCATCCAACTCAGGGCTCGAGAGAACCAAAAAGACCTCCGCCGTCACCGCTACTCGCTGGCTACCTCTTGCAAACTTACTTTGTGCCCCAACTCAGCCATGAGTTTTTCAATGCCGATTTCGATATCTTCGCCAACGACCTGCTTGTAGCGAATGATTCCCTCTGCATCAATCAAGTAAAATGTCGGCCAGCCTTCGACGTTCCACTGTTCCGAGATTGGACCAGCAGTTCCTCGTGGACCATTCCAAAAATGCCGCCAACTCAAGCCTTCGCTTTCCACGGCTCCCTTTGCAATGTCAAGATTTCGATCACTGTTAACTCCCAACAACACAAATGGCTTGTCCGCCATTACCTGATTAATTTCCTGCTCAGTCGAATACATTGCCCGACAAGGCGGACACCAATGGCCCCAGAAATCGAGCAAAACAACCTTCCCCCGGTAATCACTCAATCGGAACTCCATGCCATCTAAATCTTTACCAATGATGTCAGGAGCTTCATGGCCGACTTGTAGATGTTCCAAATCAAACAATTCTTTTGCCGCAAGAGCCGCGTAGGTCGTCCGACCTTTCTTAATATCTCCATATTTTTAAATAATTGTCCGCAGATTGACAGCCATTGCCTCGCGCTGACCTTCAGTTCGGTCGGCGTTGATATAGTCCAATTGCCGTTGAGGCAACTTGGCAGCAACCTGTGGATTAACGGAGAGCGTCTTTTTGAAAATCCCGAACTGGCTGACGTATTTGGCGTAGTCGTACATCACGCTGACTTTGACCGAGTCTTGGGCAGACTTTTCGATCATCTTGAGGTACCAGTTTTCGATGTCCTGACTGGGAACCTCCTGCTTAAACGAGCCCGCCATCTTGTCCAAACGAACTTTGTCGGAATACTCATCCAACAAAAGCATCATCGCTTCGTTCTTCTGCGCACCATTGGTTACACCAACGGCAAATAAAACCGATTTCATTGCAGCCTTGGTGCCCGAGTATTTTCTCGCGTGCTCCAAATGCTGGGTCGCAAATTTTGTTGAGGGATTTTTGGCAATCAGCGTATCAGCCTGCTCCTGTTTAGTCTCAAGCTTCAAAATTTCTTGCTTCAATGAATCCATCTGGACTTGGAAATCCTTCTGAATGGCATCGAAAGCTGCCTGAGCTTCTGCCTGCTTGGCATCATCGTCGTTTGACACGACATAGACTACCGGAGTGAGACCGGAGACAACTTCTGTTGAGCCCACATCCGCACCGGGCAATGGATATCGCAAAAAGCAAGCGGCAGCAAACGCGACAGAGACGATGATAGACAAACGAAGCATGACTGGCTCCAGGACGAATCGGTTTCGGAATATTTGAATTAACATCACGTCAGTACTGTCCCTGACGAGTCACCATTGTTGCATAAACTCTGATTTCCGACACCAACCATTTTGGCTCCGTTTCCAACAAATTTGGCGGAACCCATATTTCTTGTTGCTGAGCACACAAAAAAAGCCAACAGTCCTTTCGCACTGATGGCTTGAGCATCGCCTCGTCTACTCGAATCTTTTCGCTGCCTAGCCCACCGCAGCCAAATCTTCTACCTGAGTGGCAAGTCGCTTTCGAGCTACGTGTAGCCGACGCTTAATTGTTCCCAAAGGCGCGTCAAAATCGTCGGCCATCTCGAGCAAGCTGTTTCCCTCGACGTAAAAAGACACCAGTGTATCCCGATCCATCTCGCCCAGTCGTTCGAGACCCGCCCGCACTTGCCCCTTTCGCTCTACTTCGAGAATCGCGTTTAAAGGAGACTCAGATCCGACGACCGTTGCTTCAAGCATCTCGGGCTCGACTGAGACCGCCGGTGCTCTCCGAACGGCTCGGTTAATTGCCATGCGAACAGTGATTTGACGCAACCAACCAATAAAGGCTTCTGGCGTTCGGAGCTGCTCAATTTTCAGCATCGCCTGCACGAAGACGTCCTGACACAATTCTTGTGCGTCGGCATGGTCTCGCAGACGGCGCATCGCGATCGCCATTACGGTCGGCTGAAATCGCTCGAACAAGTCGCCAAAAGCATCGCGGTTACCGGCTTGTGCCGCCCGAACGAGGTCGGCGGTATGTCTTACTTCGATCAAGTTTTTGTTGATTGCGTTCATAAAATCAGTTCTCTTGTTTTTGTGCGAAACCGGCGTGAAAATCGGTTCAGAAATCCGCTCAGCTCGAGAACTGAGGTTCAGGAATTCAAGCGCGAATACGTAGGCGCGTTGGTTCCGAATCAGACTCTGCTGCCAGATCCATCCCAATGACATTTGCTAATTTGTGCGCCCGGTTATCGGGCGACGCCGTTTGGCGTTAGCTCAGTCTTTGAAACAGTTGCTTCGTGCGGCCCATATTGCCGCGCTGTTTTTGTGACATCCATTCGAGAGACCTCGGCAAATCGGTGCCGATGATCCCCGCGACCGTGACCGTCAGATCCCGGAACAGTAAATCCGTTCCGAGCTGCCCGCACGATAGAGGCCAATAACAGAGATTGAGGTGCCGTTGGTGCAGACGGGAATCATTGCTGCGCGACATCTTCGTTGCTTGGACGCTAAAACGCTTGGTGACGTTGGCGATCGAGCTGCTGATGTTTTTAAAACGCATAACAATGCTCCCGCGTGCAGGGCACGCAAACTAAGAGAACCTAAAAGTTGGTTGACCCGAAATTCCGGATCAATGTAATACTGCGAAGTCGGTTAAAAAATCTTGGAGAACCGATCCCCCAGTTGGACCGCTTGAAGCGGGAATTTGCGGATGTTGGTTACCCACGACCGTAAAGAGACACTTCTTCTTACGAGGTTCGCTAGATTTTTAATCTTTGTTTGAAAAAGATCAATCACCAACTTTCTTCTCGTGGAAAAAGACCCGGTTGTTGAACGGCCCGAATTTTCAACCACCGATCACACCGGCGTCTCTAAGTACTAAATACGCTTGAAATGGAAAATTATTTGATAAATCGTCCAAAAATTTTAAAAAACCAACTCGCACCCACCAAAACCAGCATCGGCAGCATTGCAGTAACGATAACGAATCGGCCAGTTGAGACCGTATCGCCGTGAGCAGCACGCCAAAGGTAACCGAGACTCGTTGCCGAGGCGGCAAATACGGTTGTAATTACCAAGATCGACTTGATCGAAAATTTTGCTCGTGATTTCCGGCGAGGCGGTTGGTTTGACATGATCACGGCTAGCGTTGAAATGAAAGCACTCTTTCGCCAACCCCAGCAGCAGTCTGTCCGGAAGGTTTGCGTAGTTTCTCTATTATGCATCGTAGCAACAAAAAGAGAAACAACAGCCTCACCAACTTTGCTGAATTACTCAATTCTCCGCTTTGTAGTGACGATGAGTTGGAAAGCACGCGTCTTTCAACAAAGAAGCCGTGCGTTTGCGAATCAACGTTGTCCTCAGCGTCGAGGTTGAATCGCTTGAATCGAAAGTGGGTGTAGCTTTCGATTTTCAAAAGTCGAGTTATGAAACTCAACCAGACATTGATGTTCCACCCGAGGAACGGACCCAGTTTTCAAAAGGATTTGAACAATGCGATCCCTCTTAATGGCCACCGCCTTGTGTGCAGTGGTAGTTATGCTTACCGGGTGTTCATTCACCGTTAACACACCGTGTACCAAAATTAGCCACCAAAGCCGACTCAATGGCTGTGGATGCGGTGCGGGCGATTCATGCAACAGCTGTGAAACCGCCGCTCGCCCCGGCTTGATGAGCCGATTTGGCGGCAAAGCAAATTGTGCTACCGGCGATTGTAGCGCCCCCGCACCAACCATGTCGGCAAGCTCCTGCGGCTGTGGTGGTGCAGATTGCGGACCAACCTGCGGTGATGGCTCGACTGATTGTGGTTGCAAAGGAAGTGCCGATTGTGGTTCTTCGACCGGCGGCTTATTTGGTTTTCTGAAAAGTAACTCCATTGGCGGCAGCATGGGCATGCGACTCGGAGAAACTGGTTCTGAATGCACCGACGGATGTGGCCGATCGGGCTGTGGACTGCGTGGAAAGCTCTGTTTGACTTGTGGCACCAAAGCGAAGCTCGGTGGACGCATTAAGGCAATGGGCAGTAAATGCCAGACGGCTGGTGGATGTGATGCACCCGGCGGATGCGGCGAAGCCGATGGCTGCGGCGGACTCAAAGGAAACGGACTGCTAAGCGGACGAGTTCGAGCTATGGGAAGTCAATGCCAAGCAGCAGGCGGATGTGACACACCTGGTGGATGTGGCGAAGCCGACAACTGCGGCGGACTCAAAGGCAGCGGACTGTTCAGCAAAGGTATGCTGAGCGGCGGACTCCAAAATAGTGGTCTCCTGAACGGTCGAATCCGAGCCATGGGAAGTCAATGTCAGGCAGCTGGCGGATGCAATGCACCCGGCGGATGCGGCGAAGCCGATGGCTGTCGCGGACTCCAAGGTAACGGGTTGTTAAGCAACGGACTCCAAAACAATGGTCTCATGAATAATGGACTTTTGAACGGCCGAATCCGAGCCATGGGTAGCCACTGCCAAGCAGCCGGTGGATGCAATGCACCCGGCGGATGCGGAGGAATCGGCGGTTGCCGTGGCCTTCACGGCGGCGGATTGCTAGGCGGAAAGCACACCAAGCCTTATGGAGGAGCCATTCCCCATGTCGCCGAGAATCCGATGATGGGTGGCGGGCAAGTTCCACAGTACGTTTACCCGTACTACACCACTCGCGGACCTCGTGACTTCCTTAACACGAACCCACCAAGCATCGGCTACTAAAAGCAGCCGCTGACAACTTGCGGTTTCAGTGGGGTGGCCTATCGCTGCCAAATCAAAAAACAAAGCGGTTGACTCGATTGGGTCGACCGCTTTTTTTGCGCTCGTGAAAAACCGCGGGGCAGCAAGATGAGACCTCTTCCAACCTGAATTATCACAAAACCAAGGCATCAACAAACGAGACTACCTCGGAACTCCAAGCCCTTCATCATCGTCGAGGCACAACTGCGACAGTTCATCGCAGCAAAGTCAAAACTCAAAAATATCTTTCAAACCACCTGCCGCCGCCGATGACAGCTTCCATTAAAGGCCAGACCTAACATTTATTGGCAGGAATAAGGGCAAACGACTTGTGCTCATTACTCATGATTTTCGCAACAATGGGTGGTTCCCAATGAGACTGCGAGCGGAATTCCCCCGCTTGGGTAAGCGGAATTGATATGGCTGAGATCCTCGTTATCATTTAGTTTTCCATTAAGCATCCTTTATTTTTTGGATCACAGGAAGTAGATCCAGCCGGCGATCTCGGCGTACATCTGCGTCTGATAAATCTCCGCACAACCTATCCGCATGGAGGCGGTATTCGTGAGTATCGATTTTGGTTTAGGGGCTCGGATTCTTTTCGCAGTTGCTCTCTTACTTCAAACAGGGTGCGATCAACTTGCTCCTCTGGGGAAGAACAAAGCTCCAGATACCGAGGGGCAATACAATCAAGTCGACGGGGCTCCCTCACGGGCTCCTCAACTAGCGATTGGATCGTTCAACATTCAAATGCTGGGGCGCACCAAAATGTCGAAGCCTGGTGTAGTTCAGGTCCTGGTCGATGTCGCCCGCCGCTACGATATCCTGGCGATTCAGGAACTCCGCGATAAAGACCAAAAAGTAATTCCACAACTATTGAATTTGATCAATGCTGATGGCATGAAATACGCAGCAGCCGTAGGACCGAGACAAGGCTATCCAGGGAGAGGATCGAGAACCTATTACGAGCAATCTGTTTTTCTCTACGACACATCTAAAGTTGATCTCATCGGGCCGACCTACGTGGCTGAGGATCGTTACCAAATCATGCATCGCGCTCCGTTCGTCGGACACTTTCGAAGCGTCCAAGCCCCCCAGGAAAAAGCTTTTCAATTCGTCTTGATGAATGTGCATGTTGATTACGATGAAGCAACAGCCGAATTCCAAGCGCTACGTGAAATTATTCGCGGAATTTACCCCAACCATCCCGGCGAAGATGATTTCATTTTACTGGGAGACATGAACGATTCCCCAGATTCATTCCCGCGGTGGATGAACAGTCAAGTCGTCGCAATCCCAGCTCAAACCAAAACCAACACGCTTCAAACTAAGGCGTATGACAACATTATTTTTGATGCGATGCGTACTTCTGAATTCCAACAACAGTCTGGAGTCTTCAACTTGATGGAGACTTACGGCTTGAGCCAGAGTGACGCGCAACTGGTTTCCGACCATCTGCCCATTTGGGCAATTTTCTCGGCATACGAATCACCGTCGGCGGCAATCACGCAGAGCAATGGTGAGGTGATTCGTTAAATCACTCTTTTGCTGTCGAGGATTATCCCCTCGTGCCTGACGCCTCAATCAAAAATTGGGGTCGCTCAGTTGGCTACCATGCCGGGAAATCGGTAGCGACAGAAAAAGCTCGAGGGCTGGGTTGGCACAAGCCCTTACTTTCCAGCGCTAAAATCAATTGAGTCCCAATTCAAGGCCTCCAATGTTGCTTGCCCTTCCACGATCCTGATTCGCTGGTTCACCGACACGTCCTTAAACGACTGTGTCTTGCCGGTTGTTGGCCAAAACACCTCCAGCACCTCGATTTCCTCCGCTTTTCCTAAACCGATTTCTTGACGTAGGGGATTGGCACCGAAACTCCCACCGCTATTAACCCATTTGAAGACCTCGCGTTTTTTCCCGTCCTCCGTGATCTTACAACAGATTCGGCAACCAACGGCAAACCGATTACTTGTGATTCCCTGAAGCTCAATCACGATTGAGTTATTGTCGAACCCGGGGTTTTGAAAAAGTACATTACCAAAAGCGTCTCCTGGATAAGCACCCCCCATTTGAATGAATACGTCCTGATCACCGTCGTTATCCATATCTGCAAATGCGACGCCATGCCCCTTTTGGAGATGGCTGAATCCACCGGCGGAAGAAACATCCGCGAAGGAATCTCCGCCTTGATTCAAAAACATTAAATTTGGCATGACCGCCGCGTAGTTCGGCGTCCCAGTCCCGAGATAAAAATCTGAAAAGCCATCATTGTTCAGATCCCCAAAATTGCAGCCCATCGGTTGGGTGACCGAGCCCAGCCCTTTCGCGACAGCAACCTCGGCAAAGCCTCCTTTGCCATTCCCCTGATAGAGTCGATCGCGTTCAACATCAGAGGTTTGATTCAAATAATCATCCGCCACTAGAACAACCCCCTGGTCGTAACTTGATGCGAAGAGATCTAAATTTCCATCATTATTAAAATCCCAAAACCAAACAGCAAATCCTAGTTTTGGCTCCGCAACATTTAATTTGAGAGCCACATCTTCAAAGGTTCCGTCACCCTTGTTGCGATAAAGCCTGTTATCACTCTTCAAATTTGAGACGTATAGATCCGGATACCGATCGTTGTCAAAATCCCCCCAGATGACTCCCTTGGTGTAACGAAGATTGACAACCCTCGCCATCGCAGCAACATTCTTAAAGGTTCCATCGCCCTGATTCTGGAATAGCTGACATGCATCCGCTTCATTGCCAACATACAGATCGAGATCACCGTCCAAATCATAGTCAGCCCAACTCGCCGAGGAGGTAGGGTGATGTGAATCTCCTAAGCCCGCTTCAAAAGTCACGTCACGAAAGTGCCCCTTGCCATCGTTCTGCAAAAGTGAATTGGGGTGTTTTCCAGCATCTTGAAGCCACGAGCCTCGCAGCACCAGCACATCTAAGTCTCCGTCATTGTCATAATCAGCCTGGACAAGGTTCAAACCACCCCAAAGGCCTTTGAGCCCAGCTTCTTCAGTGCGGTCAGCGAATGCTCCATTCCCTTGGTTCCGAAAGAAATGAATCTCACCAGCGGTATCCCAAGTGGAACTGACTAAATCAAGCAACCCATCATTATCAAAATCATCAACAATCGTCCCACCACTCAAATTAAGAGTGGCCAGGCCAAGACCCGGGGCTGCGTTTAGGAAACGAGGAAACTCGATGTCCGACTGAAATTTTTCGGTCGCAATAAGAAACTGACTTGGCACACCTTCGGGATAAGTCCCCAACGTCATATGAGCGACGTTGAGTAACCAAATTGCGCGATGCTCGGTTGGCTCAATTTCCAGAACTTGGTCTAAATAATCAATCGCTTTTCTGGACCCTCGTTGATCGGTATGAACTCCACCACCCCGAATCGGTAACAGACAACTATCTCCGGTAGTCGAACAAACACAATTGTCCGTTTCACCACGTCGAAAATGCGCAGTTGCTGCATCAAACAAGTAGTTGGCCTCTTCTTCTGGCGTCAAAAACCTCGCGGTGCCGGCCTTGATCGTTTCAGCATATTCGTCAAAACGTTCAATCGACTCATCGTTTCTTCCCATGCGAAGTAACTCTTTGGCGATCTCCCAGTTAAGCTCAAAACGATCAATGGGGGCCGCGAGCGATTCAAAACGAATCAAGTCACTACGCAGTTTTGCATCGCCCAAGTATGAATTTTTGACCGAAGTCTCCTGCTTGATTTTCTCGAGCAAGTCCAGCATGCGATCGTGCCCCGACATGGGCCGAAAAAACCAAAAGCCGGCACCAACCAACAGGCACAAGAGGATCGCCAAGCCAAAAAGAGTACCAATAGAAAAATTGGTTGATTCGTTGCTGTTGTCTAGGGAGTCAGGCATGTACCGTTTTCTAATTTTGATCTTTCAGTGAGATTAAATGACACGTTATGACGCGGCATCGAGCAGAACCCCAAGCGTTCAAAACATGCAAGAATCGCTTCAATTCAACACAAGGCTTCCGTCCTCTAATGTACCAAGTGCCTTGGACGCCAACATCGCTTGATCCTGTCTCGGCGCAGATTCCACACTCAAACAAAATTGGAAACCTGTGGGAAACCGTTTAAAAGTAACAGCTTTCACAAAAAACAGATTCCCGATCCCGTTCGAGGCGTTGAAACAAATCAGCCCCGATTAAGGATTTATCCTTGAACCCTCTTCAGAATTGAAGACACCCAGTTGGTGACAGCGAGTGCCTCACCCATGAAACACACTCGAATGAATCTGCCTAACGGTCAAGCTTGACTGATCTTACCGAGGTTTGTCAAAAACGCGATTACTTGATCGGCCAGCTTCTCCACGGGTTGAGCACCGTCCAGATGCAACTCTGGTTTTTCTGGAGCTTCGTAAGGCGCATCAATTCCAGTAAAACCTTTGATTTCACCAGCACGCGCTTTTTGATAAAGCCCTTTGGGGTCCCTTCGTTCGCAAATCTCAAGCGGCGTATCAACAAAGACCTCAACAAAGTCTATCGGCGAACCACCGGCAACCACGACCTCCCGAACTCGTTGTCGATCAAGCCGATAAGGACTTACAAACGCCGTTAAAGCAATTACCCCCGAGGAACAAAAAATTTCAGCAACGCAACCAATCCTTCGGATGTTCTCTTCACGATCCTGTGCGGCAAACCCCAAACCAAACCGCTTCGCAAACTCCGCACCGTGAATCGGAGCCAAGATTTCTGAACTTGCATTTAACCCGTGCCGGATATTATCTCCATCGAGGACAAAACTATTTTGACCAAGCCCGTGCAATTTGGCATCGACACCATTGGCAACCGTACTCTTTCCACTTCCACTCAGCCCGGTAAACCAAACAACGCATCCACGTGGGCGAGCGACCGATTGCTCGTGCCAAGTGACCAAAGTTTTTTCAGTTGGTTTTTCAGTCATATCAACTCTCGATTCCAGCAAGCTCGCACAAATTTGCTTCAAGTACCGATTGCGGGCAACTCCAAACCAAAAAGAATAACGCTTCTTGGCACCAGCGCCCCACGCGGTGCCCCTCAACGTACCCTGTCCCCTTGGCCGCGACGAGTGCTGATTGCGTCGCTCGCAACACCAAACTGTTGGCCTCCGATCGAATTTCTTCATTAGTACAAACCGGAATCCCAGCGGCCAGTTGCTTGAGTCGTCCCTCAATTTCCAACAGCTGATTCTTTAATGCCCGATGAGTTGAGGACAACTCCAAACGTTGAAGTGCCTCCTCTTCCACGAAATCGATGGCACTCTTGCTTAACCCCAACGCGAGAGAAGACGTTTGAAATCCACCAGTTGAGGTTCCGCGTCCCAACGTAGCTAACACGTTTTCGCGAGGGCCCGCAATCAACTGCTGCTGACCAACAAAGACACCGTCGAATTTGACCGCCCCCGTTTGACTTGCTGTTAGCCCTACCAGACGAAAGCCAGGCTTTACCTCTAGCCCCTCAGTTTGGGTCGGAACCACAAAAAGGATTTGCTCGCCGCTAGGTAGCTCAGCCCCCATCAACAGCATCGCTGCCGCTGACGCCCCCGTTACCCACGGGCTGAAACCTTCGATACAGAATCCACCGGCCACTGGAGTGGCACGTAAAACAGGCTTGCTCACATGTTGACGACTGGTTGTCAAATGAGAAATCCCGACCGTTGCACAACGTTCCCCCGACAAAAGTTCAGGCAACAATCGCTCGCGCAATTCTGAATGACTCGAACTCGCAATGCGTTTTAACGCAGCAACTCTCTGCGTCACGATAAATGCTGAAGTCAGACAAGCAGAGCTCAACCGAATGTAACCGGAGACAATGTCGCCTGCACTCCATTCCATACCGCCTAGGACCTCAGGCACAAACCAGCGGTAGACCCCAGCGTCTGCAATTAATTCCAACTGCTCCGTTGGCCAAGGAATATTTTGGCTTTTGATGCCTGAGGTGTCTATTTCCCGAAGTTGCTCGCATAATTCATCCATCGCTGGCCCCTGGGGCGATTTAACTAGATGCGAACTATTCTTAAATTTTTGTTGGCGGCTCATGAATGCATCATACGGGTTAATGCCCAGATGAAGCCACCCAACCAGCCAATTTCCCAGCTCTTGGAAAAGATAAATTTCAATCCGTTGATTTTTTTTGCCGAAGATTTTGGCAGCTTAAGCAACCAATGTCGTTTCTATTTCCATTGTGTCCCAATACCGGGGATGTGATGAACAAACGTAAAACACTGCCGAAAGAATGCAAAATTCGCCTTCCAGAACTTCGGGAGGGATTTTAAAACTTAGCTGGCTAGACTTCTGTTTTCGCAGAGATTCATTCAATTGTCCTGCCAACACGCGGCCCAACGCCCTCTCTCTTAAGATACACCAATCTACTTTAAAAAGACCGACCCATGAGCATCGTCGACCCAATGTCCAATCCGGCGCCTAAAAACCAAAGCTCTGAAAATTTGAAGACCGATGAGGTGTACAACAAGTGCATGGCGCTGGCCAGCAACCTGTGGTGGTCATGGAAACCCGAACTCCAGCATTTGTTCCGCGACCTTGACCCGGTGAGATGGCGACAACTTGACCACAACCCGATTGCGCTGCTGAATGAATTCACACCTCAACGACTTTACGAGCGAGCCAACGAAATGGTTCTCTTCACGAGGATCAATCAATCCTATCGCTTGCTCAAAGAATATATGAATTCGCGACACACTTGGGCTGCCAACAACGCTGGTGTCTTGGGTGCCAAACCCGTGGCCTATTTTTCTGCTGAATTTGGAATTCACGAATCATTGCCCATCTATTCCGGCGGTCTTGGAGTTCTGTCGGGTGACCACATTAAGAGCGCCAGCAGTCTCGGTCTGCCACTTGTCGCAATCGGCCTCTTTTATTCGCAAGGATACTTCCGACAACACTTGGACTCAGAAGGTTACCAAAGCGAAGAGTACGTCGACACCAAGGTTGATGCCCTTCCGATTCAGGAAGCCAAAAATCCTGATGGGGAATCAATCACAATCAGTCTCGACACTCGCGATGGATCACTGTTGGTCAAAGTTTGGCAAATTCAGGTTGGCCGAGTTCGACTTTACCTTCTCGATTGCAATGTCGAAGGCAATAAACCAGAAGATCGGCAATTGACCAGCCGACTCTATGGTGGTGACGAACGAACCCGAATTCGCCAAGAATTGGTTCTTGGGGTCGGCGGCGTCAAAGCGCTTCGTGCACTGGGGATTGACGCGGGCGTGTATCACTTGAATGAAGGTCACAGCGGTTTTGGACCGCTTGAAGTTGTTCGCAATCGAATGGAAGACGACGGTCTCTCC
>JAQWLH010000235.1 GCA_029247405.1 Mariniblastus sp.
ATCGATGGGCTTGAGATGCCCGAGGGGAGCCCAAAACTGTCGCCAGAAATCATCGCTGATTTCGAAAAATGGATTTCTGACGGAGCGGCGGATCCACGCAACACCCCCCCCACCGCCAAAGAGTTCGAAGCGGCCACCTCTTGGGAGAACACGCTGAAAAAGCGAAAACAATGGTGGAGCTTTCAACCTATTGTTAGCTCAGAATTGCCAGCAGAGAATCCGTGGTCCAATCATCCCATTGATCGGTTTACCTTCGACAAATTCACCCAAGCCTCAGTGAAATACCAACCATCAACGCAAGCAACGCCTTCCGTCCTTCTTCGTCGCCTGACGTACGCGTTGACGGGTTTACCGCCAACACTCGAACAACTTGCAGCGATCAACTCAAATTCGAAGACATTTGAGCAATTTGTTGACGAGCTGCTTGCCAGCCCTCAATTCGGCGAGCGTTGGGCACGACACTGGATGGATCTTGTCCGCTACGCCGATTCACATGGCTCGGAGGGAGACCCAGCCATTCCCAATGCCTATCAGTATCGCGACTACTTGATCCGGGCATTTAATGCAGATGTGCCCTTTGATCAGCTGGTACGTGAGCATATTGCTGGCGACTTATTGACATCCCCTCGAATCAACAAAGATCTCGGCATCAACGAATCCGCCATTGGCCCGGCCCATTGGCGTCTTTGCTTTCATGGATTTGCTCCGACGGATGCACTCGATGAAAAAGTCAGATTCACCGACGACCAAATCAACGTATTTAGCAAGTCGTTTCTTGGGCTAACGGTTTCTTGTGCGAGGTGTCACGATCATAAGTTCGATGCAATCAGCCAAGCTGACTATTACGCCCTGTTTGGAATCATCGGATCTTGTCGCCCAGCGATGCGTGACGTCAACACCATCGAAAAGCAACGAATGCACCAGGAGCGGTTAACCCACCTTAAGTCTGAAATCAAAAAAGAAATAGTTTTAGCTTGGGAAGCTGTTTCAACCAACGCATTCAAAGACAAACTACTCCGACTGACCCAAACAAAATCAGCCGAGAATCCAAACCACGTCCTTCACCTCGCCAGTTTACTGGCCAACTCACCTCAAGAATTTAATAAGGTTTGGCGTCAACATTCGCAACAAGCGTTGGCATTGCGATCTGAAGCGACCACGATTGAAAAATGGGACCTTGCCAACCAAAAAGAATTCCAAAAGTGGTATTTCGATTCGGCGACTGAATTACAACCTTCACCTGCGGGGCAATTCACGATCGCACCCAAGGGTGAGCAAGTCATTTCATCCATACGCCCTTCCGGAATTTATTCAAACCTCCTCTCCAATCGCCATCGAGCGGTGCTTGGTTCGCCCAAGTTTCCTGCAGGCAAAAACATGATCGCCTGGGCTCGTATCATGGGAGAGGGTCAGGCAACGGCTCGTTACGTCGTTCAGGATTACCCAAGATCTGGAACGGTCTACCCCATTCATGACATTAAAAACCGCAATTGGTACTGGCAGAAATTTGACCTGACGTATTGGGAAGGTGACGATATTCATCTTGAGTTTGCGACCGCAAAGGATGCACCGCTACAAGTAAAAAATCAGGAACAATCTTGGTTTGGGATTCGTGAGGTCGTTTTTCGAAATCGAGATGCTGGCCCACCCCCCCAAGACAAGATGCAATTTCTGGCACCGATCTTTGTTGGGACGGACTCCCCAACTCCTACTTCGCTCGAAGATCTCATCGAACACTACAGGAAGACCATTACCACGGCCATCGTGGCGTGGGAACAGAACACCTTGACTGACGAGCAAGCCATGTTCCTCGACGCGCTGATCCGAGACGGGGTGGTGCAAAATGATTTTTCGCAATCTAAATCGCTTCAATCACTGACAACTCAATACCGGAATTTAGAGTTGGAAATCCCCACGCCTTTCCGCGTCCCCGGCGTAAGTGAAGCCGAGCCAAACGACCAGGCGTTGTTCGCGAGGGGGGATCACCGCAAACCTCTTGATCCCGTCAAGCGTCGGTTTCTTGAGGCTATCGATGCTGAACCTTACCAAACGCTTCAAAGCGGAAGACTTGAGTTAGCCAACGACTTATTCCGCGTCGACAACCCTTTAACGGCACGTGTAATTGTTAATCGAATCTGGCTCAAACTCTACGGTCGTGGAATCGTTAACACCCCCGACAACTTTGGGTATCTTGGCGAACAACCGACCCACCCAGCACTGCTCGACTATTTGGCAACAAGAATGGCGACTGAAAAATGGTCCATCAAAAAAATGATTCGATTGATGGTCACCTCAAAGACGTGGCAGCAAAGTTCGCAGTCCGCATCTAGCAAGTCCGACCCAGAAAACAAAATGTTTGCGAGATTTGGACTTCAACGACTTGATGCAGAATCAATTCGTGATGCGATGGTTGCAGTCAGCGGTCGGCTGGATGATCGAATGTACGGTGCTGCCTTTAACTCCAACTCAAACAGCGTCAGACGCGCCGTTTATATTCGGTCCAAACGAAACAACATGGACAAATTCCTGGCCGTCTTTGACTCTCCAATCCCCTTTGCGACGACCGGTCGGCGGAGTGCGACCAATGTTCCAGCACAATCACTGACACTGCTTAACTCACCTTTTGTGTTTGAAATGGCAAGGCAGTGGGCCAACGAGATCAAATCACCGCAAACGACAACGAACCTCAACAACCAGATTTCCGGGATGCACGAAGCAGCTCTCGGAAGGAAGCCATCCAAGACCGAACTTGAAACGCTAGTTAGTTATTACCAAGCCATCAAGCGTGACAACGAAGATCGCCAACGCGAATACCGCAAAGTGAGTTCTGCCTTGGAGTCCGCTCGAATTCGTCTGGCAGAAATCTCAGATCCAACCCGCCAAAAATTAATGGAGCAAAACGCGAAAAAGTCCCAAGGCTTCAATACAACCTCAGCAGCCCCCATCGCGCACTGGAAATTCAGCGAAGGCAACAAAGATTTGGTGAACGGAAGATCGCTGCAATTAAAGGCCGGTGCGAAAATCATCGATAACGCATTGATTCTCGATGGTTCTGGTTTCGCTTTGAGTACCCCAATCGCCAAGCCACTTCACGCCCATTCTCTCGAAGCATGGGTTCAATTGGACTCGCTCAATCAAAAAGGTGGGGGTGTTGTTGGTGTGCAATCTCTTGACGGCAACATTTTTGATTCAATTGTCTTCGCCGAAATTCAACCCAAACATTGGCTTGCCGGATCGGAGTTTCATAACCGAACCAGCAACTTTGGCGGCAAGCCAGAAAAAACAGCCAGTGAAACACCAGTTCATTTGGCAATTACCTATGACACCGATGGGACGATTCGAGGGTATCGCAATGGCAAGCCTTACGGCAAGCCGATTCAAAAATCGAAGACAAAAAAATTCAATTCCAAACAGTGGCAGGTAGCACTGGGTATTCGGCACGGAATTCAAACTTCAGCTGACCGGGTTCTTAGCGGCAAGATCCTTGAAGCTCGCGTTTATGACCTATCGCTAAGTGCAGTCGAAATCGCTTCATCGTTTGCTGGCCACCCAATTGTTTCAGAAAAAGATGTTTGGGCATCCCTGAGTCCCGAGCAACGCAAACAAGCAGCTAAGCTGAAGACATCTATTTCAAGTTTGGAGACCACGCTTTCACAATCTGAAAAAAACGTTGCTCCTGATGACGCGATGACCCGAGTCGCTCATGCAATCTTCAACCTCAAAGAATTCATTTACTTACGATAAGCTCCATCATGAAGCCCCCAATTTCACCGTTACTTCACCCCCAAATCAGCCGTCGCCAAATGCTATCAGGCACATCGACAGGGTTTGGCCTGCTCGCGCTTCGCGCCTTGATGGCTGACCACTGCTATGGTGCGATTGATGGATTAAATGAATATCAGGATGGCACTGAAACCCCCAAGCTTCACCACCGTCCCACGGCCAAAAATGTCATTTTCTGTTATATGTCGGGCGGGGTTTCCCATGTCGATTCCTTCGACCCCAAACCGCGATTAAAGAAGGATCACGGCAAACCGATGCCACTCAAGATTGAACGGACGCAGTTCAATCAAAACGGCAACGTCATGGCATCGCCGTTTGATTTTAAACAATGGGGCGAAAGTGGATTACCGGTCAGCTCCATGTTCCCTGAAATTGGCAAACTTGCCGATGACCTCGCCGTCGTTCGCTCGATGACATCAGCGGTCAACGAGCATGCCCAAGGCAATTACGCCATGCATACCGGCTTCCCATTTATGGGTCATCCAAGTGCCGGTGCCTGGTGTAGCTACGGGCTCGGCACAGAAAACAAAACGTTACCCGGGTTTGTTGTATTACAGAGCGGAGGAGCCGTCCCACCCCATGGAGGCATTGGTCTTTTCAGTAATGGTTTTATTCCAGCCCAGCATCAGGGATCAATCATTCAGGCCGACAAGACTCCTGCAGTTGGCAACATTTCACCGCTTCTTGGGCAAGCGTCACAGCGAAAACATCTCGACTTGATCCGGCAGCTCGATGAAAGTTTTCTCTCGCAAGTCGACAACAGTGATGTTACTGCCGCAGTGGTGAACTATGAGACCGCATTTCGAATGCAAACTGCAGTGCCCGAAATCTGTGACCTATCCGGTGAAACTGAAGTCACCAAGGAGATGTATGGTCTGAATGACAAAGAGCCGACCAAAGCGGCTTACGCAAGACAAGCACTGCTTGCTCGAAGGATGATCGAATCGGGCGTAAGGTTTGTCGAGTTAAGCTGCATGACCAAAGGGATTGGTGCAGGAGGTGCCGCAAACCCGTGGGATCAGCACGGAGCTTTAGCCAAAGGCCACGCAGCGATGGCCTATCAAGTCGACCAACCCATTGCGGCATTAATTAAGGATCTAAAACAGCGCGGCCTGTTTGACGAGACCTTGATCATCTGGGCAGGTGAGTTCGGTCGAACTCCGTTTTCACAAGGTGCTAATGGCCGTGACCACAACCCTTTTGGATTCAGCATTTGGATGGCAGGCGGTGGGATCAAAGGGGGAACAGCGTACGGGGCAACGGATGAGTTTGGCTACCGGGCTATTGAAAAACCGTGCACGGTTTATGACCTCTGGGCGACCGTGCTCCACCAGCTGGGCTTGAATCACGAACGATTAACTTATCGGTATGCTGGACGCGACGTTCGTTTAACCGATGTTCACGGGAATGTTTTGAAAGAGATCTTGAGCTAAAGTCTCTCCCCTTCCGACCACGCGGCAGGACGTAGCCATACCGCCGAGACAATGCCCTTTTCAAATAACCTGACTGCTCCAAGAACGCCGACACTGCAGAGCTTGGGGGGGCAGCAAACTTGGCGTGTGCATTGATCAGCGCATAAAAAAGTCACAGCATGTCGCTCCATCGTCATGCCATGACTTCTATCCTGATGTGAGACAGTCCGTGTCCCACCCTCCCGGCGTTGGATCCTATTTACAATATCGACTTGTCAAACAAATAATTTAAATGTTTTACAAGTAAACAAATGGCGTATTGTTAAATTCGTAACAGCTTAACAACGGCGTGACGGTTTTATGTTTTAGATCGACTGTGAGCGCGTGGCTGCTGGGGGTTGGGCATAGGCTGAAGTTCAATTTGACATTCCGGGTTCGCAGCATTGCACCCGCTTCAAACGAGAAAACAACTGGCGTAAAACGAACACAAACAACGACTTACGTCAAAGCGAGAGCGACCATCCTCGCTTAGGCTTTGCCAAATTCAATGAACCCCTCGATCTCAGGAGGTTTGGGAACCTGTTCTCTTATTTGATGATTATCGAAATGAATCTTGGGATCCCAGTACTTTGTTTGACCGTTTTCAATCGTTCAAGTTCTTGACTGTCGCCGATCACCAACCCAGCGAATTTGCCTTTTCTGGTGCTATCTTTCCGGCGCTAGTGGAGCCTCTCTTCCGCCACCCAAACATCGGAAATATGAAAGCGCGGTGTTGCAATCCAAAGTTAGAAATCGCTCAGCAGCTTTCCCCCTGGGGCGTGATTCGTTATTCTGACTTTGTGCAAATGGAAACCGCTTTGGATTGAGCGACGCGGCAGCTGGAGAACGGAATCTTGACGACTCTAATCAAACAACGCGCTCCCGAATTCCAGGGATTTGGAAAATCAATCCTTGCACAGCAAACTCGAGCTCGACTTTCAAATACGGCCATCCCCAAAGACCGTCTTGAAGCACGCGCGATGCTTCACGACAACTGCCCCCTGACTCCAGGAGTGTATGGTTGGTTGGATAACCAAAAACAGATTTGCTACATCGGCAAATCAAAGTCACTTCGCAAACGACTTTTGAGCTATTTTGCAAAAACACCTGCCGATAAAAAAGCGATCAGAATTCGCCAACATAGTGAATCGCTTGTCTGGGAACCAATGTCAGACGAGTTGCTGTCCTTGATTCGAGAGCAAGAACTCATTTATCGTTGGCGACCCGAATTCAACGTACAAGGACAACCTACCAAACGCCAACCAGCTTTTATTTGTATCAGCGCAGGTTCGGCACCCAATGCCTACTTCACTCGTCGAGTCACCAATAAAGCAACCCACGCGTTCGGACCCATCGCGGGAACCGGTGCCCTACGCTCAGCGGTTGAAAGTATCAATCAGTGTTTTCACCTCAGAGACTGTCCTGACAGCACGAAGTTTGAATTCAATAATCAACAACAACTCTTTGCCAACCTGCAAACCGCCAAATGCATTCGCTATGAGCTTGGAACTTGCCCGGGTCCTTGTGCCGCAAATTGCAGCGGCAATGACTACGGAGGCCTGGTAGAAAGAGCGATTAAATTCATTCAAGGATTTGACACATCAATCCTTGAAGAGATTGATAAAAAGATGCAAATTTCTGCGGCAGCACATTCGTTCGAACGTGCCGCAATCTGGCGAGACCACCTGCGCAATCTCAAGTGGCTGAATCGACGAATGGAGGCGCTGCGAAATGCCCGCCAAACTTTCAATGGAATCCTCCCCGTTCCTGCACGCAAAAATCGAACAGCCTGGCTCGTTCTCAAAGAAGGAAGAATCGTGGCTAGCGCTGCAGAGCCCACCACATCCGAACGAGCCATTGCTGCTATCAAACGACTTTCAGAAATTGCCAGCCAAAAAGAACAACTGCCAACCAACACTCTTGAGATGAATTTGCAGTTAATCTTGATTTCATGGTTTAGAAAGAATAGCGATTTGAAAAATTCGCTGATCCCGTTTGATGACGCTATTCAGATTTGTGAATCGCGAATGAGGGGTCCTTAACCCTAGCTATTTCAGTTTATCTCGCGGTATGTCACATCCTGCGTCACGGTTTGCTCCATGGCCATTGGCAAGCGAATCCCCTTTACCCCAGGGGTTTCGGTCGGCTTACGACAAAAAGCTTCATCGCCTAATCCAACGACCCGTGAATGCATCGTTCTCCAATGCCTCACACAGCCACTCCAGCGGGGCACGATCAAGTGGAAATTTGGCTGGGTGCAGTCGCGGCCAGTAGGGAGCAACCTGAACTGGTTTTTGCACGCGCTTTGAGTCTTTGTTGTGGCTTTTGTGTTAAAACCAGAAAAGGCTCCCAAATTCATGTACAAAATTTGGAAAATCAGCAATAATAACTCGCCTAATCCAACGAAAACCCCCGATTTATGGCGTTGAAGGAATTGGCCAAGCTGGTATACTGCCACGCTTACTTTTGTCGTATTTCCAGTGAAATCACCAGCAGATAGTTACGGATTTTGTTATGGCGCGCGTTTGTGAAGTTTGTGGAAAAGGCCCCCAGATGGGCAATAGTGTTGAGACGCGCGGTAAGGCCAAGTATCTCGGTGGTGTTGGAACGAAGAAAACCGGCATCACGCGACGTCAGTTTCGCCCGAATCTCCAGAAGATCCGTACGGCGTTACCCAATGGCGGCACCAAATCAATGAAGGTCTGCGTGGCCTGCATCCGCAGTGGTGCGGTTCGAAAAGCGGTCAAGCAAAAACCGTTCAAATTGCCAACCAAATAGGTTTGCTGGCAGCGGGATGGGCGACTTTTCGTTCTCGATCCGAAAACTGAAAGCGTATCACTGGCACCTACGTGAAGATCTCGTGCCGGGGCAACGAGGAATCGCCTTGTTCGTCCTTAAGTAGCCTTCCATCACGGGAGAGTATCGAGCCATGTCTGATTCCATCGACCGCGAAACCGTTGAACAAGTGGCACGTTTGGCGTGCATTGACCTGCCTGCATCCCGCGTCGACGAAACGGCAAAGCAGCTGGCAGAAATTCTTGAGTATGTAGGTCAACTTGAACAAGTTAGCCTCCCGGACGATGTCGAGCCATTTTTTGGGGCGACAGAATCGGTCAATGCGATTCGCAAAGACGAACTGAGTCCGAGTGTCGCTCGCCCCGACATTCTTTCAAACGCCCCGGATTCGGATGGCGAATTCTATCAGGTGCCACCCGTCTTTTGATTCACCCGAATTAACCAGTTGGCGAAGAGCGTGGCAACAACTTTTTGATTCAATGACTTTGGGTTTCAACGATGGATTTTTCTAACTTGACGGCGACCCAATGTGTCAACCAATTCGCCAGTGGCGAGGTGACAGCAACTGCCTTAGTCCAATCTTGCCTGCACCAGATCCAACAGAACGATCCATCGCTAAACTCATTTATCCGCACGTCTGATTCGGCCCTCCCGATCGCTCAAGCCTTGGATATCAAACGGGCTGCAGGCAAACCACTCGGTCCACTCGCCGGACTCCCAATCGCTATCAAGGATGGAATTTGCACTGCTGGCCTTAAAACAACTGCTGGCTCGCGAATGCTTGAGGAGTTTGTCCCCGTGGATGACGCAACAACTGTCAAGCGATTAGTTGAAGCAGATGCAATCGTCATTGGCAAAACGAACATGGATGAGTTTGCGATGGGAAGTTCGACCGAACATTCCCATTTTGGCATTTCGAAAAACCCTTGGAACCATCAGTACGTACCAGGCGGATCGTCTGGAGGATCCGCCAGTTGCGTAGCTGCAGGATTAACCCCCGCCTCAATCGGCTCAGACACCGGTGGCTCGATTCGTCAACCAGCATCGTTCTGCGGTGTAACAGGTCTTAAGCCGACCTACGGGCGAGTGAGTCGCTTTGGATTAATCGCCTTTGCAAGCAGCTTGGACCAGATCGGCCCGATGGCTCGCTCCGCGGAAGACTGCGCGCTGATTACTTCCGTTATATCTGGGCACGACCCCAAGGATTCAACTTCCGCCAAGAACGATATACCGGATTTTTTGGCCACACTAAACCAACCACTCAAAGGTCTTCGGATTGGCATTTGCAAACAGCATTTTGAGGAAGGCTTGGACTCTGAAATCAATGATTCAGTCAAAGCAGCCATTCAAGTGCTAAAGAATCTTGGGGCAGTGATCACCGAAATCAGCATGCCACATACTCCGTATGCGGTCGCAGCCTATTACGTCATTGCTCCCTGCGAAGCCTCCAGCAACCTGGCTCGTTTTGATGGTGTTCGATATACGCATCGTACCGAGGGAGTGAAAGACTTGGCCGAAATGTATTGTCAAACACGAGCCGAGGGGTTCGGCAACGAAGTCAAAAAAAGAATCATGCTTGGCACCTATGCATTGAGTTCGGGTTATTACGACGCATATTATTTGAAGGCTTCGAAAGTCCGGCGAATGATCAAACAGGATTACGACACGGCGTTTGAATCGGTTGATTTGATCCTTGGCCCTACGACCCCCACTCCAGCTTTTCAGATCGGCGAGCACTCCCAAAACCCGTTAGCAATGTATTTGGCCGATATCTACACTGTTTCGGCAAACCTTTCCGGCGTTCCGGCGATTTCAATTCCTTGCGGCATCTCAAACCGTGGTCTTCCCATCGGTTTGCAGCTTCAAGCTCGCTCCTTCGACGAAGCGACCTTACTTCAAACGGCACATCAATTCCAAATGGAAACCGATTGGCACACTCGGAGACCCAATCAATGAATGCCGCGACAACCCAAGAACAACGCCAAAGCATTTCAGAGGACGATGTAACGATCATCATCGGTCTCGAAGTTCATGTTCAACTAGACACCAAGTCCAAATTATTTTGTGGATGCTCAACAGAATTTGGGGCTCCACCGAACACCCAAACCTGTGTAGTTTGCACGGGCGCACCTGGCTCGCTCCCGGTCATTAATCAACAAGCACTTCGACTTTCGATCAAAACCGGGCTCGCATTAAACTGCGAAATTGCTCGCTTCACGAAATGGGACCGCAAGAACTACTTTTACCCGGACCTTCCCAAGGGCTACCAGATCAGTCAATTTGACAAACCCATTTGTGGCTTAGGCTACTTGGATCTATTTGACCAGCGAGACAAATCGAAGACTCGGCGTGTGGTATTGGAGCGTGCACATCTTGAGGAGGACGCGGGGAAAAGCATTCATGACGAATCCAAGCAGGGTGGAAATTCGAGAATTGATTTAAATCGAACGGGAACTCCACTTTTGGAAATCGTCACTCAACCCGACATGAGATCAGCTGCCGAAGCGAGAGCTTTTCTCAATGAGTTAAAATTAATTTTGACCTACCTCGAAGTATCAGACTGCAACATGCAGCAAGGCAACTTACGTTGCGACGGGAACATCAACTTACACATTCGAGTTGACGGCCAGCAAATCGCCACGCCGATTGTTGAAATCAAAAACATGAACAGCTTTCGTGCAGCTGAGCGTGCACTTGATTATGAAGCCGTGCGACAACTTGAACTTTGGAAGCAAAACGGTTTAACGATTTCAGACGCTCCCAAACAGACCCGCGGCTGGGATGCTGCGACCCAAACCACGACCTTACAGCGAGAAAAAGAAGCCTCGGCAGATTACCGTTACTTCCCAGACCCCGACTTGATCGCCGTGACCCTGTCGGAAGAAGAAATTGATTCCATCCGAAGTGAAATAGACCGCTTACCGGCCCAATGGCGAGAAGAATTGATCGGCCAACATGGACTCAAACCTTACGACGCTGACGTTATGGTTGGGCAGGGCAGGGGAGTCATCGACTATTTTCTTAACGTCGCCGAGGGCTGCGGCAACAGCAAAATGGCAGCTAATTGGATTGGCCAAGAAGTCTTGAGATTTCTTAACGAATCTGAAGCAACCATTGAATCTTATCCAATCACTTCGACACAGATGACCGAATTGTTGACGAGGGTGGTCGGCGGCGAACTCGATCAAACGCGAGCAAAAGAAGTGCTTGAGCAAATGATCGAGTTCCAGCTTGAAGTTCAATCGGCAATGGACAAGCTCGGCATCAAACCAGTTGATAATCAAGAGATTGAAGCGCTTTGCCAACAATTGATTAACGAAAACCCCCAGGTGATCGAACAAATCAAGGGTGGAAACGCAAAAGCCGTGGGCGCGTTGATCGGAAAAGCAAGAAAGTTAAACCCAAACGCAAGCCCCGGTTTGGTCAAAAATACAATCTTGAAGATGGTTGGTGGCTAGATTTCTCAAGGCTCCTGCTTGGGCAGATCGTCAACCGCGGAGGTAAACCGCGAAACTTCCCAACAGACCAACTTTGAAGATTAATTTACCTGCTTGCTAACCGTTTACTGAAACCGATGGCGTTTTAAAAACACCCAGCCTCTGTGTCGAATCCTTCCGCATGGCTGATTGGACCTATTCAACGCTTTGCTTTTCGCACGCCTTTCGCTCGGGCCTCACGCGCCAACCGGCAAGCCTCATCATCGCCATATTGATGAACTGAAAAAGACTTGGTGCGACGTCGCCCACGACCATCGGTCCATTGGGCAACCCAATACCAATACGTGTACTCAAATTCCCCGCGTCGATCGACTTGTTGATGCAGTCGAACGCCCACAAGTCCTGATTGATTTCTGACGGAGGGCTTGTTCGCACTTTGCCTTACCGTCATTTTTTTATGCCGCTGCTCAAGCTCATCACGATACTCCTTGGCCGCATGAAGTGCTGCACGCTTACCTCCAAAGTTGAGGTCGGAAAAAAACTTTTCATATTTCTTTCCACGACGCTGCATCCGGACCTCCCACCCGCCATAAACTTTCCCATTAGGGCGGGCGTTTTCAATACGCGAAATATTTCGGCGGGGATTCTTCCTGGCCATGAAACTATTGGGTCTCGACGAATGTGACGACCGCCCTAATAGACCTTGTGAAAGCAATCTCGTAAATAGAACGACCGCGATCAGGATCTCACCCCTCATCCTCAGGTGAACCAACCTAAGCCGGAGCCTTCATTTTATAGACGAGCTTTACTGCGCGGATGTTTTAAAGCCCTGCGGACCACCCGAAATTTTCTTACCAAACCCCAAAGGCCAGCTTGCCATTTGAAAACCCTGTTCATGAAGCCAACTCTTGATCTTATTATGATCTGCGTAGCCATCCGGGTAGACCCAAATGGAAACCGTGGTTTTTCGTGGCTCGAGCCGGCTGAGTGCTTTTTGAAAATCAGATCCATCTCGAAGGGCATTTTCGACCGTCTCACCAAATTGCCGCGCTAATGGCTGAATACTAAACTGCTTAAAGCGGACGCTCTTGCGGCCCATCTCTCCATATTGGGTATTCTGTTTAACGGTCTCAGCAACCAATTCGTATTGCATTCGGTAGTTGGCAACGGGGCCGATGGTTTCGATGGTGCGATCGGATTGCTTTAGTTTTTCAGCTTTTACTTTCCATTCCGACTTCATAACAGAAATCAATTCATCCATCGGAACGTAGCTAACCAACCCCTCGGCTAATCGAAAGTGAACCTCTTCGTTAAAAACCGTTTTCGCAATTGGATTTGGAAAATGATCAATGACCTCAATTTTTGGCGTACTTGCCTGAACGGCATTCGTCTCCCGAGCCAAATCCTCTAACTCTCGTTCAAAGAATCGTTTTTTAGCTTCAAATTCAATTTGCTTCCGCAATACCTGCTTGTGCTTGGCATCAATTGAATCCAGTTTTTGCTCATTGGCAGCTCGCTGCTTGGACATTTCTTGACGTACGATTTCAAGCTGAATCAACATTTCATGTCTTTGATTTGCCAGCTGCATGGCCAAGCGATTTTCTTGGATGATTCTGGCTTCAAGCTGGTGATTATCGATTTCCATTTTCGCCACGGAATCAGCGGATCTGGAGTTTTCTTCCTCCAGTTCAGCAACTCTCTCTGCAAGCGCTGTGTTGGGAGTAACCGGTTCCGGCGCCGCACTCGCCTGAGCGCTAACGACCACGACCAAAATGATCAAGATTCCAACCAGGTTGGCGACGATATCAAGAAACGAATCCTGCCCCGTAGTAATCTGCTTGACACTCATTCAGTCGACTCCGCCACGGTTAAACCGCTTTCGTACAACAACCCCTTAAGCTGGAGGTATTTTTCTCGCCCCCCTTGAGCGATTTGAAAACGCAACTGTGGTTTCCAGTACGCGTTGGTTCCCGGGATTCCCCATCCGTCGATTTGCTTCCACACTTCGTCGATCATCGGACCGACCGCGTCGGAGACATCGTTGGAGAGTTGAACTCGCGTAGATTTACCACCAGATTGAATCTCCAACATATTGGGCCGACAGATAATTCGAATCGGTCGCACATACGCAGTGGCCCCGGCTGTTTGAGTCGGCAACGCCCAGTTTTTTCCTCGTTTTTTCGCCAACGATTGATCCGCATATGGATTTTGGATCTTCAGATCTCCAGCTTCCCCGTTAAGATCATTGTCTGCAGAGGCATTGGCTGGTGATCCGGAAGCTGCCGTCAAACCCTTGGCATTTTCGGTCGAAGCAGAAAATTGATTTGAATTATCTTGATCGGATGATTGTCGGGAATCTTCACTATTGAACGTTCTCGACTTCGTTTGACCTCCGCGTTTCCCCGAATCCTTGACCTCGCCAGAGTTTGAGACAAATCCTCCCCTCGGTCCAGAAGCCATTAAGCCGGGCCTCGCATCCCGCCCACCATATCTGGACGACGCAAAACGATTGTTCATTGCGACATTTCTCGCCATCTGAATTCGTTGCCGTCGGCGGGCCGCTTTGATGGCATCGTTAACTTCAGATTCGAGTTGAGCATCCTTCTCTCCAAACTCCAACTCAACATCAGCTTCGACCAGTTCATACCCAAATTCATCATCCCAGCTTTGCATCGCCATTCGAGCTAACATGAATGTCTCGGCCCCATTGGGTCGCACAACAATGAGTGGATATGGACTCCCTTCCTTACCCGCCAAATCGTAGCGTTGCCAATACTCACGGATCGCAAGCAACGCCGAGTCCAGCATATTGCCCGGTTGAAGCGGCGGGTTAAATTCAGATTTAGCCAATCTGATTTCAGAGGGTTGGAGTGTGATCGCGTCCTTAGTGCACTCCATAAAAATTGGTCGTCGAAAAGTCCCGCCGCTGCCCTTGTGAGGCATAATCAAATACTTGGCAGATCCTTTGAGATTGGCGGCCTCTCGTTTTTTGGCGAGCTTCAATTTTTCCGATTCCACTTTTTGTTTGAGCTGCTCCAACACCCCGGCATTTTCTTCATCTGGGAAATCAGTGACGACCGGCAAGTCGGTTTTAGATTGCTTATCCAGCTCAACTAACTCGTCACCAACTTGTTTAAATTCCTTTTTGAGTTTTCGAATTTCATCCTCAAGATAGCTACGATTGGTCCGTGAGTCATTTAGTCGATCAACGACTTCGGGACGCACCATCTCCAAACCCTCGATTTGTGCCAAATGAACATCTCTAGCACTCTCAAGTTCATCCACTAAAGCTTGTTGAGCCGAATCGTCTTCCTCCTGATTCTTCCGAGCATCAACGTCAGCTGATTTGGCAGCCATCACGAGCATGACGATCAGGACACCCAAGGTGCAAATCAAAACGGCGAGGAATGGAAACAATGAAACACTGTGGCGCATCCGCCGAGCTTGCGTACGCTTTTTTCGATTGCGTGTCATGCGGCTTTTTTATTCGCCTTGCGAGCGGTTGGTTCGACAAAACGAAATGGCAGGACAACCTCCGAGCGAAACTCCTCTGAGTCGCTGGACTTTTTTTGCTGAGTGGCCTGCGACAGCATCCCATTGAGATAAGCTTGAAAGTTAATGATTGCGGGCTCCTCGGAATCATCTTCAATTTCCGGCAGCACAACTTCCGGGCGAGGAGACTTTTGCTTGGACATTACGTCCCCAATCTCAGTCTCTTCACAATCCAATTCAACTTTTGGATTTGGCATCGGGGCTTGCTGATCTGGAATTGCCTCTGCCTCGGCTGCCTCTGACTCTAGCTCCTTCGGCAATGCTAGGTTCCCCTGTGAGGCCAGAACCCCGTGAAGCAATTCCGTTTGCTCACAAAGCTGCCGTTGCTGAGCTTCCAGCATTCGAGCGTTTTCGGACAAAGTGACTTGCCACTGCTGCCAACGGCGAGCCATTGCCGTGTCTGCCTTGTCGATCGCTTCACCAAGATAATGTGCAAGGTTCTCAACATTTTCATCAATGGCCACCGACATATTGGCTTGAACCTGGGAATTGGCCTCCGTTAATGTCGAGGCCCAGGCCTGCTCAGCGGAATGAATTGTCTTCTTCCAAATGTCTGTTTGCTCTCGTGTTGAATCGCGTGAGGCCTCCAAGAGCGTGTTTGACAGCGCCTCAAGCGTGCTCGAAGAATCTGAAAGGTGCAGAGGTAACCCTCGATTGATTTCGGCCTGGGCACGATGATCAACCAGGAGTAAAAGCTGCACTTCAAACCGATCTACCAAAAACTGGGCAAACATCAAAAACATGGAAAGCGTAAGAGCCAATGCTGTCGTATCGAACGCAACATAAAGGCTACCCCGAAGCCCATCCATCATGGTCTGAAAATTATTCTCTGGTCCAACGTTGATGCCTCCGAGTGCCTGAGAGATCCCCAAGACAGTGCCTAGGAATCCCAGCATGGGAGTTGCCCAAATTAGAATTCGGACGAGCGAATATCGCTGCTGCTGTTGGTCAAGATCAAGCTCCGCCAAGTACTTTAGCTCGTCTTCAATGCCAGAAGTCGAGTTGGTTCGATAAACTGAGTGAAGGGCATTTTGCAATCGTTGCCAGAGGTAATGGCTGTGCAACCATTTGGGCAAAGTATTTAAACTTTGCGCTAGAGCAACTGCTGAATCGCCAGTTGAGAGCCTTGATGGATCGTCGACTGCGGGTTCTGCAGTGAGTTCCAATTCCTGATTCAGGCGGATCTTTTTCTCACCGATGAATTGCTCAAACACGTTGTTTGCGATCAGGAGAAGCGACGCGATTCCAATGAAAAACATTCCCACGGTGACTTTAGAAACCGGATGGCCCGTAATGTACCGAAGGAGCGTTTCGTTGGTAATTTGGCCTTGATCGATCATGTACGAGAGTCCGAGGTACATCATCATTCCCAGACATACTGGAATGACCAGCGAGGGGAGTACCGCGATCCAACTCGACGAACGTTTCACTTATCTTCTCTCAATAACCAAGCGATCAATTGGAATCAGGGACCAACAGCGCACCGCCCCCCATCCACGCTTTACTGATCGGAATTTCCAAGCCAATTAGTACAGCTTATGTGTTCGGATCCAACGAAATTGAAGGAAACGTTTCCCCACACCATAGAACCGACAAACTTTGCCATTTTCACCAAAGTATCGACCAATGATGGGCCGATACCCCTTTAGCAATCACATATGAGCCTGCAGAAGCTCAAAAAGAATATCCCAGGGGGGTGAAACCCGGTTCGACTTCGGTCGACCGGGTTTCTTTTTTGCCCAAATAGCGTACTTTTGCGGTTCAACTTTAATTTGGTGTACGCTCAAACAAACTCAATGTTTAAACCTCGTGTAAACGTGGATGGCCTGTTTTTCAAACGCTAGCGTAAAGTAAATCGCTACGACCGCACGCCCCACTCACCACTGATTCCCAACGCCCAGTCCCAACCATCGTTAGCAATTAAACCATGCCAAGTAGCAAGCAAAGTGGAATTCTGCCGTGGCTTCGGCTTCTTCGCATCCCAAATTTACCCTCTGCCATTTCCAATATCTTGATGGGATTTCTTCTCATCAATCAATCCTGGTCGATGTCCGTTCCCTTGGTGCTTTTAATTTTCGCATCGTCAGCCATGTACCTGGCCGGAATGGTGCTAAATGATGCGTTTGACTATGAAATTGATTTGGCCCAGCGTCCACACCGTCCGCTGCCTGCCGGCGAAATAACAATCACGTCTGCCTGGATCGTTGGCTTTGGTTTGCTAATTTCCGGTGTCGTGCTGGCCTGTGTTGCCGGCTGGGCTGGCAGCTCTGGTGGGCACGACGGTGTCACAAGCCCGGTGTGGCGGACCGCCGTTATTGCCTCCATGCTCGCAATTGGTATCGTGCTTTACGATGGCCCACTCAAGCGCACGCTCGCGGCCCCGTTTGTAATGGGATTTTGTCGCGGCTTAAACATCCTGCTCGGAGCAAGTACATTCTCCCCCTCAGCAACAGCTGCCATGCCGACGCAAGCCAGTGGCCTGTTCGCAGATAATTTGTTGTTTGGCCTGCCGTTGATCATTTGGTGGGTAGCTATTTCCATTAGTGGCTTAATCGCCGGAGCCACGTTATTGGGTCGAAAAGAAGCTCACGCTTCTCAAAAACGTGGCCCACTCTTAATTGCCGGTCTGATCATGTTGTTCAGCTTAATTGCCCTGGCCTCAATCGTTTATTGCCCGACTGAATCGACGCAATTTTCGTTCAAAATTTCCGAATCGCAGAAGACTGTTTTCCCCTTGTTCATTGGAATCATGTCGCTCACGATCATTCGACGCGCTGTTGAAGCAATCGTTACAGCAAAGCCCAAAGCAATTCAAATCGGGGTTGTCTCAGTATTGAGAAGTTTGATTATTTTTGATGCCGCTGTTTGCTATCTCGCCGCACCCCATCAAATCGCCTACGCTTTGGTCGTTCTCGCGCTTCTAATTCCAACCCTATTTCTGGGGCGATTTATTGCCTCGACCTAAAAAGATAGATTTCTAGGTCGACAGATTTTATTTTTAGGATCGACGCGAAAAATCCACCCTCTCCCTTCAACAGCCAACCGTTCCGGTAATCCTAAGAGCCAAGGCAGCGGAGATTCGACTACATCGAAAACTGGACCTCGGATTGTTCCAAAAGATGCCGAAAACAGGCTCGGCGGAGAACAAGTTGAGCCGAAAGTCGAAGCCTCTCGAGCCCTAAAAGAAAAAGACGTAGAAACAGATACGCGGAGGTTGTAGTCAAATGGGCAAGTCGAAACATCGCCCAAAACGGCGAAAGGTTTCCATTCAACGTCGCTGCGAGCTCTTCCCCACGATCGTAGCCTTGGACACAAAAGACTGACAAACGAGCCATTCCAATGCGCGCACAAGAAGGGTGACTTCTCCAAGGCCCTCACTCCCTGGAGACCTCGGTTGCTTTTACATCCAGTCCGATCATGATATCGTTAGTTCCTTACGAACCAATCGAAGGATATTCGAACACGCATGATCATCGGCTATAACACAAACGGATTGTCCAATCACCGAGCAGATGACGGTCTCGAATTGTTGGCAAACACAGGTTTTAAAAGCGTTGCGATCACTATTGATCATGGTTGGCTCAGCCCACGCGACCCAAACGCTCCAGTTCAAATCCAGAAATTCAAACACTTTCTTCAAGAACACCGACTATCCAATGTGATTGAGACCGGTGCAAGGTTCTTACTGGATCCAACAGCGAAACATTCTCCCACGCTGCTCAACGCAGATCCAAACCAAGTGAAAAAACGCATCGACTTTCTCAAGTACTGCATCGATGTTGCGGTCGAACTTGAAAGCGACTGTGTCTCGCTTTGGTCGGGCATCAAACCCCCAGACATATCCTTTAATCAGGCGATCGAGAGATTGGTAACAAATCTGAGGCCGGTACTTGAGTACGCGGAACAGAGAAAAATTGACATTGGGTTTGAACCTGAACCAGGAATGTTGATTGACAACACTGGGCGATTCGAACGATTAATCCATTTGCTTGATTCGCCACGATTAAAAATGACGCTCGACATTGGTCACTTATTTTGTCTCAGTGAAATTCCGATCGCGAACTACATTGAAAAATGGGCGTCGTTATTGGTCAACATCCACATCGAAGACATGAGGTCGGGGGTTCATGAGCATCTGATGTTTGGCGAGGGACAGATCTACTTTCCTCCCGTCATTGAATCTCTCCGGGACGCAGGATACAAACGCGGCGTACATATTGAACTAAGTCGTCACAGCCATAACGCTGCCGAAACAGTCAAACAATCGTTCGAATTTCTGGACCCGATCATCAAAGACGCTCTGGCTGAAGCCTGAGGTGAATTAATTTACTGGAGAAATCGTGGCCCGAGTTTGTGTCATTAATGTTGTTGGATTGACTCCGAATCTACTCGAGCATGCGCCACGACTGTCCGAAGTCGGAATTGCGGTTCCTTGGAAAAGCCCACTTCCGGCAGTGACGACCACGTCTCAAGCGACCATGTTGACCGGACTCGCGCCCCGAGATCACGGGATCGTTGGCAACGGGTGGTACTTTCGAGACACTCAGGAAATACGATTTTGGCAACAATCCAACTCGCTTATTCAAGCCGACAAATTCTACGACAATCACGAAACAGCAAAAATGTTTTGGTGGTTTAACCAATCCTCTGGAGTCAAATATAGCGTAACCCCTAAACCACATTACGGCTGCGATGGCTCAAAAGTTTTTGACATTCTGGACTTTACCGAGTGCCAGCTGACCGAAAAAATTGGGCCATTCCCATTTTTCAGTTTTTGGGGCCCCAATGCAGGCTTGCCAAGTTCCCAATGGATTGCCGAAGCCACTTCAAGGGTAATGCGCGAAAAAAAACCCAAACTGACGCTCGCTTATCTTCCGCACCTCGATTACGACTTTCAAAGATACACCGAACACGAACCGGCACGGGTGAAAGAGGTCGATGACTGAGCAGCGAAAATCATTGATGCGGCGACTGATATTAACGCAACCGTTATTGTTGTTTCTGAATATGGATTGGTGCCTGTCAGCCATCCGGTGCATATCAATCGAATTCTTCGAAATGCTGGCCTGCTTCATATCCGAAATGGCCCCTTTGGTGAGACTTTGATTCCGGGTGAATCTGAAGCGTTCGCGGTTGCTGACCATCAAGTTGCCCATGTCTACATACGCAACCCAAACCGAATCCAAGAAGTGCGAAGATTGCTGGAATCAACCTCTGGAATTGGAGCGATTGTTGAACCTGGCGAAATTGAGTTAGATCATCCGCGAAGTGGAGAGTTGATCGCCCTCGCGAACCCCAATGCGTGGTTTACTTATTACTATTGGAATGAAGAACAGAATGCACCTGATTTTGCAAAGACGGTCGATATCCATCGTAAGCCCGGATACGATCCATGCGAATTGTTTGTCACATCGAAATTCAGAGCAATTCGCCGAGTGATGCAAAAGAAGCTTGGCTTTCGTTACAAAATGGATGTTATTCCCCTCGAAGCAAAGCGAGTCAAAGGAAGCCATGGATTGCATACGGCAGCCGCCGCAGGCCCTTTGGTGATTGGGCCTCGAAATCCACCCGAGGATATGAAGGGTTTCAAAAGTTATATTGAAAGCCTGCTAGACGACTAACCTCGCAACAGGAATGATCCGAAAAACCCAGATTGGATTTTGATGCAAACGCTCCCTCGAAGATTTCTTTTGATCTGTTCTATCGCTTGCAGTTGCTTCACCCTTTTAACGCATTCGGGCCTCTCCCAAGAAAACCCCTCTGGCGTTTCTGGTTACGATTATCGACGCCCAACGCTTCAATCTGGAGCTCGCTTAGTTTTTATCGGCGATTCAATTACCGACATGAAATGGGGGCGACAGGAAGAAGATCGCAATCACTACCTGGGGCACAGCTTTGTCTTTCTGATCGCTTCACGCCTCCATGCAGACCTACCCCAATTAAAACTCGAATTTTTTAATCGCGGCAAAAGCGGTAACACGGTGGGCGACCTGAAGCAAAGATGGAAGACCGATGCAATTGAGCTCAAGCCAGACATCTTAAGTATTTTGGTTGGCGTCAACGATATTGGCCGGGCATGTCGCGCCAATAAAAAAGTCAACCTAAAACAATGGGAAGCGGATTACCGTTCGATTCTTGACGCCAGTCGAAAAGCAAACCCCAACGTTGCACTCGTTTTGCTCGACCCGTTTGTTCTCCCCGTCACTCGACTTTCCGATGACGTCGTATGGAAACGATGGAATGGCGAATGCATTAAATTACGAGCCATTGTTGCGAATCTTGCGGCAGACTATCAGGCAATTCACGTGAAGACTCAAGAAGTATTTGACCAAGCCTGTAAATACCAGCCAGCCTCCCATTGGATTTGGGATGGTGTCCACCCACTTCCCCAAGGACATGAGTTAATCGCCAGAAATTGGATTAAGTCAGTCAACCAACGATACAAACACACCGATTCTGGTGCTCAACTGACCGAGAAAAACGCAAGGCCACGTGTCTTGATCATTGGTGACTCAATCTCTATTCAAGGCTATACAAAATATGCGGAAGAAACGCTCAAGGACAAAATGCTGCTGCACCACCACTCGGGAAATGCAGAAACAACTCGCAATGGAATTGCCAAGCTCGATTCATGGCTTGCCGAGTCCGGTGGAAATTGGGATGTCATTCACTTCAATTGGGGGCTTTGGGACCTGCGAAATCAAGGCACCCATGTTCCATTAGACCAGTACACTGCCAACTTGGAAAAACTCGTCATGCGTTTGAAAAAAACGAACGCAAGACTCATCTTCGCGACGACCACACCCGTTCCCAACAAAAATGGATTTCGACGTCGAGATTCAGATGTCCGCGCCTACAACGCAGCCGCCATCGCCATCATGAATCGGGAAAAAATCGCCATCGACGACCTCTATGGATTCATCAAGCCTACTCTGGGGGAGCATCAACTAAAGAATGATGTTCACTTTAATCAGGCTGGATACAAACGGCTGAGCCAGAGCGTCGTCCGCTCGCTACTCAGCGTCAGACTCAACAATCTTGACAACCGAACAAATCCCCATCCCCAAAAGTGATTCAATATTTGGCTTGCTCAGCAGCTTGCCCTAGGGTGCGATAACTTCGCAGCCTAACGGCGAGAAATGGTCATCAAGCTCATAGTACATGTCTTCACTGATTCCAGTGTACGAGATGTTTAAGTACTTAAGATTCCCCAAGCCCAACAGTACTTTTACTTCACGGTCAGTGATTTTTGTCTTACCGAGGTGAAGCCAAGTCAACTGCGGAAGCTCTGCCAACATCGCAACGCCATCATCAGTGATCTTCGTATTGTCGAGGTTCAGGATCGTCAGATTCTTTAAACCGCTGAGACACCTAAGCCCCTCATCTGAAAAAGCTGTTGTCCACAAGTTCAATGATTGAAGATTCGACATCTTAGCGAGATACTCGCCACAAGCATCAGTGATGCCCGGAGAAGTGCATTCACTCAGGTCAAGCTTCTTCAGTTTTTCAAGACCGGAGACATACTTGACCGACTCGTCAGTCAGCCCTGTATCACGGAGTACCAGCGACTCAACATTTTTCATTTGAGAAATCACCCTGATTCCGTCGTCACCGATTCGTGTCCGTGTCATCTGAACTTCAACGAGATTCAAACCTGCCAACTTTGAAATCCCTTCGTCATCAACTCGGGTGTCACTAATTCCGAGCACACGCAAGGACTTCATTTTGGCAACTTCACTCATGCAGGCATTGTCAATTGACGGTCCCCAAACTTTTAGGAAGGAAAGTTTGGGACACTTTACCAAAGAGCGAACCCCCTCAATCGTGACCCGATTACAGTCACTTAAATCAATCGCTTTGAGCGTTTTAAGATTTTCCAGATGCTTCAGCTCAGCATCACCCACCCTCGTTTTAGCACAACGAATCTGCTCCAAAGCAGGAAATTCGCTCAGCTTTTTCATCGCCTCCTCGGTGATGGAAGCCGTGTAGAGCTGGATGAATTTAAGATTTTTGAGCCCTTTTAAATGGTCCAAATCCTCAGGAGATGGATTACTGCGTTCAAGTTCCAGGTGTTGCAAGCCTTGCAGATTACTGATCGCCTCAAATGTCGCTGAACTAGTTTTGGGACCATCTAAAACGAGCTTGGTGAGTTTTGAAAAATCAGCCAACTGAAGAATAGCCTGATCGCTGTCGCTACATTCCAGCAAATCAGCAGTGACGACGAATCCGTCATCATCGAGGTCAAAATAGGCGTCCGAATTCTCAAGGGCTTCTCGCACTGCAGTTTCGTCTCCCGGAGTCGCGTTGGAAACGACCGCGGCGGGTTTCGGATCGGCTGGGGCCGGAATCACTTGAGAAACTCCCGACGCCTTCAGCTCTGCAACCTCACCTCGCAACTTTTCGATTTCGGTCTCTAACTCCTTCATCTTTTTCTTCATGATTAACGGCTCATAGTCCGTCGTCTCACAACCAATCGCAAAAGCGGATACGACAAGCAAAAATAGAATTTGAGACTTCTTAATTAAACGCGGCATTTGAAACGTGTCCAATCGGAATGGGAAAGCATAACCAGAATCCAGCAAGTCACCCCCGCACGATTCGGTGTCCTGACCGTAGAACCAACCAAGACATTTAATAGTAAAACTCATGGAGGCCGGATTTCAAAGCCCTTAGCCTCAGGAATGCCATCATTTTTCAAAGCCCATCGACATCGCTTGGATTTGCCCCATTATTCCCAAGCAATGACCAGAAATAGCTGACGATCTCATTGAGGCTGACGGAGATAGTTATCCGGCGATGGACCGATTTTTCGGCTGAATTGAATAAAAAGAGTGTTAGATCTTACTCAGTTCACCAATGGTAAAACTATCTGCAGAAGCTCTTGCCAAACAGAATCGACAACCGGCTGAGTCGATCATCCGAGTCACGGTAGATTCGCATCTCGTTCCGGCAACGATCGTTCAAGAAGCAAACCATACGAACCACTCGATTCACAAAGACCACAGCGTTTGGCTCTGCGGTTTAGCTGTGTTCGCCATCGTCTCGCTGAAAATAACGGACATCCTGCAAAGATTACCTGCCAAAAAAAGAAACTCTGGAAGATACAAACGCTCCTACCTGACAGCCTATTTTCCATCAAACAAATCCGAGATCAGCAAGCCGACAAAGAATTTATCGCGGTAAAAGACCTTAAGCCTCAGGAATTATCCCCGCGACTGAGTTGGTAAGATTTGTCACCTCGTCGTGCACTAAACCGTTCGATCCGATCGACTCGCCAGCATCGATGCGTGGATCACCAGACCAGTCGGTAAATCTTCCACCAGCTTCTTCGACAATGGGTTGAACGGCCGCCGCATCCCAAATGTTTAGCATGGGATCGATCATTACTTCGACCCGTCCAGTCGCGACGAGATAGTAACCATAAGCATCGCCCCAGGTCCTCGAAAAGTAAACGGAATCAGCAAGTTGTTGGTAAACCTCGGCAGCCTGTCTTTCGCCAAACGTTTCGACCTGCGATGTCACCATGACTGAATCTCTCAGCTTGGAAGTTTTTGAAACGGACGCCGGTCGCGGTTCAGCATCCCCCTCAAAGGACCAAGCTCCCGTTCCTCGACCTGCATAGATACCAACATCCAACCCCGGAAAGAAAACTGAGCCAATGACCGACTGCCTCGCAGCTCCAGTCGCAGCAGCTTTTTCAACCGCAACCATCGTTCCATACAAAGGCACTCCACTGATGAATGACTTAGTTCCATCAATTGGATCCAGAATCCACGTATATTCTGAATTGCCGGCTGAGTTATCAAATTCTTCGCCAATGATTCCGTCGTTCGGAAATGTCTCCCGGATGGCTTCACGAAGAAACTTTTCAGCTTCTTGATCGGCAATGGTCACGGGCGACCCGTCACCTTTTTTAATGACCTCCAATCGGTCTGTTTGAAAGTATTTGAGTGTCAGTTGACCAGCAGATTTCGCAAGCTGTTTGGCTAACTCAAGTCGTTTTTGCATCTCATCATCTGGCATATTGGGACACTGCAATTAGGAGGGAGTTTGCGACAGACAAAAGCTTACCCGAGCGATTCGGGGCATTCCAGCAGCAGCCGTGAGTAGAAATCAGAGGGTCTCAAAACTGACGCGCCATCGGTTTGTGGTTGAATTTTTTGATTTTGAAAACGTCTGGATCATCCCGACAATTCACTCGACTCAGTTGGCTTTTCTGGATCACCATAAATAAATGCGTGAACAAACAGCATCACCGCCCCGCAAACCAAAAGCGCATCGGCAATATTAAAGTTTGGCCAAGGATCAAAATAAGGCACACCTTCCAACCGAAACAAAATCCAATCACGGACGTTAGTCCTGATAGATTCAGGATATCCTTCTAAATAGCCAAGCCCGACTCGATCGTAAAGATTGCCGAGAATCCCGCCGCAAATCATCCCGAGAGATAACGTCAACCAACGGTCATGAGCCGCCCGAAAGACAAAAACCCAAATCAGAATCCCCAGCAAAGCAAACACCGAAAACAGCGCAAACAACCAACTGTAACCGCTCCCGATCCCAAACAACGCGCCCGGATTGGTCGAAGTTTGAATTCCGAATACACCCTCGATCCACCAGTGGGGAAATTGTGGCCCGTATGTGACCGACTCCGTATTGGCACGACTGGGATCAAAATAATGTTTGAACGTGTACCACTTGGTTCCAAGATCGGCCGCCAATCCAACCAGACACGGCAAAAAAAACAGGGCGTAACGATTCAGTGGCAATCGTCCGCCCTGGTGGTATGTAGAATTAGCTTCCAAATCAGAACTGGGAAGTTTCGAGCTCACTGGCACACTTGACACAATAAGGAGTGTAAGGGATCGCTTTGAGACGCATCTTCGGGATTTTCCCGCTGCATTCCATGCACGAACCATAAACCCCACTCTCGATGCGTTCAAGGGCGCCTTCGATTTGAACGAGAGTCTCACCCTCGTTATTCATCAACAGAATCGTGTTGTCCTGCTCGTAGGTGTCACTTCCCATATCAGCCATGTGGCTCGGGACGGCAGAGGCGCCGCTTCCGTTGGACCCCGAGTTTGACAACGCTGCGTCAGCCAAAGTCGAAACATCACCCCGTAACCGGGCGCGAAGTTGAAGCAACATTTCTTTAAATGGCTTCACGTCGGCTTTTTTCATTTTCATTTTTATCTCCGTTTAGAATCCGTTGGCTTCGGGCGAGTTTCGATTACGGACAGCTTGCACCAACCTCCGAATTGAGCGCGGTATTGTAGGATTGGCGTCTAGAATCGTCAAACAGATTCGTCTTGCTTTGCGACTCGAACAACCACAAACCCCTTATCTTCAAGGACTTAAGGCATGACCACATAATGGGCAACTGTCGAGGATCGTTAATATTCGAACACCGAGAAACGTTCCCACGCTCATCAACACAACCCATCGCCCCCTCCTGCAGACCGTCAACCGTAAAATTCGGTCGCTGGTTCACCCACCAAAAAAGTAAACCCTCATGCTCAGTTACGCTTTCAACAGCCGGAATGTTTCATAGAATTTCGCACGACGAAGGGTTGAGGCCAAGATTCTTTGGCAAATCGTAAACGAGTTCAATTCAAGCGAGATTTTATACCAATGATCAATTTGGCAATAAGTGGCGCCGCCGGTCGAATGGGTGGCCGATTAGTCGATTTAGGGTCTCGCGATCCGGATTTGAACATCGTTGCTGCCATCGAATCAAACGATCACCCGAAACTTGGCTCTGACGCTGGGCTTGAATCAGGCATCGGTAATATTGACGTTAAATTGACCGACTCCTATCCGAGTTCAGTCGAGGTCGTCATCGACTTTTCGCATCCCGCGGGCGCTGAGGCCGCAATCAATTTTTGCCTCGCCCAGCGTATCGCCTTAGTGATGGCGACAACAGGATTAGAAAACGAAACCGTCGAAAAGATTAAACAGGCAGCCACTCAAATCCCCATCGTCTGGGCCCCAAGCATGAGCCTGGCGGTCAACCTCACGATGAAACTGGTTGAAACGGCAGGTCGTGCGCTTAAGGACCACTCATCAGGCGTTGACGTCGAAATTCTGGAACGACATCATCGCTTTAAAGCGGATGCGCCAAGCGGGACAGCTCTCAAGTTTGGTGAAATTGTCGCCGATTCGATGGGCTTTACCCAACATCAACATGGCCGCGAGGGCATGATTGGCCAACGGCCACCGAATGAAATTGGCTATCACGCTATCCGAACAGGTGATAACCCGGGCCAACACACCATTGTCTTTGGCATGCTGGGAGAAACTATCGAGCTAAACGTCGCCGCAAGCAACCGTGATTGTTACGCTACCGGAGCCTTAGCTGCCGCGAAGTTCGTCGTAGCTCAATCTCCCGGCCTCTATAACATGTACGACGTTCTCGGTCTCAACCAGTAAGCATCAATGGCAAAATGTGATGAAGGATATTTGTGCAGCGTCTGTGGTGGCGATGTCGAGAACATTACCGACAGTGATTTATACTTGCGTTACGTGACAGGCATGCTCGACCCTGAGTTGCTTCACGCTCAACCAGAAAGACACATTCGCTGCAATCCAACCCTCGCGCAGTTCATCGTCGCTCAAGATTTTGAACCCATCGTTGTTGTCGGTGATTTTTCCAAATCAACGC
>JAQWLH010000250.1 GCA_029247405.1 Mariniblastus sp.
TGTGCCGAATTTCGCAGGCCCTTCAAAGGTGACTTCGATTTTGTCTTCACCCGCCTTTGAAACACTTCCTACTTTGGTATTCAAGAAAATCCGATCCTCAAAAAGCGCTTTCAAACGCTTTGCCAGGGGACGTACGAGATCGCGATCCGCCCCCATCAGTAACCCCTCTTGCAGTTCGACAACACTCACCTTGGTCCCCAGATTCGCGTAAACCGTCCCCATTTCCAGGCCGATGTATCCACCTCCAATGACGAGTAGTGAATCGGGAATGTCCTGAAGCTGTAAAGCGCCGGTAGAGTCCATTACTCGATCTGAGCCGATCTGGAATGCGCCTGGCATCGCAGGGGTACTGCCGGTCGCGATGATCGCATGTTCAAACGTTATCTTTTTACCGACGGGTATACTTTCGTCATCGCCCTCGAGAAGCAGCGTATTGGCATCTTCGAATTTTGCATGAGCTTTAACGACGGTGATTTTCCGCTTTTTGGCGAGTCCACCCAGACCACCCGACAAGGTCGTAATGACCTTCTCCTTTCGACCACGCAGCTTGTCCACTTCGATGGTCGGTTCGCCAAATGAAACCCCCCAATCTTGTTTCATTTCCTCAGTCTCGGAAACGACCCGAGCGACATGCAGCAACGCTTTCGATGGAATACATCCACGCAACAAGCAAGTCCCGCCTAACCGCCCCTCAGCCTCAACCAAAACCACCTGCATGCCTTCATCGGCTGCCAAGAATGCTGCGGCGTATCCACCGGGTCCACCACCAATGACGACAAGTTGAGTCTGCATGATTTTTCCTTCAGGCGTTTTAGGTTTCAATAGAAACAAAAAATAATTAAGTTGCGAAAATCTGAATTCACGCAAACAAAGGTAATCGAGGAGGCCAAAAGAATCGGACTTTAACCACCGGTTAAAGTCCGTTTTCTTGATGGACAAGAATTAATTCGTTGATCGCAAACCAATGCACCGCAGTCATCCATCGACCACAACGCAATTTGAAAATTTGTCGCAGAAATTAACGCGACAAGAATTCGACGACGGTGTTCGCGTCCACTGGCAAGCTAATATCGCTACCCGATGGTTTGCCCTGAACTGTTGCACTCATGGATTCAGAGTCAAAAGTCACCCACTCGCAACCTTCGCCTTCGACACCCATCTCACGAATGCCTTGGTACATCTTCAAGATGTTTTGACGAGGACGGACTGAGATCACATCACCAGCACGTAACAAGTAAGACGGACGATCGGTCTTAATTCCGTTTACGCGAAAGTGGCCATGAGCAACACCTTGGCGGGCTTGTGAACGTGTCTTGGCCATGCCAATTCGGCGGATCACATTGTCCAACCGCTGCTCACAAAGAAGCAGCAAGTTTTCACCAGTGTTACCCTTTTGGCGGGTCGCTTTTTCGAAGTAACGACGAAGTTGACGTTCGCCCAACCCGTAATAATGCTTAATCTTCTGCTTTTCCATCAACGCCATTCCATAGTTGGATGGGCGTCGGAATTTCATGTGCATCCCGGGAGGCTGATTGCCTCGCTTTTCGAGTGCCTTCGATGCACCAGAAGTTTCGTAAATGAGAGTCTGTAAACGTCGGTTAACGCGACCTTTCGGTCCGGTATATCGTGCCATCTTCAATGAGCTCCATAAAGCTGCCAATTGGTAGTCAAATCTGCCCAGTCGATCAATTTGCAGATCTCAGGACAGATCGAAGCCTTCACTCCCCGCAACGCACGAGGCGAGACTTCAGATTTCGAACCAAAGAATATCGCGGAATAACCCAGTAAGTACAAGGGCTAATCGCCGGGAAAAACACGGCTGGAAAGTTCCATCAACTCGTCCGCCGTCGAAAACCCGCCGCAGACTCCGCCTTCGACCGCATTCTGAATCTTTTTGAGCTTCTCAGCTTCAAGCGGTCTGTGTTCCAACTGCCGAATAAAGACACCTTTGACCCGTTGGGGAAACTTTCGGCATATTTTGCGGTAAATCTTTGGATCCTTTTCGCCAGAATCTCCCACCAGAACAAAATCTCGCTGTGGAAGATTCTTGAGCAACGATTTAATTGCCGTTGCCTTACCTTGTCTTCGAATCGCAACTTTCTTCAATAACTGGTCACGCAGCCGAAAATTTCGCAAGTGTAATGTGCCCGCAGGAAAAGCATGCTCGGTTTGTAAGTCCAACAAAGACCGAAATAGCTGCCATGGACTTGATGAGACGTAATGAAATTCTGCGCCCAATTCCGACCATTTTTGGTAGACATTTGCCATCCCATCGACGCTGCGAAACTCACGCAAAAAAGTATTCGCAAGCAATTCGCGTCGATCACCAACCGACGAGTCCTTGATCGTATCGTCGATGTCAGAGACGACGCTTAGGCCATTTTGTGGATAGAGGTAAATCACACTCTCCACGGGTTCTACCTGCGAATCATCGAGTGCAACCGAATAGCGAAGCAACTGTCTCGAGCCCGTCCCCTCGGTAGCGAGTTGAGCGTCGGCCTCAGAAATGTGCACCCACTCCGAAAACCGCCCATTGCGTCGAGTTTTTTTTCTCAGTCGGTGGGAAGTCTTACCAATTGTAACGATGATCGAGCGTCGATGGTCTGCCTCTGCCATGAAAGGAACAATTCGCGACTGAAACACCTCACCGCTCATTTGGTCCGAAGAGGCTTGCATCACCCCACCAAGCATGCGAATCATCATTCGCTGGCGCATCGAAAAAACAACCGGGACTTGCCAAACCAGTCCCGAGACGTGCACCCTCCACCCAGTTTTGGCCTCAAGTTGCCCAAAACCCGGGTAAGCCAAAAGCGCTGAATCGGTATCCTTGGAAACGCCGATTTTGATCATCCCGCTGGTCGAATAAAACACTGGTTGAGTTGATGGCTACTCAAACGTTGACAAACTTCTCTACGACCATCTCGTTTCGATAAGTAGACAAAGGTATCCCCTTTCGAGTGCATTGCAAGGCCGAACTTCACGTTATCACTGCGCCGACAACACTTGGCTCGCTAATTCAACGATAAGCCCTAACAACCATAGCGAGAGGGAGGGCATCACGACCTTCACCCCGCGAAACCAAGGATGGGTAAACCATCAATTTGTCAAAATAACGCGGTTAAAATTAAAGTTCATAAATTTACTCAAGATTTCCAATCCGTTACTCTCGGATTCACCTATTGCTGCCCATAAAGCTCCAGATAAACCACCGAAACGCCCGCGACCACCAGCAATGGTCGCCTCTAAAACGCAATATCCCAGTACTTTAGTAAAATCTTGTCAGCCTCGTGGAGTGCGCACGTCGTTGCGACCTGAAAATCAAAGACCCATTTGAATTGGGCAACCAAATTTCCCGATTTTAAAAGAACGACTCTACCAACACCTCTGATCATCTTGCGACTCCGCTTAATTACGCCGAGAGCGCGAATAACACGAACTGCTATGCACCTACCAAAAGTTAATGACGTCGCCGCCCAAGAGGAGATCCTTTCCTGCTGGCGCTTAGGCAAACCAATTTCTGGAGGAGGGCGCTTTTATAACATCTATCGTGCCGCGCCCAAACTCGCGTTGCCAGATTCAAACCATGATTACGTTCTTAAACTAATTAACCCGGACCTTCCCAAGGAATTGATCCCCCAAGCCATCAGTCGATTGGGACGCGAGTCTCACGTGACCGAGCGAATCTTTCATCCAAACGTGATCCGCTTATTAGACGCCGAACTTGACGTTGCTCCATTTTTTCTTGTTCAGCCCTGGATCTATGGTCGCAGTTTGGACTGCCTGCTCTCCCAATCCCCACACCTTTCACTGTCTCGCATGCTGTGGGTGCTGAGACAGACAGCCGAAGGAGTCCGTGCGGGTCATGAAACAGGGAGAGTATATTTGGGAATGGACCCGTCCCACGTGCTGATTGGAAAAACGGGCCGGGTGACTTTGATCGGCTGGTCGAACTCACATGGCACGGGAGAGAAAGTTTGGTTACCGGATGACCAACTTCAGCTTGCCCGCTATGCCGCTCCTGAAGTTAGCCACCGTGACTACCTCGCCAATCCAGCCAGCGATGTCTACTCACTCGGAGTTCTAATCTACCACGCCTTGGCACAATCATTTCCCTTCAAAGCTCAAACGGTCGGAGAAATGGTAAAAGCACACCAGAGTCAAATCCCCGAAGACTTGGTGATTGCTCAACCTGACTGCCCCAAAAGACTTGGCAGCCTGGTGAAGCAAATGATTTCCAAAAACCCAAACCTTCGCCCCTCTTTCCGCCAAGTCTTAAACGAAATGATTTCGATCGAGATTGAGTTTCTTAGCGACGAAACGCTCCTTCAACTTTGATCGAAAGCCTCGGCCTCAACGATCACCAAAAGTGTTTCGACTGCTGATCCGCTGTCTAACCATTTCGCGATTCAGGCTTCAGCCAATCGGCAGCGCACGGACTCCAAACAGGCTGATCAATATTTGAATTCAAGCCAAACAAGGACTATTGAGATTGTTTGGCTCAAGACACTCTGGGCGATGCGACGAACAAGAATTGAAAGTTTCTAATCTAGTTCGGCATGCTATTTGGTCCCAACGCCCAATCGGAAAAACGACTGCCCTTATCAACCAAAAGCAGTTCGTCGCGTCAATCTGCCGGATGCCTACTCATCAATCACCTTTCCCTACCCCCTCATTAAAATGCGACAACCCTTGATGCACGTTTTGCATGTAGTGGATTCCCCTACCAAACTGGGCAACTCTAACAATTTTTCCTTCCCCCATCTGTGTAAAAACAACTTTTCACTGCACAACAACAGCACGTTAGCCCCATAATGATGCTACTCTTTTTTATTAAGCAAATCTTATTCCCCGTTGACTCTTGTTCGATGGTAGACACCGCTATCGCCAACGAACGTAGATCACTCACACGACTACACAGTAGCTTCTAAGATCCTCCAATGACCATCCGCTGTTTCGTTATAATAAGTGCTTGCGTAGGGATGTCCTTCGCTCTGTCCGCATGGGTAACTGCCTCACTATCGCTGGGAGTTGTTGGTTTATCGCTGGGATTAGTGTCGGCGGTTTTAGCGGCGTGGCACTGGAGTGCCAAAGAGTCTACCGATGAAATCTCAGAAGAGAGGGAGATGGTCTCGATGGTTGCTCTCTTCAAACAACTGCCCGTACTAGACGAAACTGTCTTAGCGAATTTCGCTGAGAGAGCGTGGGACATTACATTTGAAATCGGGGATGACGCTCAAACGTTCGTCGCAGGTTGCTCCCCCCTGTTTGTAATCAAAACAGACAAACGACTGTACACCGTCAACCATACCGACAGCCCTTACTTTGAGAACGTGGATGAAGTGGTTGGCGAGGTCGCGGAAATGCGGATGCGACATGTGCTGGAAAATCACCAGAGTTGGATTTCAATCGACTTAATTTCCGAACCCAGTGATACTGATCTAAGTGAAGAGTACGCCCTCATTGGGCAACTACTTAATCAATTTCTTCACCAAGATGGATTGGCTATATTAATCCCTCAACAGATGAGGCTGATCCCATGGGACAAGTCTGTCGAGTCTGCACTCGTTGGGAGCAATCCACTCAAAAACCTCTCTTCAGCAAATGCTCCCGTCATCCCCGTCGAAGACAACAACCCGAAAATGTTGGCCGCGGTTGAATGCGCCCGAGCAAAGTGGCCTCAATTCGAATCCGCCTTTGAAGCATTCATGAGGGACGAACATCGCGACGAGTCAAGAAAATTTTCGGTTAAGACACAAATCACCTATGGTGGGAGGACTGAATACATCTGGATGATCGTGACGTCGATTGAAAATCAAATCATCTACGGCACACTGGCCAACCAACCCGTCGCACTTGGCAACCTTGCGGCCGGGGATCGAGTCCGAGTTTCGGTAGGACAATTGAGCGACTGGGTGTACCCCGACGGTGGGCTGATGATTGGTGGATTCACGATCAAGGTTCTGTCTGACCAGGCAAACCAAAAAGCGAACGAAAAAAAGATGGGGACCTAATCCCCTCCATACCCCTCGAATCGCATTTCCGACTTCCGGAATAGGCCGAACCAAAATCTCGGGATTGACCGGAGCCCCCGTGCCTTCGGCGTCAATTTTGCCGCCCCCTTTTTTGGATCGTCGCGGGTCAAAAACCAGGCAACATCTTGTCGCACTTGGGGAATTTCGTTTGAACGCGTCTTGCTTGACGATTAAATCAAACGGTTAACAGGGCGTGTTTTCAAGTTAGCCATGGCCTTTCAAAACGAAATATATTCTGCACCGTTTTATCGCGAAGCAAAAAATTGCGGGAAATCCACCGCTCGGCCTAGCGTCATCGCCTTGCTTCTCGCAGCGGCTACCTTGACAAAACCCTCGACCGTTTCGGGCTGTGGTTCCAGCCGAATTCGCCAATGGAGCGTCGAAGATTATCTCCCGTCAGGGAACGCACGACACTGCAGGCCGTCGTCACTCGCTTACAAAATAGGGGCAAACCGACGCCATCAGGCTACGAACTAGTTGACAGAGCGAATTGAATTCGAAACAATCAAAATGTAGCCAAGGCTACATTTCTTTACAGCCTCGCCCCGAAAGGGAAATTGTGAATCAAAACCGTTGGTCAACCGCTACACTTGCCCCGCTGATTTGGAGTTTGGCAGTTCTTTTAACGTCTCTGTGTACAAGCTCATTTGCACAGACCGAGAATGAGCAAACGAAGCGGGTCATCGTTTGCTCAACAACACAAATCGCGGACTTCACTCGCCAAATTGTTGGTGACCGCTGGGAAGTCGTTTGTGTTCTCGCGCCAGGCGAAGACCCACACACCTACGAGGTCGGGGCGGACGACTCTTTTTCAGTTCAACGTGCCGATTTATGCATTGAAAATGGTTGGAATCTTGAGGGCCACGGATGGATGGCTAATTTAGCACGCGATGCCAGCAAACCGATTGTCACCTGCGTTGACAATATTGAGCCGTTAAAAATTAACGAGGAGAGTGCGCCTGTCAACGATCCACACGCCTGGTTTGATACCAAAAATGCATCCACTTACGTCATCAACATTCGGAACGCGATCTCAAAACTTGATCCTGAACACGCGGAGGAATATGCAGCCAGGACCGAACTGTATTTGATTCAACTTCGCGCTTTGAATCATTGGATTCAGCAACAAGTCAACGCCATCCCCAAGGCTCGGCGAATTTTAGTAACCCACCATGACGCGTTTGGCTACTTTGGCAAAGCCTACGGATTCAAAGCAATCAGTCCAGTCGGTTGGACCACGGGAGAACTTTCTGGCGTCTCCGTTGGAGCACGTCAAGAAATTGTAAAGCAGATCCGAGACCTCGGTGTGAAAAGCATTTTTGTTGAAACCTCCATCAATCGTGAAACGCTCGATGGCATTGCCAGAGAAACCGGAATTTCGATTGGTGGTGAACTTTATTCTGACGCGATGGGAGCAAGAGGAACCGCCGGCGAAACCTACATCGGTATGATGCGAGAAAACGTCTTAACGATCGTCAACCACTTAAAATAGCACCTCCACACACACGCAATTTTCCGGGACACCTATGATGCGACCGATAGTGGCAGCACTAATCACGATTGGATTGCTTGGCGGTATCTTTAACTACATCGAGTTTGCCAAGCGTGTCCGAAGACCTCCTGTAGAAATCAACATTGATTATGCACAGGGCGAATACTCTATTGAAATAGATAAATCGTTCGACTGCGTGAGCGATCCAATTTTTGAGACAGAATCGCTCAAGGTAATTTTTAAAGGCCAGTCAATCTTCTCGCAAACTGCTCCGATCTCCAAAGACACCCCCGTTGTCTTGGAAAACCTTGAGGGGGTTGAAGTCGGTGAAAATGAGATTTTCATCACCTGTAACATGTCGAAGCCAACGGATGGTCTAGGTGCGATGAGAGTGACCATTAAACGCAATGACATCACGATCACCGAAGCCATACTGACAAGTGTCCCTGGCTTGACCGAAGTTAGTGGTCCCATCGTCTTTACAATTACGGACCACTCACCACACGAACATTAACCCGTGTAAAGGAAGCAGCGACTGCGTGATTGCCAAAAACAAAACCAGAATTCAACTCCCGGGCGACCAATCGAATTTTGCGATCGCAGTTCAGCATCTAACTGTCAGCTACGGTCCCGTTCCGGCTTTGCTCGACATTTCTGTCCAGGTTCCGTCGGGAAAGCTTGTTGGCGTGATCGGCCCCAATGGCTCTGGAAAGTCGACTTTTATCAAAAGCATTCTAGGGTTCGTCAAACCAGACGTCGGCAAAGTCGAATTATTTGGTGAAGACACTTCGCACACCAAGGACAGGGTTGCCTATGTCCCCCAGCGTGGAACCGTTGACTGGGACTTCCCAATCACTGTTCGCGAAGTCGCGGCTATGGGCCGTTATGGAAAACGCCGATGGTGGCAAGATCTTAAAAAAGAAGACTACGCTGCCGCAGATGAAGCGTTAGAAAAAGTCCGCATGAGCGAATTTTCCACTCGACAAATTGGCCAACTTTCCGGCGGGCAACAACAGCGAGTTTTTATGGCGCGTGCACTGACTCAAAATGCTGATGTGCTATTGCTAGACGAACCCTTTGCTGGAGTTGACGCCGCAACCGAACGGGCAATCCTGGACGTGCTTCACGAAACAAAAGAAAACGGAAAGACCGTCGTTGTCGTCCACCATGACCTCGCCACTGCTGCTGAATTTTTTGATCTGCTCTTGTTACTCAAGCAACGTCTATTTGCATTTGGCCCACCCCGGCAGGTGCTCGACCCCGAATTGTTGGCGGATGTCTACGAAGGTAATCTGCGGGTGTTTGCCGACCTAGCTCAATCGATGAGGTCCAGCTGATGGATTGGCTTGAAGGTCTCCAACTCGATTATGGCCACGTGATCCGCCCGTTGATCGTCGGCACACTCGTTTCGATCGTGTGCAGTGTCCTGGGTTGCTTTATCGTTCTGCGAAAAATGTCCTTCCTTGCTGATGCCATTGCTCACTCAATGTTGGCCGGTGTAATCGCCGGATACCTCCTGATCAAAATCACGTTGGGACGCGAGGCCGAATTAGGGGCTTTGCTGATCGGTGCACTTTTGGCCGGCATTGTGACCGTCGCGATGGTCGGATTTGTGACCCGGTTTTCACGTATCAAGCAGGACACCGCGATTGGAATCATGTACACCGGTTTGTTTGCCCTCGGTGCATTTGTTATTTCGATCAAGTATTTCGGCAGCATGATTCACGTTGATATCTATCACTACATCCTTGGGAACGTTTTGTCTGTTCCCGATGAAGAACTCTGGCTGCTCGCGATCGTTACATCGGTCGTATTAAGTGTCGTTATTTTATTTTACCGACCACTTCAACTTACGAGCTTCGACCCGATTATGGCGGCCTCGATCGGGATCCCCGTTTTAGCCGTGGAATATTTGCTGACTGTTTGCACTTCCTTAGTGGTGGTCAGTGGAGTCCAAATTGCAGGCGTGATTTTGGTGGTCGCCTTGATCATCACTCCTGCGGCCACGGCTTACTTGCTCTCCGACCGCTTGGATCGCATGATCTTTTTGTCGGCCATTATCGGAGTTTTCGGCTTTTGGCTGGGATTCGCTCTCGCTACTTTTGCTGGGGCCTCACCGGGCGCATCGGTCGTGGTGACAATGACTTTTATCTTCTTGCTGACCATGACATTCGCGCCCCGCTATGGCCTGATTGCTGATTGGATTCGCAAGTCCAGCACCATTCCCCAAGAAATCATGGAAGATGTTCTCGGTGCAGTGCTTCGGGCTCAAGGAAAATCTGTCCCAATTTCAGAAATCGAACGGACTGTCACGACGCGAAACATGAAAATCCGCCAGGCAATCACCATGCTCGGACGCCAAGATCTTGTTGACGTTGATCATGATCAAGTCTGTTTGACCGAAGCTGGCGAAATCGAGGCCAACCGTTTGGTTCGCGCCCATCGTCTTTGGGAAACATATCTCGAGCAAACAGGCACACCAGAAAAAGAGCTTCACAACAAGGCCCATAAGCTGGAGCATATCAGCGATCAGGCAACTGTTGAATATCTCGACGATGTCCTGGGCCACCCCATTTCTGACCCACACGGTTCAGTGATTCCCGCAGACGCTTCGCAAATTGGTCCAGATCGAGAATTCGTTTCCAGCTTGCTCAGAGAAGGCAATCGAGCGTCGGTTCAACGCGTAGGGGCATTGGCTGACTCATTTGGCTTCAAACCCGGAGACACCATTACTATGGGCAAGCGATCCGACGGCGGGAGGACCTGGACTTTGATTGCAGAAGACGGCCGCGAACTAAAACTTGACCATGAACAGGCGGACTCGCTGGTCGTTCGAATGACCCCTTAGAATTCGAATGCCCCCATTTGCTCTCCATCCTTACGGACTTTGAAAATCAAACAACATTCTCGTGGGACTCGCCGCCACTGAGTTCGTTAAGAACGCACAATCCACGTTTGTTTCAAGCCCAGCGATGTGCCAGTTTAACATTCGGACAATGACAAGCTCAGACGCGGATCCTTCAAGACCAGGCTTATCGACTTTAATGCCATCCTCTGGCTAACTACCACGTATTCCAGTTGTAAGCGTTACCACGGATACCAACATCTCCGCTAGGAATCCCGATGTTGCTGAAATGGCTTTGATGGAAGCCACCGATGTAGCGAGAATTGACTTCAGCTGGATTCCGCCCATAAGGATTGGTTGGTCCGTCCAGAATCCGGGAGACCATCGGGTTTCGGTAATTGGAGAGGGGGCGGGAACTTAAGGTACTGGGGGCCCCCCACTGGGGTTGGTGCATTTGCGCCGCTTGATAATCGTCTTGCTGGAATACGTTGCGTTGAATCGGAGCTGTCTGAACCCGCGCCTGGCGCCTAAAAAGCCCTCTGAGGCCTTGAGCCTCGCATTCAGCTGACACTCCCAAAATCGCGGCCAAAAATAAAATTGCAGCCAGGGTACGAATCATCGCTTTCCCATTTCTATAATAATCCAAAGAGACGACAGCTCCGACTTGCCGTACAACTTAAATCGGTACTGTGCCCATTTGCGATGCAATGAGAATTTTGAGCCTGTCTAATGCGAGCAGTCGAAAAAGGACTCATAAACTGTAGGAGTAATGCAAGCTCTCCCGTTCATCGCCCACATAACTGAGGCGGTTATGATTACCAATTAGAAATTGAATCAATTCCGTGGCAGCCATTTGTGCCAAGATGACCGAGTAACCGTTGCTGTAAATTCGCCCTCACTAGCCTCCCTCCACCCATAACCTGAAACATCCATGCCCCAACTATCCCGACGCACCGCAATAAAACTGGCAACCGCTAGTTCATTATTTTTATTTGACCGCCAGGAACAAGAACGTCCACCCAAGTACGTGACAGAAAATGCTGAAATCAAATTCCACTCCACAATAAATTACCCGCGACGTTGGCAGCAGATCTACCAAAACACGTTGAATCACTTTTCAAAAAAATGGGGCAGGGTAGGGCCGACCCACGTTTTCTTGATTGAAAATGACGACTGGGAAGAGACAAAGAACGCACCTGAAAAAGTGGCAAGCCTCAAAGCATCTCAAAAAATCTTGAGAAGTAAATTTTGCGAGTTACACGGGCAGGACTCGAATGGCGACCACCTCGATTGGTCAACCGGAAACCACTGGTCCAGTTGGAGCCTAGCGCCGCCCAACGTGGTAATCACTATGACGATGTCGCCATATCGAGACGGTGAACAATTTGTGATCGGTCCAATGCACGAGTACGTTCATGCAATTCAAATTGCATTCGGAAATGCCAAGGAGGCAATTGCGGGCAACCGCATGGGGCACGCACTTTGGACGGGCCCAGCGTGGTTTCGAGAGGGCTCTGCCGTCTTGGTCGCCGCGCTCCATGCCTACCAGAATCCGAAACTTTTTGACCAGCTGAAGGGGCCATACACGTGGCGACAATTTAGCGCCGAAATGAATCGCAATCTAGGCTTGTATCAAAAGGCAGCGACTCCGATCCACCAGGGCGTGACCCACAATGACTGGCAAAGGCTGGAGCCGCAAGAACTTGTTTACCCAACGATCTACTGTGGCGGTTCGATCGCCTGCGCGTGGTTGCTTAAACAATCGGGGTCGTTGACAAAATTTATGGATTTTTTCTCACTCGTTCCAACTCTGGGTTGGCAAACAGCTTTCGAAAATCACTTCCAAATAAAACTCTCCGCGTTTTACAAAGCTCTTGAGCAGGAAGTCAACGTGGCACAAGTTCAAAATGGCTCTGGAAAACCAAAGGAAGATTGGTTCAGATTTTTGAAAACGATCGACTCTTAACCTATCTCTCAATCAAAAACGTTAATCCACCGCACTCATCAATGCCCTGCCTTCGGTCTCAGCCATTCGAGCCAGACTTTGGATTGCACTTAATTGTGACGTTGAATTACCCCTGCCCAATGGATTAAGCATTGCGAAGAATCCTTATCCAACCGAAAAACAGCCGTGATCCTGTGAGCGCACTCTCCGCGGTTCCAAGTCCGCGATTTCAAAATTACCAGCGAGACCAGGATCTGAAACATTACCAGACGTTGAGGCCAATAGGTTTCCCCGCCTGTTATAAAATTCGGAAAATAAACTGCTGAACGTAATTTTTCTAGTCCGTTAAACCCCCACTAGGTAACGGTGCCTCGCGGCACAATGCAGACACTCCCTCGATCTGCTGTATCCCCTATAATCGAAAATTGTTACGCACTGAAAACTGGCACTTCTCAATCAGTCTTTGCCGATCCGGAACCCAAACCAAAATTTGGATTCGCAAGAAATCTGAACGAGCTTTGATCCCCTTGCAGAACTCCAATCCAAGATATCTGCGATGCGTTGCCCCAATAAGGTCCGTAAATTTACGCCTCAAGTCAGAAGAAATGGATTGGCTGAGTAGACTCAAAAAGATGATCAGATTTCTCAGATTGACATCGAATCAGCGGCATAGCGTTTCAAAACCTCACTCATCAATCCCCTCCGCTCCCAGATGATCGTCGCTCTTTTAAAGGGATTCATCATTGGTTCAATCCAAATAATCAGAAGATATTGAAGGCAAATTTTCGTTTTTGCAGCGACATAAAAAGTAATTGATTATTGAAGTTTTAAATAACGGTAATAGTTCCAACAACTTTTCATTGTCTTCCCCAGCTGACTTATCTCCTTTTCAAACAAATGAAATTCTCCCCACTCTTAATCCTCGCCCTCGCGGCGTTTGGAATGTTCGCTAACTCGACTCAAGCTGACCTATTTATTAGATCCGAGACTGGAACCATTTATGAAACCACTGGAATTACGACCTTCGGTACCACGGGCGAGGATATGGCGGGGCTACAGGTCAGTGTTACTTTCGTCGATTTAATTACCGAACAAAACAGCACTGAAAGCGTGGTTTGGGAGCGTTCCGGATTGGCCGGTTCAGGCAGCGGAGGAGCCTTCGGGGACGATTGGGGAATTTCTTTGGGACCTGGAACCTCCTGGTCCAATCCCTTCACCGTCCTCCATAGTCGAGCTGACTCGATCATCACCGAATTCACTCTCAAAGGAGCACCTGCCGACGTGATTTTTGATCGAACCTTTAACGGAGACGAGGGAACAACGACCTCCGCACGTGGAAAAGACATACTTGAATCTGGGACCTCGATTAGTACAGCTCAAGACATCACCGCGACGTATTTCGACGCAATTCAATTCACAGGCAGCGTTCCGGTTGGAGACTTGTTTGCTGCAGTTAACATCAGCTTTTCAGGAGGTCTCGCACAAAATAGTGCTTTCGGCTTTGTGACCGACACCGATACAGGTTCTACCGATCTTACCAAGTCAGGAGCAGTACCTGAGCCTACCTCGTTTTTGATTTTCGGCAGCCTTGGATTGGGATTTGCAATCTTTCGGAAAAAACGAGCCGACCAATCGCCTGAGTAAAATTTGAACCGAATTAGATGTCAGATGGCAAAGTGATAGTGGCAAACTCGTAAATACCTGCCACTCGCAAATCACTTAGCTTCGGAAGTATCTTCGGCCTGCTCATCCTTCTCCCAGAAGGTGAGGAAAAACACGACAGACACAATGGCCGCAAAAATTGCCGGCATCAACCAGAACGCCTTACCATCGGCCAACCATCCCTCTTTTGTGGCTGGATCTAGGCCTATTCGATCACCCCAGAAGCCGAGGACATAGTTGCCGACCAACATTCCGGCTCCGTAAGTCAACAGGCCAACGAGCGCCTGGGCACTCGTCCGCGTCTCTGGTGGAGCAACGCGGTCGGTATAAAGCTGACCGGTGACGAAAAAGAAGTCATAACAAATTCCATGCAGCACAATTCCAAGAATTAATACTGCGGGCATTGACGGGAAAAACCCAAAAAGCATGTACCGTAACGCCCACGCCAACATGCCCACAAGGAGCATTTTCTTGACGCCTAGCCTGGCGAGGAAAAATGGAACCAGTGCCATGAACACAATTTCACTGACCTGTCCCAGAGCCATCACACCAGCCGTCTTACTACCAAACGCCATCGCACCAACAAACTCACCGGTTCGTGCGTAATAAAACGCGAGTGGAATACAGATGAGAAAAGAACAAACTGCAAACACCAAATAGGATGGATTCTTCATCAGCTTCAAGGCATCGAAACCGAGCACCTTGAGGATACTGACTGGTTTACCCTTACCTTCGGGAGGCGAGGCAGGCAGGGTAAAACTGTAAATACCGTAAACCACACTGACAATCGCAGCAATTTTGAACTGAACGTTTTGACTGCCTCCATCTTCAATGCCAGGGAGAACCGGAAACGATAGCAACCCAAAAAAGGATTCAGAAATTACTAATCCCCCGAAAATCCACCCAATCGTTCCCCATAGCCGCACCTTGGGAAAATCTCGTTCGATATCGGCAACATTTTGAAATGTGATCGTATTGACCAACGCCAAAGTTGGCATGTAACAGATGAAGAAGGCCAACAATGCCCAGAACATCATCGTGGAGTCATTGATCGTACTCACCCACCATAAGAGGCCAGCTCCCATCAAGTGCAATACTCCGTTTAACATTTCCTTGTTAAACAAGCGGTCGCCGAGAAAGCCGACAATCAGCGGGGCGAAAAGAGCTGCCCAAGTTTGCGTGGCGTAACTGCTACCAACAATCGTGTTGATCCCCTCTTCTCCCTCAAACACTTTTGAGAGATAGGTCCCCATGGTTACAAAAAATACGCCCCAGATAAAGAACTGGAGAAACATCATGATATAAAGCTTGACCATGATGACAGGATCGTTTTGTTTTGTATTCATTCTGAGTCCTATTGGAAGTTTCTGAGGAACACCAATTCTAATTTAAGCCAACAGTGGTTTGAAGTATCCTCCCGGGGTGTTTTTTCACCGAGAATTGAGCGATACCTGCAGATTATTGCCCCAATTGCCTGATCGTTATTGCCAGACGTCAGATCGAGAAAATTCGCGTCGCCTTGCGGAGGCGATTCATTGACTAGCTATTTTAATTCCAAAGGGCAGGTTTACGGCTGCAACTAAACGTTGAAGAGGAAATGACAGATATCGCCGTCTTGGACGACGTAATTTTTTCCTTCGACTCGAAGCTTTCCGTTTTGGCGAATTGCCACTTCAGACTTAAATGTTTCCAAATCGTCAAGCGTATAGACCTCGGCTCGAATGAATCCACGCTCGAAATCTGTATGAATCACGCCAGCGGCTTGGGGGCCGGTAAATCCCTTGTGGATTGTCCAGGCGCGAACTTCCTTTTCACCGGCGGTAAAGTAACTCTCCAACCCCAATGTGGCATAAGCTGTCCTTGCGAGCACGCTCAGCGCTGGCTCCTTCAAGCCAACCGCCTCGAGCATTTCGGCACGATCCCCCGGTTCAAGCTCAGCAATCTCAGCTTCAATCTTGGCACAGACCACGACGAATCCGGCGTTCACTTTTTCCGCATGCTCTTTAACTTTAGCGACCAAAGGAGAGTTGCCTTCAAGGTCGTCCTCGGCCACGTTGGCTACGTACATGATCGGTTTGGCTGTCAGCAAACCGTAGCTCTTGATTGCCAACAACTCCGGTTCGTTCAATGAGAGGCTTCGAAGCGGTACCTCCGTTTGCAAATGAGCGAGACATTTCTCAATGACTGTCACCAACATTTTGGCTTCTTTATCGCCCGAACGTGCCGTCCGTTCGGCTTTTGCAGATGCATTTTCCAACGTCTCCATATCGGCCAACATCAATTCCATTTCGATGATCTCAATATCAGCTAATGGATCAACATTTCCACTCACATGAATCACGTCTTCGTCTTCGAAGCAACGGACCACCTGAAGAATCGCATCGACCTGGCGAATGTGACTGAGGAACTTATTGCCAAGTCCTTCCCCCTCGCTTGCACCTTTGACGATCCCTGCAATATCAACCAACTTGAGCGTCGCAGGAATTACTTTTTGTGGAGTGATGTAATTGGTAATACGATCCAACCGGTCATCCGGCACGCTGACGATCCCTTCGTTGGGCTCAATCGTGCAAAAAGGATAGTTTTCGCTCGCGGCTGCTTTCGAAAGCGTCAATGCATTAAACAAAGTGCTTTTGCCAACATTGGGCAATCCAACAATTCCGGCTTCCATTGACCGCGTCACCTGATACTAAACAAAGATAAATTGAGACTGACGATTTCCGTCAAGCGTCATAGTATATTTAGAAAACCAGTTTTGGACTACAGCAGGGAGAAGAATGATTAAACGCCTTGAATCAAGTCCGGCGCCGGGGCACCACCGGCTTTGTTTTTTTTCCCAAACAGGGGCGAGCGGATTTTTCGTGGCCTGAACGATGGATTTCTGCTGTCTTATTTTCGCCCGTCCCACCACCTTCTCTCTGCGCCGTTACCTCAGGAAAATGGCCGTTTTCATTTTCATCCTCAGACACCACCGCTGACGGCTTTATCCCGGCGGGTGCAAATTCACTTCTTGAACCAAACACTTGCGCCCAAGCGTGGCTAAACGAAGCACCCAGAAAAATAACCATCCCCATCATGTGAACCCAAATCAATAGGACCACCAAAGAGCCTGAAACTCCATAAACTTCGCTTGTCGTCGAGAATCTCATGTAAATCCCGACCAAATAACGAGCGCCACCAAACATTAGGGCGGTCAAGATCGCTGCGGGCCAAACATCTCGTAAACGAACTTTGGTGGATGGAAAAAACCAGAACATCGCCCCAAACCCGACGGGCATCAACAAATACGTCAAACTTCGATCGGCCAAACTCAGCCAGGATTGAATTTCTGGATACGACTCGGCAACCAATTCTGACAAATAAGCCGTAATCGAATTAAGCAGCAGGGCTCCAATCAGCAGTAACCCGACGATTAAAACCGTTCCGATGCCCAGCAATCGTTTTTGTATCGTAAACAAAACGCCAAATTTTTCGGTCGGCACATTCCAGATATCATTGAACGTGTCACACAATTGAGTAAAAACTCCCGAAGCCGCGAATACAAGAATCGCAAGGCTCAAAGCTCCAGCCACCGCCCCAGCCCCCGGGGTAATCGCGTTACTAATCAGCTTCGTGACTGTGGTTGCAATCTCAGGCGTCGTCACGGCACTGACCTGTTTAATGATCTCCGCCTGAGCCGACTCGCTATCGTAAACATATCCGGCAATCGCGACGGCGATCATCAAGGTCGGAGCTAGAGATAGCATCGTGTAGTACGTCAGCGCAGCAGCCATGCGAGACGCATTCGCTTGTTTCCAAATCGCTGCGGTTAGCGTGATCAATTTCCAAATTCGTCTAAGCATTGATAGCCAAAATTTACGCTGGCCAACCGTTTTAATCATGGCTGGTGAAAGGGTTAAGATTTACAACAGTTGGCTGACCACAATTGAATAAAAGCCACCCAAACAGGTTTTGCAACCAATCAAATTCGGGATTAGTGTCCTAGCTGATTTCGGTAATGCCGGTCAAACGCAGCCACAACGCTTTCCAAGTTCGAGTAGGGTCCCGGTTCGTATTTCACGTCAGTAATGCCCCTTTGGGCAAGCTCGCAAACTTCCCAATCCTGTCGGTTGGTCAAATCCCAAAATTCCACCGCGGCCGAAGGATCAAAGTCTGCCTGAGCAATCGAATCCGGATGGAACAAAAACTGACAACTAACTTTCGTTGAGCTCACTGAGACCCTCTCAAGACGATGTATCAAAACATAATCGGGGTGAGCACTTAAAAAGAAAGACGGGAAGACGGTGTAATAAGCGACTGCCCGTTTCTGTTGTTCATCGAGGTTGGGAAAAATTGAACCGACCGACTTGCCGTCACTGGACATCGTTTCAGATTCCTCCGACAGCCTCATCGGGCCACCCAGAATCGGACCGTCGTCAACATCATTCGAGGCCCCCTTGAACGGCGTCAAACGATTGAGCGCCGGATGCACCGTGGGACAGTGATAACACTCACTGTAGTTTTGAAAAATCAATTTCCAATTGGCTGAAACTTCGTAGTCGATCGAATTGGTAACTTTAAGATCCCCAAAACTCCAATCGACCGCATGCTCTTCAAGCGGCGCCATGAATTGACTCAAAGACAGTTGCGGCAAGTCGCGATGCGATTCATCTACCAGGCGCACAAAGATCAACCCGTGCCAACTCGCGCACTCGACCTGTTTTAATCCATACTCCGCTTTGTCAAAACCAGCTTGCCCCGTCATGTTGGGAGCTGAAACCAGAGCACCTTGTCGATCGTATGTCCAAGCATGATAGGGACATTGAATTCGCTGCCCCAGAGAGCCACAGTTTTGCTCCGTCACTAATTCACTGCCACGATGACGGCAAAAATTGTGAAAGGCTTTCACGTCACCCGACTCACTTCGGAGAAGTATTAATTGAGTTCCGCAAGCGTTGAGACGAAAACAGCCAGATGATTCGTCGATTTCCGATTGATGACAACCATAAATCCACTGATTTCCGAAAACCCTCTCGGTTTCCAGTTCAAAAATTGAATCAGCCACAACGAACTGTCGCTCCAGAGCCAACTGCCCCAGAGAAGATCTTTGTTTGTCCATATTAAAATCAGCCTTCTTGGCCATCGCTTATTTTTTAAAATGTGTCCAAAGAGTGTCCGGTAACCATTTTCCGATCGAGGTGAAACTGTGACTTTTTCGTTTGCAAAACAAGCGATTTCGCGAGGTGAATTGCTGCCCGCCCGTGCCCCTCGTTTCTCAGTAACGTCAAAGACGGCTCTTTCATCTAACCGTCCTGCGGCTGGATTTGAGCCGATGGGACGGTGTTCCTACGCCAAAATATCATGCACCACATTCCCGGAAATATCCGTCAAACGAAAGTTGCGCCCCGCGTATTCATAGGTCAGCTTTTCATGGTCCAAACCCAGCAGATGCAAAATGGTCGCATGAAGATCATGCATATGAACCTTGTTTTCGACTGCATGATGCCCAATCTCATCAGTAGCACCATGAACGTGTCCCGGTTTAACGCCTCCCCCCGCCAAGCAAGCCGTGAAGCCTCGTGGATTATGATCACGTCCGTTTTTCCCCTGAGCGAAGGGAGTACGGCCAAATTCGCCTCCCCACCAAACGAGCGTATCATCGAGCAACCCACGTCGTGATAAATCTTCCAGCAGTCCGGCGACGGGTTTGTCCACAGCTTTTGCGTGCTCCGCATGCTTGGGCATATTCGAGTGCTGATCCCACCGCGGGTTTGAGGTGTTGTCAGAGTAGTTTATTTGAATGTACCGAACATCTGATTCAGCCATTCGCCTGGCTAACAGGCACTGCCGACCAAA
>JAQWLH010000254.1 GCA_029247405.1 Mariniblastus sp.
CGTGCCCTCATCGTATGAGTCAACCATCCATCTCAACCCGAAGCGAAAGCACTTTAACAGTCTTTTACGCCTTCTTAAGGATACAAAATGCAATTCGACTTAAAGGGAAAAAACGCACTTGTCTGCGGCAGCACGCAGGGAATTGGAAAAGCATCTGCATTCGCGTTAGCCGACGCCGGAGCCGAGATAACACTCGTTGCCCGTAATCCGGACAAATTGAAACAGGTGAAAAACGAATTGGCGACCGATTACGGCCAAGTCCACCAATTGATCGTCGCCGATTTCTCTGAGCCAAACGTTCTGGCTGAGCAGGTCCAATTAACGCTCAACGACGACAAAACATTTCACATTTTGGTCAACAACACCGGTGGACCTCCCGGCGGCCAGATTTTCTCTGCTGGAGTTGAAGCTTTCGAATCCGCGTTCACTCAACACTTGAAATGCAACCACCTTCTGGTTCAAGCTGTGGTGCCCGGGATGAAAGCGGCGGAGTACGGGCGGATCATCAACATCATTTCGACCTCCGTCAAACAACCACTCACTGGTCTCGGCGTTTCCAACACCATTCGAGGCGCCGTCGCCAGCTGGGCAAAAACAATGGCCAATGAATTAGGTGAGTTTGGCATCACCGTCAACAACGTTCTTCCCGGAGCAACCGCAACCGAACGACTGGCATCAATCATCAAAAGTAAGGCGGAAAAAACTGGCCAAACTGTCGAGCAAGTGACCCAACAAATGAAGTCGAGCGTTCCAGCAAAACGATTCGCTGAAGCCAGTGAAATAGCGGCAGCCGTAGTGTTTTTGGCAAGCGATCTGGCGTCGTACGTGAACGGTGTCAATCTGCCGGTCGACGGTGGTCGAACAAAGTGCCTCTAAAGCAGTTCGTCGTTGAATTTTCATCGCTGGAATAAGACCGGTTCCTGCTCAACCGAGAGTATAATTTTTAAAATCCAATCAAGATTTGCATGAAGAACTGGCGTCTACTCGTCTGATTTGTTTCACGTTTCAAGAACGTCATGAGCCTTGCTTGGGGATGAGGCTGGCTACCGGTCGAATTGGATTTGGCTTAACTTATTCCAATTTGATCCTCTCCTCTAAAATTTACCTTCCTTCAGTGGAGAGCCATGATGCGTCAACGATCCGCTCACCTCGGTCGCTTAAAATGCTTCCTCATTGAATGGAGAGTTCAAATGTACCCAGCTGGAGCCTGTCGTCGTTCAATACGGAAGCGCGGTTTTACATTAATTGAGCTCCTGGTTGTCCTGACAATCATTAGTATTTTAATTGGCATTCTGTTGCCGGCTGTCCAGCAGGTACGCGAGGCAGCTCGGCGAGTCAATTGTGCTAACCAAATTAAACAACTTGGTTTGGCAGCTTTGAGCTATGAATCGGGGTTTGGCCGATTTCCTCCGGGTGTTGTTGACGACGATGATGATTTGCAAGACGCGTTTCATTCTGGGTTGGTCTATTTGTTACCGTACATTGAACAAAATGTTCTTTATGACCAATACGACTTAGAAACCGATTGGAAATCAACTCAAAATGCTCCGCTGGCTCAAATCACCATTCCCGGTGTTCAGTGTCCTTCCCATAACAGTCGCGTCGATCAAGACGGTGGTCTACCCGGATCAGCAATCGACTATGCGTTCTGCAAAGGTTCATTAGCCTACTTGCACAACCAAAAATTGAGCGACGGAATGTTCGATGTGAACAGCTCGATTGACTTTGCCAGTATTTTGGATGGTTCATCCAACACGATGATGATGGGTGAAGCGGCAAGCAACCCAAATTTGAAATGTGAAGGCACCTGAGCCTGACCGAATCGAACGACGGGCCAGGTCTGGTCCAAAGCCGATTTTGACGGAGTCGATAGTAGTGGCTATCAAGGCGGCCGAGGAAGTTGCCTCGCGGTGACCGCTCAAAACCCCGGTCTCGACGGAAGTTGGAATACCGCGGACGATGAACTCGAGCCTCTGAACCAAGCGCCGTTGAACATTTCGATCGACACAAGTTTCAGTCCGTTAGATACGACCAACCCAATGGACCGTGTACGTGGTTTTTACAGCTATCACCCGCGAGGCGCTAATTTTGTTTTTGCGGACGGCTCAGTGCGATATCTTAACGAGTCAATCAACTCAAGAACTTATCGCCACCTAAGTACGATCAAGGGCGGGGAAACGATCTCGGATGATTGAGGGTTAATTCAACTGCTCGGTCAAAAATTGATCCATGTCCGTCACCATGGCGTCGAACCAGGGCAGTCGGTTCCAACATCCATGTTTTCCATCTTGATAGGTTTTCAACCCCGTACCGATGCCCAGTTTAATTAGGCGATCACGCGACAACTGATTCCGCGCTGGATTATCGTGCTCTCCCACCATAAACAAAATCGGGCAGGTTGAACGATCGATTTGCTCATACGCATCAGCAAGCGAATATAGATCTTGCTTAGCATCGACCTTACCTCGCAGCCAACGATTGGAATTCGATTTAGCTCCGGGTTTGAGTGACCGCTCCGCGACTGAACCTGTCAGCATTTGAAGCGGTCCGGCCATGACCACCGAAGCCTGAATACCAGAGGATTGGTCTTGGTGACCACCTACTCCAAGAAGCTCTTGGTTTCTGCCGCCCGATGCCATCAGTCCGGTTAAATGACCACCCGCCGATCCGCCCACGGCACCTATTTTTTTTGGGTCGAGATTGTATCTGGTTGCGTTGGCTCGTAAAAATCGAACCGCCGCATGACAATCCTGAATCGCTGCTGGAAAAGCTGCTTCGTCCGCCAAGCGATATTCAATCGACGCGGTTACAAAGCCACGTTTTGCCAGTGCAATCGCCAAGGCCCGAAATTTCGTCTTATCACCGCTGTGCCAACCACCTCCATGGACGACAACAACCGCGGGACGAACATTCTGAGCCGTGGCTTGTTGGGGTACAAAGATATCGGCCAACATTTTGCGATTGCCATACGCTGCGTAAACAACGTCCAGATGTGCATTGATGTCCTCGGTGATTTTTGTCGATGGACGTGTGGCGTTGGGTTTGGCAGGCCATTTGGCAACGGGCTCAAGTTGGATCGAAGCTGGCTGCGGGGAGCATCCTGATATTCTCATCTTTTGGGCGTAAAGCCCTCCGGGGCCGGTGATATACAAAGTTCGCATATCCTGATCGCCAAAGGTGCAGTTGATAGGTTTGGTTGGACAGGCAATTTTGTCGATCAATTCTCCCTCCGGATTCCAGATCCATATATCTTTGGGGCCAGCGCAATAGATATTTCCTGCTCGATCAATCGACATCCCGTCAGCCCCTCGATCAGGTCCATCATCCATCGCTGCTATCTCTCGTCCATTGGTCGTCTGGCCCGGTGACGTTACGTCATAAGCCCAGATTTTTTTAGGTAGAAAGGAAGAAACATAAAGCGTGGATTGGTCCGGTGAGATGGTGATTCCATTGGGCGTTTGAATGTTCTCTACCGCCACGACTTGTTCACCTTGAGGTGAAATATAGATAACTTTATTTTGTGGCGTAAATGTGACATACATCCCACCAAATTTATCGACCACCAAATCATTGGGGCGATAGGCTTTTTCGCCTTCCTGTTTAAGCTCGGAAAAATTGGCAACTGTGACCTGATTTTTCCCATCCAAAAAATCAATTTCTCCCCCTGGATTATCCGATAAAAAAAGCCGGCCATGGTTGTAAAACGAGGCGCTGATTCGACCAGCTTGGGGCAAAACGACTTGCATTTTTTTCGTGCTGGGAATGTAACGAAATAGTTTTTCGCCCTTCACATCAGGAATCATTAATGACCATCCGTCCCACGATGGACCATCGGCCATATCAAATTCCTGAGAAATCGTTTGGAGTTCAAAGTCTCGATTGACGATCGATTCAATCTTCTCAATGCCGTCTTTTTGAGCCTTTAGATCACTTGGCACCTGAAGAAATAAAGTCGCCATAAAAATGAGGACGGTGGTAAAGCGAGGAAGCAAGTAAAGCAGCATAATCAACCCAACAATCCAATTGATACTAAAAGTCAGCACTAATTTTAGTCCAAATTCATTTTGTTTTCATCTGACAAATAGCCTCTTCAGTTGTGTTAAGATAACACGGCAAAATCAATGACTCAGACTGTTCTCCGCCAAGCAAAGGGCATCATGAAAAAACAACCCAATCCAATTTCACGTCGCGCTCTTTTAGGCACTGGTGTCGCCGCCGTCGTCGGCAGCAGCACATCATTCGGATCCACCGGCTCACAAGAAGCAGCCACCGTCAAACGTGCGTTTGTCGATGGCCTGGCCGATGGTTTTGAAGCAATGGGTCAAGAGCATTTCACCAAAGTTAATTCGGCCGATGATACCTGGACTTTCAATGACAATGTCATCGAATGCACTGGAAAACCCGTGAGTGTGATACGCACAAAAAAACAATACACCAATTTTGAACTGGTCCTCCAATGGATGCATCACAAACCACGGGGAAACAGTGGTGTTTTTGTCTGGACGACTCCTGAGTCAATCGAACGACTAACCAAAGCCGGAAAACCAGGCCTACCCCAAGGTATCGAAGTCCAAGTTCTTGATCTTGCTTATGGTCAGCCAAAACCGGCGGACTGGTATACCAGTCATGGTGACGTATTCCCGGTGGGAGTGAAGATGAAGCCATTTGCACCCGTTGCGCCCAATGGCAAACGTAGCTTTCCAACCAAGGAGCTTTCACTCGGGCATGGCAAATGGAATCACTACTATATTCGAGCCATTAATGGTGAAGTTCGACTCTGGGTCAACGGCGAAGAAGTCTCAGGCGGGACAAATTGTGAACCCAAATCGGGCTTCCTCTGTCTGGAATCAGAGGGCAGTCCAATTACATTCCGTGATTTGCGGATACGTGAACTTCCTTAATAAAATGCTGCTCGCAAAACTTTTTGGGTCGAACAACGGTAGGGTGTCTGCCAAAACCTCGGATCGCGTTGGGCTGTGCGTCTTTTTCAGACGATTACCCTTTTACGTCGTCTTCGTTAGGAGTCAGGCCCACCACGATATCGAAGTTGGCGGTTAGTTCACCGATCTTCGACCCAGCGAGCGGTTTAAAATTAACAATCAAAGATTCGCGAGCTTTTGTGTTTTTGATTCGCTTGAGCAAACCATCTTTCGCGTTAAGCTCGTGGCCTTTGATCATACATTGAGTCGACAAAACTTTTTTCTCGCCCACATAAACAGCAAAGTGAATGTGAGGAGTTCGGCCAGGATAAGGCACCGGTTTAATGGTTCGGAAATAATATTCGGCTTTGAGCCCGGTCGCGAACCGACCAAAACCTTGAAAATTACGATCCTGTTTCTTCCGATCGCCACCCTTGGAATGGAGATAAACACCTTTTTCATCGCACTGCCAAATTTCAACACGGGCATTGCGAATTGGATTTCCTTTTTGATCCATGACTTTGCCGGTCAAGTGAGTAATCTCGCCAACGGCAGGGGTAATCGCATTATTCACAATCAGTAAGTCATTGTCGGTATCCAACGGCAGCCTGTCAGGGTAAAACGGCCCCTCGGTCATCGAAGGTGTCAACAATTCCTCGGCAAACAGCCCAGGTTGTTTAAAAAACTGACTCCCGACGAGCGTTGCAGCACCGACGGCTGCCTGGCGAATAAACTTTCGGCGTCGTGGCAAATTTTGCGATTGCATTTTCACTCTCTCGATCTGGATCTACTTTTAGACGAAGCATCAAATGAGCCCTCGAAATTTCGGGAGCTCCCTGCATTGTAATGAGTTGGGATTTGCTTCGCTCTGTAATATCTGATTTTGAAATGACGCTAGCCCAAACGACGGCCAGAAAGCAAGAAAACTAAACGGAAATTCGATGCTGGCTTTAATCTTTCAAATCATCTTTTCCTCAGCTTTTACGCTCCTCATCAAATGGGGGCAGGTGCGAAAAAAGGAAGACGTGCTCACCTTTGGTGCGATCAACTACATCGTAGCAGCCCTCTTGATTCTGCCCGTTTTCCTTTTAAACCGCCCTGAAAAACTCTCGATGGGCGCGATTTATGCTGGCAGTTCCATGGGGCTGATCTACTTTGTCGCTTACTTTTTAGCCGTTAGCGCAATCCGCAGAGTTGGCGCCGCAAGCGCTTCGGTTGTTAGCGTTCTATCAATCTTGTTTCCGATCGTTCTGTTCGCCGTATTTTTTAACGAGCAGCCCAACTTGACGCAGATCATTGGGATCAGCTTGGCTTTATCAGCGTTAACCCTGATTAGTGCACAAAAACCTGCGAAGCAGGATGTGTCATATCAGGTCGCTGGCAGAACGGAAGTCGAATCGGGTCCGAGTTGGACTGTCCCACTGGTCCTGTTCTCATTCTTCTTGTTGTGCGGTCTCAGTCGCGTCGCCCAAGAAGCATTCAAGCATTTAGTTGAGCTGGAACACCAAGCCGAACAGCGGCCGACTTTTTTGTTATCGGCATTTGGAATGGCGGCTCTGCCTTCGGTCGCAATGCTATTGTTTCGTCGAAAGAAAATTCAACCAATGGAGTTCGGAGTCGGATTCGCCATGGGACTTTCCAATATTCTCCAGACGTTTTTTATCCTACAAGCGCTGGAGTTTTTTGCTGGATTCATTGTGTTTCCCATTAGCAGTGCCGGCGGCGTGGTGCTCGTAACGATTGTCGCGACCCGATTACTTGGTGAGCGATTAAATGGTCGAACCTACGTTGGAATTCTACTTTCAGTCATCGCACTGTTTCTTCTCAATTCGAGCGGATGACACAGCACGGTTCATCAGTTTGAAAACGATCCCAAGTCAAAGACTACCCGCAACTCACTTTCGCTGAGTCCTCGATGCAACGGAACATTCCTTGAGTCAATTAGAATTGGCACTCTAAATGTCACTCGCGGTTCGGTGGCATTGGTAACCACAGGTCAAATCCATTTAGCTGGGTGTCAATTCCCGCCTCATCTTCATGCAGCGCAGAGAAACTCTTAACAAAGAAAGCTTGGATTTGGTTCCCAATACCAATGCGAGTGAACGGTTTTAGATGGGTTGGACACGACGAATTCGTTCGATCAATTCGCCTAAAATCAGCGCGGTGGCACCCCAGATTCGATGCGGCCCGACCTCGTAGAATGGAACATTGATGTTCATTCCACTCGCGGATCTGATATTTCCATACTTCAAAATCGATGGATTGAGTAAATCGCTAACCGAAGCCTCGATAATTTCGTCAACTTCATGCTCCGAGCGAATAAACTTGGGTTGCCCGGTATACCACGCGACAAAGGGGTTGACTGTAAAATCCGACGGCGGAATATAAACCGAGTTGAGTGATCCAAGCATTTGAATTTGGGCCTTCATCATTGAGGCCTCCAATTGGCCCGCGGAGGTGACCTTTGTCTCAATGGCTAATTCTTTGTTTCCTGAATCGACCCCTATCTCTTCAAATGTTTCACGGATGGCGGTTTGCCAAAGCGACTCGCCTTTGTCCTGTTGACCACCAGGAAAACTAATCTGACCGGCATGATTGGTGAGCTGGGGATGCCGTTTGGTGAATACAATTTTAAGATCTTCAGCCGGGTCTTTTGGTTCGGCGGAAATATTTCTTGAATATAGCAATAACATGACTGCTGCAACGCGTCCGTCACCATCCATCTCATCGGGACGGGTTTGGGGGCGATTCAACCCGGGCACATCAACTGCCGGTCGCCAATTCTCAAAGCCAACCAGTTGCATTGCCTCAAAGAGTATCTTCTTGGGCGAGTTCATTTAACATTGGTTCTTGCATGAGACGTGTCAATCTTACCAGCGACCGCTTGCTCCACCGCCGGACGAACTCCCGCCGCTAAATCCACTACTACTGCTCGAGCCACCTCCAAAACTACTACTCCCGGAGGATTTAACCTTCTTGGGAGTCAGATAAGTGTAAACGTGGCGGTAGCTGCAGCTCTTGCAATCTTCGACGACACGGACCTTCCCGCCAACAGTATAGCTGGCGTGTCGGATGACCTTTTTGACTTGGAGCACCGTGATGTACCAACACTTGGGACACTTCGAAAATCGGGTGAACAATTTGCCATAGCGCAACTTCAATATTTCTTTACATCGCGCGCAGCCCCAGACGTCGTAATCAACACTGCCAATTCGCTCTTCAATTTGTTGAGGCTCCTCCAAAAATTCATCGTCTTGCGTTTCTTCAAGCAGGCTCATCTCATTTTTGCATTTTGGACATTGCCGCGGACGATACCTGATGTAATAACGCCCGCCCATGAGCAGTCCCAATCCGCCAAACACACCACCACCAAGAATCCAAGGAAGCCACGTGATCGGTCCTCGCGGTTTGTGGCGACGATCATCGTTGAGGAGTCTTTGGCCAGAAAGCGAAACGGAAGGCAGCATTGGCGGAGCATCAAGATCAGCCACTGAGAAGATCCTCGTCCCACAAGTTCGAATGCCTTCATACAGCCCAGAGTTGTAGTCTCCGTTCCTAAAGTTTTCGATCACGACATCTTGCATGATCTGATTGGCAATTCGCTCCTCTTCCCGACCATCAATCCCGTCACCTAGCAAAATCTCGGCCGCCTTGTCATCAATCGCGACAAACAAAAGCAACCCATTGTCTTTCCAGACCCCGGACATCATCGGGAGGCCAGGTTTGCCAACTCCCCAGAGGTTAAACAGATTCTTGCCAAACTGACGATGGGCGCTGTTCTTCCCAGGTTTCGATGGCCCTCCAATCGTCGAAACAACCACCACACACATTTCACGCTTAAGCCGATCATTGATCTCTTGGCAAGCCATATTGATGTGCTCAACCGCCTCCTCAGAGACCGTTCCTGTTAAATCGGTAATCCATCCTGCAGGCCGTGGCGTTGGGATGTCATCGATCGTGATGGGTTGCTGCGTTTGCGCAGAAAGTGTTTCTGTCACGACAACCAAAAATGAACACGAAATCACGAGCAAGAAGAAAACGGGTAAAGAAAGGCGACGAATGTTCATAGGACAATCTGTTTACTCTCTCAATATTATTATCTGGGGCAAAGATTGGTCAGACAGAAACACGTCATTTCATTTTAGCATCATTTAGAATGGATTCTTGATTCCTTTTTAATTGTAATCCTGCTCAGCCCGGCTCCAAACATTGGCTTCTCCCTCAGCGTCAAACTCGACAAAAATCACATTTGGATTGCAACAAACGGGACAATCTTCGACGTATTGCTGGGATTGTCCCTCAGAATAATCGAGCGGTACAACGATCTCTTCACCACATCGGTTACAAACATAGCCCGCTTCCTCATTTAACTGGGAACCGGTTGAATCTAAATCATCGTCTTCAAAATCACTGTACATGTTTGTCTTAAACCTAAACCACAGCCTAACCTGATAAGGGGTGCAGATACTTTGATGCCAAATTGACGAGTGAAACTCTTGAAGGCAACCGCAAATATCTTTCCAACCATGTTGGTCACTGATGCAAAGGCAAGCAGGCCGTTTCAAGCTTCGATTGTCGTCAATACTTGCGATTCCGAATCATTTCCACGAACTGCCGTGACCAAAACTTTGGTTCCCGGTTCAATATCGACCAAGCCATTGATATTCAATTCTCCTGTTCGAATACTGCTGCGAGCCCCTCGAATTGATTTACCGTTCATCTGTGAAATGAAGACTTCCGCATCTTTGAGCGTTTTGAACGCTGGTAATTTGCAACTTGGCATCCGCCCCGTCTCTGCCGTTGAGGTTGCAAATTTACCTAACCGACCCCGGGGCTGATTCTTATCCGGATGATCAACAATATTTCGAAGCGCCAGTTCTATTTTGTCTTGATCAGGATCAAACGTCATCTCCAAAAAATTCCAATAAACCGGATCGCCTTGATCGTGCGGCTCTTGCTCCGCATTTTTAAAATTACGGTGATAAAGGCTGTGAATTTCGATTTCCCGCTCGTCCACATCTTTCATCTTGGGACCAAATCCGGGAATCAAAGCCCGACCGCCGGTTCTTCCAATTGGCCCGAAACTGCATTCCAGCACACGATGTTCGACATTGTTAGTGATTGAACCGTTGTGAACATCACCATAAACAGAAACAATGCCTTCGCGACTGCCCAGCAATTCCAAGACACGATCTGAGCCGGCTTTCACCCAACCCGCGTAGTCAGCAGTGACCCGATCGCGTTGCTCGAAATTTTTTGGATGATCTTTACTCGCTGAATTTCCATTCTTTGCGCCGGCCCAGATCGTGTGCAGTCCGTTGATTCCTGTCAAACAAATCAGCGGAGACGAATCCGTTGAAAGCTGTTCCTTGAGCCAGCCGAACTGCTCTTCGCCGAGTAGACTTCGGGTTGGATCGGTCCGATCGTAGAGGCTCTTGAATTTATCCCAACCTTGGTCATCCCATATATCGACATCTTGACTGGACCTCCAAAGCCGCGAATCCAAGACGATCAACGTGAAATCGCGGTTGGGCATTTTCCAGGCACGCCATTTTTTTGGATTCGTGACTGGATCGGATTCCTCGGCACCTGTCGTCAAATGATGAACGATTTGAAAATTGCGGCGCAGATAACTGGAGTCTTGACCCAATCCATCCTGTTTACGGATGGCAAGTTGCTCCGGGCCTTTCACATCATCCATGCCGTAATCATGATCCCCCGGATTAATCACATTCCAGTGGCGCATCATTTGCCAACGCGATGTCGGACCACAGATGGAAAGCTCGATAATTTTATAGGCATCATCAGTGCTGGGTGGATACATGACGAGTTCCATGTACCAAACATCGTCTTCCCAAACCATGACTTGGAAATCATATTCCTCTAAGTGCTTGTAAGCCTCAACAGTCGGTTGATCGCGAAATTGCCAGACGTCACGACCACCAGCCATCTCTTTCCAGCCCTGGTCGTCTCGCTGTTGCAGCCCTGAAGTGATCGCGTGACAACTCAGCCCACAAAGCTTGTAAGGCGCCCTCAAGCGTGGTAGTCGCCCAACATAGTTTCCATTTGTCGGCACGTCACCGACCAACGCCGTGCCGGGCCCACAGGCATCGGTCCCAAGACGGCCATCGGCCGTCACATCGATTCCATCTTTCCAAACAGTATAAAAAAGCTCTGTTTCATTGGGATTAAAATTAGCTGGGAGAGTCACGTCGATGATCGCTGTGTTTCGACGGAACGGGTTATTGATGATCTTTGCTGAACCATAACCTGCAACCGTGCCCCAGCCACCCTCGGGAGAAGGCGAGTCGTGAACACGGATTTCAACGCGCGTTCCGTCGGAAGCAAACAGCGCGACAAATCGCACCGTCCATTCTTTTCCCTTTTGTTTGAGTGTATCGCCAAGCGGATAACAAACGAGACAATCAGAAATACCAACCTTGAGTGGCTGATTAGCCTCTGGAATCACTTCGAACTGGTTAACTTCAAAATCGATCAATCCGCGTGATGCGATTCCAACATAGCCGGCCTGCTTGGGAATGAACTTCGTCACCGTGACCGTTTTTCCATTCGCGGAAAACTTGGCAACCACTTTGGACTGCTTAGGGTTGGTCGGAGAAGGCGAGACAGAAACCAACAACTCACACCGGTCACCGGGCAAAAGATCCATTGCCTCAATTTCGACTCCCGGTTGCTGAAAAGGTTGATTGCCGGATTGTTTCCCACGATCACGATTGCCGGGACGAATCATTCGAAGTTTTCCGTCATCAGTCCAACCTATGTTCCAAGCATTGGAGACTTTGCCGTAGCTCTCGTAAACTGATTTGCCACCGATCGCGATTCCCATCAACCCGTATCCGTCTTGATACATGTGCCAACCTGGATCGTCAGTTTCAGCAGGCAGGGGGCGTTTGCAACGGAAGGTAAAGCTCGCTTTGACGCTATAATTTTCCCTCAAATTCCAGTTGGGCTGATAAATAATCCCGACCGGCAAAGATGGATCATATTCCGTCTTGAATTCAAACCCGTGCGTTTCACCGTGGTAGGGAAAACCAGTTCGCCGCGCACGATCGCCTACATTTTTTAAACGCCGCCTAAGCGCACCGTCTTGAATTTTCCAATACCCCGGATTGAGTGATTGCCAGTCATGACCGTGAAAAAGCGTATCCGGAGTCTGAAATTCAAACGTCGTTGGAGCATTTAATAACGAATGAGTAACTTGCTTGAACGATCCATCAGAAAAGCTCGAGCCAGCCGCCGCCCCCAACGAGACTGCCGCCGTCGTGGCTAAAAAATCACGCCGATCTATTTCCCGAATTTCATCACAATTGCGATTGGGCAACTCTGTTTTCTTATCTGCCATCATTTTGCCTTTGAGTCGTCGGAATGGTATCGGTTATTCGGTGCCCATTGAAGCTATTTATCGCCAACTTGAAAACAAATGTTCATCCGTTTTTATTGTGAGTTGTAAGCTTTCAATGGAGATACACCTTCGTAACTCGGGTGCTTGATTGCATTAGAGACGCTGACCGACCGATTCGCCACACGATATCGATCGACCTTTTTACCCTCACCAAGGATTTGCATCATGAAGCTTCAAATCTTTACTGGCATATTATTACCACTTATTCTAGTCGCGGCTTTTCTCACACAGTCCGCTGCAGCAGACGAGCCAAGTTGGTATCCCTACGTCCTCGCACGTGGGAACGATCGAGCGGTGATTAAAAACAAGCCAATGCATGAGCGGCCGTATCGTCCGATGCACTTCTACGGCAATACGATTCGTCGAAATTATCATCGTGGTTTTGCCCCGCCGTTGCCACGAGATTGGTTTCGCTCTGCAACTGTCGTCTTGAGTCGATAGCACTTGATTCCTGCGACATCCCTACAAACCAAAATAATCGTGGATGTACTCCTTGCGGTCCCCGTCGTGCTTGACATATTGAAGCATCGCGAGCAGCTTGGTCTGATCACGTTTTAATTTTCCAGAGAGCGCCGCAGCGTCTTTCAGTTTTTCGGGCAACTCACCCACCGCGGTCACCTTGAGGGGATGGAGCGAACCGTCGATGACCCCCCAACGGTCAAACATTGAAAGGGTGGTCTCTAAACGTCGGTCATGTTTTTGTTTGTAGTGAATTCGCTCCCGAAGCCATTCAATTCCAAACGCATTAATCTGTTCGGTCTCGTTCTTCAAAAAATCGTAAACTCGCTCGTAGAATTCTGCGTCTGGATTACTCCATTGCATGAACTCCATTTGAGTAGCCAAATCACGTTCGTCATACATAAGCAAACACTTAGCAGGCAAGCCGTCCCGCCCTGCCCTGCCAATTTCCTGATAGTAGGACTCTAAAGACCCCGGCAAATCCGCGTGCAAGACGTATCGAATGTCCTCTTTGTCCACTCCCATTCCGAACGCATTGGTCGCCAAAACCAAATGACCTGGCTCGTTCATGAATGATTCCTGCAGGCCACGACGAGACGTTCTGGGAAGATCACCGTGATAAATCAAATGGGCAACGTTGTCCTCCCATAGTCGATCACTGAACTCCATTAGCTTGCGAATCAAAGTAAAGTACACAACTCCACTGCCGGGAAGTTCAGCTCGTGTTTGCTTGATCAATTCAAACTTTGCGTCATCATCCCATACTTGGACGACATCAAGTGAAAGGTTCGGTCGTTCAATTCCTGCGTGGAAAAGTTCGACATCGCCTGTCTCAAGATTCAATTGTCGAACAATATCGGCCTGCACATCGGGAGTAGCGGTCGCGGTTAACGCGATGGTGGCCGGACTGCCAAGCGACTTTCGAATGTCACCAATCCGCGTATAGTCCGGGCGAAAGTCATGCCCCCATTCGCTAATGCAATGGGCCTCATCAACCGCCAATAAAACAATTTCGCGTTGTGAAATGACTTTGCAGAAATCAGGCTTCCGAAATCGCTCGGGCGTCACATACAACAGGTCGTACTCGCCTGCTGCAATCTGCCCATATCGACTGAGCCGTTGATCACGAAGCAACGAAGAATTAACAAACGTTGCATCAACACCTTTTGCAACCAGAGCGTCTACTTGATCTTTCATCAGTGCGATCAGAGGCGAAATCACCAATGTCAGCGGCCGCTTGAAATTGGTATTTTCGCCGGCATCTGGCAGTTTAGCGGCGTGGTCCGATGTTCGAGCGTGCAGGATCGCGGGTATTTGAAAGCAGAGGCTTTTCCCCATCCCAGTTGGCATAATCACCAGGCAATGTCCGCCTCCAAAAACCCGCTCAATGATTTTAGCCTGACTTCCACGAAACTCATCGTGCCCAAAGAAGTCTCTCAAGACGTCTTTCATACGGTTGGTTATTTCGAACTGGGGCATTCGTTCTGGCCGGCAAATCGCGGAATTTTATGAGAAACACCATTGCTTTGGCGGTGTTTAACCTTGGGGTGATTCAATATCGTATTGGATAAACCTTTTGCTCTACAATTGGAGCAAACGTCTCTTCGCCTCCGCGACTTTATTTGAGTTTTAATTTGCGTTTATTCCAAACTAATAATATGCCGGACAAATCTCTGCAATATTCATTTCGCGATGGCTCCGGGTGGATCTTGGCAGCGATCATTTTCACGATGATCATTTCCACAACCAGTCACACCCTGGCTCAGAGCGAAGTCACACCGGTCAGTAAACTGCTTGGAAAAGTCCAAAATTCGGAATATAAATCAAAACAGCCTCCCAACGGTGTTGTTACCGATGCGGCGACTTGGAAAGCGCTCTGGGAAGCTTGGCGACCCAACAAGCAAATTTCCAGGGTTGATTTTAAAAAGCAAATTGTGTTGGTTGAAACAGTGAACGGGCCAAACAATTTGGTGACGACCAGTTTAACTTTGACTTCTCGAGGTGATCTTCGCTATCAAGCGATCTCACCCAACCAGCAACCCGGGCCAGGGTTCGGATACATCCTGCTGATTGTACCCAGTGATGGCGTTCTTTCAGTCAATGGAAAACGAATCAACAAATCGGTCTCGTCTCAACCGGCAGTAATACTTCCACCGGCCACCACGCCGGCAGCGGCTGACCCCAGACCAACTTTGCAACAGCCAAAACTGGATCGTAATCCAAATGCACAATCGATCGATGTTGAAATCAGAGGTTTAATCCGCACCGGAACCATTGGCTATGGCGGGCGCTCAACTGGTGCAATGGTCGTTGCCAATGGAATCGTTTGGGAGCTGGATCTCAAGAACGATCCTGAATTAGTGCAAGCCGCTCGGCAGCAAGGGACAGACTTGGCCAAGATCAAAGGCTCCCTTACTAAGCTTGACGGTCCTGATCGAGATGTACGTTGGATCGTATTGGTGAACAGCATTGAGGATGCCCGTGGCTCCGAAATAAATCGTAACCCCACTCCCGGTCAATTGGCGAAGAACAAACAGAGCGACACGATTCCAAATCCAACTTCAACCCCTCGGCGCCGAAATTTGCCAACCCCGCCCTTTCCATACCAACCACCCGCTCAACCACCCGCTCAACCACCCGCTCAACCACCCGCTCAACCACCCGCTCAACCACCCGCTCAACCACCCGCTCAACCACCCGCTCAACCTGCTAACGACTTGGCCCTACAGAATCCGATGAGGCAAACTCGCGATCAAGCGACCACGCCTCCACCCAGAAGAACAACCATTCCAGCCCGTCAATTCGCGGATCCCAATCAAAACTCCTTCCGTTCGATCGTCATCGTAGCCAGACAAGGGCTGCGCGGCCCAAAGCAAACTCAAACAATTGATTCCAAAGGTGGAGTCAAAGTCGAGGTTCCTACCTCAAATTATTCTGATTCATTCGAGCTGGGAACGGAGGGCTTGGCCAACCTGCGACAATACGTCGGAGGAACCAATTGGGCTGACGTTCCCTCAACCACTCGCTCGCTGGCAGACACCGACACGGTAATGAATTTTGAAATTCGGATCGAAACTCGCGCGGGTACCAAGCGAATTTTTATCGATGGGCCTTCCGTCCAGTCAAATTCGGTCATTCGCAATCTATTTCTGTTGCTCAGGCGTCCAAAGACCAATTAGCTCAACAGCGTCTGCTCGGTTGACCGCTTTTAGTTAATAGTGAAGAAAACTTCCCAAGAGCTGACGCGATACTTAACGTCGATAACAACCGTTCTGCACGTTAATGTCGACCAGCCACTTTGTGGCACTTTTCAACCACTTCGCATCTACTTTCAATTGGCTAAAATCTCGGATGGGAAAGCCATGCTCATCCAACCAAGGTCCGAGATTCCAATGAATAAACTTGATCAACTTAAAGCAGTTACTGATGTGGTCGCGGATACGGGCGACATCGATGCAATTGCTGACTTCAAGCCAATCGACGCCACGACGAACCCTTCGCTATTGCTCAAAGCTGCTCAGTTGCCGCGATACGATTCATTAATTAGCGACGCTATCAAGTGGGCACAACAAAATGAAGTCGCAGACAGACAGAAACAGTTAGCACTGTTAACCGACAAACTGGCTGTCAGCATCGGTTGTGAGATATTGAAAATCATTCCGGGCCGTATTTCAACCGAAGTCGACGCACGACTCAGTTTCGACACAGCGGCCAGCGTCGATCGCGCTCACCGACTTATTCAGTTTTATGAAGAAGCAGGTGTTGGACGCGAACGCGTGTTGATCAAACTGGCTTCGACATGGGAAGGCATTCGGGCGGCAGAGATTTTGGAAAAACAAAATATCAACTGTAACCTGACGTTGTTGTTTTGTTCGGCTCAGGCAGTTGCGGCGGCACAAGCAGGTGCGTTCTTGATTTCGCCCTTTGTTGGTCGAATTTTAGATTGGTATAAGAAAGACCAGGGAGTCGACAGTTTCCCAGCCGAAGAGGACCCCGGTGTCATATCAGTTCGAAACATCTACGCACTTTACAAAGACCGCGGTTACCAGACAGTTGTGATGGGGGCAAGCTTTCGAAATGTGGGCGAAATTGAGGCGCTGGCAGGCTGCGACCGATTGACCATTGGCCCTCAGTTTTTGGAAGAACTTTCCAACGACGAGGGCGAATTGACGCGAGCGCTTTCACCCGAGGCTAGACCTGATTACGAAGATTGCGTTATCAGCAGCGAATCAGATTTCCGACTCCAACTCAACGCCGACGCCATGGCAACTGAAAAGCTTGCTCAGGGAATTCGGTCGTTCATCGGTGATCAAATCAAACTTGAGGTCCTCTTGCAAAAGCGGCTTGAGTCAACCAAGGCAATCTCGAACTAGAAAACTGGGTTACCAACCCAAGTCAAAATAAAATTTGGGTTTAGACTTTAGCAGGCGATTGCCGTTTTCAAAAGTTGAGTCGGTAGCAATTTGCGGATCAACCAAGCAAGATCCCGCAGCAACATGGCATTTACAATTCGAATATTTCGCTCACGTCGTAGCGACTGGCAACATGAATCGGAAAGTCATCTCCGAGAATACGTTGATGGGTTGCTCGAGCCCGTTCGGGTTGGTTGTTTTCCTCTGACAAATGGCAAAGACAGGCCCATTTAAGACGTTCGCCGCCACATTGTTTTAAAAGGATCGCAGCGTCTTCATTGGAAAGATGTCCGCCATCTCCTTTGATTCGCTGCTTGAGATGCTCCGGGTACGGACCCGTCTCAAGCATCTGGTCATCGTAGTTGCTTTCGATCACCACCGCGTCGAGTGAACGGAGAACATCTTTTAAACCATCAAATGCGTGCCCCAGATCCGTCAAAATTCCAACCCGATGTTGACGGTCTTCAACAATAAACGCGATCCCATCGACTGCATCATGAGGAGTTGGAACCGAATGAACCGTCACGTCCCCAAATGCTTGGGAACTTCCGGCTGAGAACAATCGAACCCGGTCAAGTTTACCGATTTTCTGATGACGGTTGACCGCTTTGAGGGTCCTCGGCGTAATATAAACTGGCATCCCAAACTTACGCTGAAAGATCCCCAAAGATTTAGTGTGATCACTGTGGTCGTGTGAGATGAACAGTGCATCAACATCGCGAATATCGCGCCCATGGCGGGCCAAACGTTCTTCTGCTTGCTTTCCACTGATTCCAGCATCAAACAAAAGACGAACGCTTCCCGTTTCAACGTAAAAGCAGTTACCGTTACTTCCTGATTGCAGTGAGACGACTTTCATAAGTAGTATTTTGTCCGATCCACGCCAGTTTGCCCAGATGAGTTAAAACAAAACCAATCGCGACGTTGCAAGACGTCTACATCCAAAGGGGATCACTTAGGCGTGTTAAACCTCGTATCCTGAAAAAATCCCGAATGACGGATATTGTCCAAAGCTACAATCAATTGGGAAGAACCCACGCATTGGTAGTTATCATCAATAACTCATGAATCATGCTCCCGACAACTCGATTGACTCACCGCTGAGCGCTCCCATTCCTTGGTCTCGCTCTTGGTACGAAGTCCAAAAAAAGCTGTTGGGTGAAACGGCTTGCCGGCAACTGGGCCTCTACGTCATTCCCAGTGATCTGGTGCTTTCAATCGTGATTCCATTTTTCAATGAAGAGCAGACGCTCGAGGCGGTGGTCGATAAAGTCGCCGCGATTCCAATCAAAAAAGAGATTATCCTGGTCAACGATGGGAGCACTGATCGCTCATCGGAAATTGCCAAAGACCTCGCGTTGCGATTTATCAACGACCCCCTCAATCAAATCCACAACTACGCCCACAAGTCTAATTTTGGAAAAGGCGCAGCACTAAGGACTGGATTTGCAGTGACCACTGGCGACATCGTAATCATTCAGGACGCAGATTTAGAATATGACCCTAGCGAATACCCTCGATTGATTCAGCCGATCGTGGAACAAAAAGCCGATGTTGTATTTGGAAGCCGATTCCTTGGTGACCGGGCTCATCGTGTTTTGTATTTCTGGCACTCGATGGGCAATCGTTTGCTGACGACGCTCTCCAACTTGTTTAATAATTTAAACTTGACCGATATGGAAACCTGTTACAAAGTCTTTCGACGGGAAGTCATTGAGGACATTGGCCCCCAATTAAAAAGTCTTCGGTTTGGCATTGAACCTGAAATCACCGCAAGGATCGCGCGACGTAAGTATCGAGTCTTTGAGATTGCGATTAGCTATTCCGGCCGAACCTATGCGGAGGGGAAAAAAATCGGTTGGCGCGACGGCTTCGTCGCGATCTGGTGCATCATGCGGTACGGGTTATTCGATTGATAACGATGCCACTCCACTCTTAGACCAGACTGGCAGCAAGTTGCTGTCGATCGTCATCGGCATCACAAACAGCAACGTCGTCTGCGGATTTACGAAGTTCTATGGCTGATCAAAAATTTCCGTCAATGTCCGTTACTAATTAAGATCACCGACTTCCGGTGCCAATCGCACCAACTCGCGGGCAATCATTTGCCAAGACAAAACCACCCGCCCGTGACAAGCGGCTCGTCAAGACCATCGCGCCCGCCCCTGCCAAAGAACTTTTCATTGAGCTGCGTTGGGTCATTGATGGGTGGGGCATTTTTATTCCTGTGGGTCTTAGTGGATAACATTTGGATATTTGAGGCCCTTGTCCATTGCCCCATTTTTGGTGAAACAAAGATGATATTTGGAACCCGGTAGAAAGTGACTTATATTCAAGTCTTGGAAAATGCAGTGGATGACCTGACAATCTCGAGTCAAGCAAAAGGCGAAATCATGAATCAACTCCGGCTATTATGTTTAAGCCTTTTATTATTGGTCGGCTGTGAAAGCTCCGAAACAAAAGAAAAAGCGGAGGTCAGCGGTCAGAGCAATTTAACGAAGAATGAAACTTCTGAACCAATGGCGATCATCCCAAGCAATCCAGCTGAATCCACTGCGTTAAACGACAGCAAACCGGAAACTTCAAGCCAACCCACGATCGACGAACTCAACGCGCGAACGGTCCTCAGCGATGCCGTTGCCGCTGCAAAGGCAGACAACAAGGCTCTCTTTGTTCACTTCAGTGCCGACTGGTGAGGCTGGTGCCACAAGCTCGAGGAGGTCCTCGAATCCAACAAAGATTTGTTTGTCGATCATATTCGCATGGTTAAAATCGACACTGAAAAAATGACAAACGGTAATGATGTTTTTGATGAACTGAAAAAAGAGCGTTCCGGTGGCATGCCCTGGATGGTAATTCTCAATGGTGACGGCAACGAGATCATCAGCTCAGTCGGCCCCAAAGGAAATATTGGTTGCCCCGTCGAGCCATTTGAAATTGAACACTTTATCGACATGATACGGCAATCGAGTGAGGCATCCCAAGAGCAGCTCGTGGAAATCTCTGATGCGATGACAAAATACGCGACATCACTCAAGCGCTAGTCAGCTCCCCGCGACAGAGTTGATGTGCTGCCATGGTTGGCCCGCGGGATTGAAATTAACATGGGCTTCACTTGGCCATCAGACCGTGGCGGAAGACAGGCAACTCTCAAAAATGAGATCCTTGCACGACTTCTTCGGGGTATTGCAAGCCAAGCCTGAAGCCGCTTCACCACTTTTTTGAAAAAATCCAACTCCGGTCAAAGATTGGATTCAAAAGTCCTCGTGAAGTATATTGCTCTTACATTCGTAAAATAGTTTAGTTTAAAACGGACCCCCAATGCCTTCACGCCGCTCTCAGATCCTCATCTTGGTGTTGCGATCAGTCGCCAGCTCATTGTTTTGTTTTTCGCTGCTATGGACTGGCGATGCTTTCGCTCAACAACCCTTCGAGATACTTTTCAACGGAAAAGACCTCACTGGCTGGGCCGGCAACAAAGATTTATGGACTGTCGAACAGGGCGCGATTGTCGGACAGACGACAAAAGACAATCCCACGGCACGTAATACATTCTTGATTCTGCAAACATCGCCCATTGCAGATTTTGATTTTCGTTGCAAAGTCCGTTTCACCGGAAACAATTCTGGCGTTCAGTACCGCAGCAAAGTCATCGACCAAGATAAATTTGTCATGCACGGCAATCAGGCTGACCTTCATCCAAAGCAAGAATATTTTGGAATGCTTTACGGTGAAGGGATACGAGGAATTGTCGCCACTCGAGGTCAAACGGTTGAAGTTTCTCCCGAAGGTAACAAGAACGTTACCGAGCAAGTCGACCACGCATCTGAATTGACAGGTGATCAATGGAATGATTTACGAATTGTTGCGGTGGGCAATCGCTTAATTCATATCGTCAATGGCGAGACGACTGTCGATATTACAGACAACGACACAAAATCCAATCCGAGTGGAGCGCTTGGTTTACAGCTTCATGCTGGTGCACCGATGAAAGTTGAATTTCGGAACCTGTTGCTCAAACGGATGAATGCGACCGACGGAAAACGTCTGATTGCATCGCTCAAACCGAGCGAAAAGCCGTCGAAATCGTCCACGAATACCGAATCGAAGTCAGATTCGTCACGGTTAAAAAATGGCAAATGGATTGTCAGCAAGCCAGTTGCTCAGTGGATTTGGGCTGACACCTCGACGACGGATCAAACGATTTGGTTCCGCCATTCATTTCAGCTTGGCTCAGTCCCAAAAGTGGCTCCGCTCTATACGACCTGTGACAATGAGATGCGGCTATGGATCAATGGAAAAGAGGTCGGCAAAAGTGGAGCTTGGGAAAAGCCAATCCAGCAAGACGTGGCAAAGTTTCTTAATCAGGGCAAGAATGTGATTGCCATCCAAGGTAAGAATCACGGCGGTATAGCTGGACTGACATTCAAACTTTATTGCGAGCAGAAAGATCAGTCGCCTCGAATCGTTACCACTTCCGAAAAAACATGGAAGATGAACCCCAAGACATCCAACGGCTGGAATCAAATCGACTTTGATGATTCCAAATGGCAATGGGCCAAAAAAGTTGGAAAGCTAGGGGATGCTCCCTGGCGAGTCCCTCAATATGCCGGTCGATCGGGCGGTGAGAACAAACGTCTGGACGCCAAAAACATCATTGTCCCGGCTGGCTTCATCGTCGATCACGTCTACACGGTGCCTCAGGACCAGGGAAGTTGGGTTTCGCTGACGACTGATCCCCAAGGTCGAATTTACGCATGTGATCAAGGTCGTGCTGGGCTATATCGAATCACGTTAACGAATCAAACCGCCAGCGGGACGGAGACCAAGGCTACTGGAAGCGACTCGAAAGTAGAAAAAATTGAAAAAGTATCTGTCGGTTCGTTGGAAAAGCTCTCCGGGGCCCAAGGAATGCTTTGGGCATTTGACAGCCTCTGGTTTCATCGAAACGGTGGTCATCTTTATCGACTCACTGATTCCAATGGTGATGATCAATTGGACACGATGAAAGAAATTCCCAGCACCACCGGCGGTGGCGAACATGGCAATCACGCCTTGATTCTCACTCCCGACAAAACGGGCATTTATATGAACAGTGGCAATCATTCCAAACTAGCTGACCACGTTGCCTCGCGAGTTCAATCGTGGGATGAAGATTTGCTGCTCCCAAGGATGTCAGACTCCAACGGACATGCCAATGGCGTCATGGCGCCGGGGGGGTGGGTCACATGGCTCGATCCAAAAACCGAAACACAAACCGTTCATGCCATAGGCTTTCGCAATCAATACGACATTGCGCTTAACCGATTCGGCGACATGTTCACGTACGATGCCGACATGGAATATGACATGGGTTCGCCGTGGTACCGACCGACAAGGATTTGCCATGTCGTCAGTGGGGCCGACTTTGGCTGGCGACACGGTTCGGGAAAGTGGCCCTCCTATTACGAAGACAGTTTACCTGCGGTGGTTGATATTGGCCCCGGTTCGCCGACCGGCGTTGTGAACGGAGGAGGAACCAAGTTTCCGACTCGCTATCAAGCGGCGACGTTCGCGCTTGATTGGACTTTTGGAACGATTTACGCAATCCATATGAAACCTGATGGGGCCAGCTATTCCGGAGAGGCTGAGCCATTTGTCTATAGTTCACCACTGCCTGTAACCGACGCGATCGTTGGACACGATGGCGCGCTTTATTTTGCGGTTGGAGGACGGGGGACACAGTCGGCCATGTTCCGAGTTCGTTACATCGGTGATGAATCGACCGAGACTCCCGCAGAAATAGCCGATGAATTGAGTCAGGAAGAACAAACAGCGGCAACCATGCGGCAAAAACGCCATCAACTGGAAGCATTTCATGGCATTAAGAACAACAAGGCAATCGCTGCCTGTTGGCCGATGCTCACCCATTCCGATCGTTTTCTGCGCCACGCAGCACGCGTCGGTATCGAAAGCCAGCCTGTCGAACAGTGGGCAAATCGCGTTTTCACCGAAACGCAATCTCAAGCGAAAATAACCGGGGCAGTTGCTTTGGCGAGAATGGGCAATGAATCACATCGGGCACCTTTACTCGAAATGCTTGGTCGTTTGAACACAGCAACCCTTGATCGAGGTCAACTCTTGGGGATGTTGCGAGCCTACTCATTAACCATGATTCGGCTGGGTTCGATGACACCCGAAGAACGTCAACAAGCGGTTGCAAAACTCGACGCGTTGTTTCCTCACTCCAATGCTGACGTGAACACTGAATTGATTCGAGTCTTAACGTATCTCCAATCAAAAACCGTGGCGAGCAAAGCGATGGACCTGATCGCCAATCGCAAGGCTCCTCAAATCCCCGAGTGGTCAACCCTAGCCAGTCGTAACAAAAACTATGGTGGGACAGTGGAACGCATGCTGGCCAACCACCCGCCAACCCAGGAACTGGGTTATGCATTTATTCTCCGCAACCTTCGCCGGGGCTGGACCGACGAAACGCGTCGCCAATATTTTTCCTTTATCAATGAAGCCGCCAAGGCGGCGGGAGGAGCGAGTTACGCAAAATATTTAACTCGTATGCGGGAAGAGGCTTTAGCGACTTGTTCGGATGACGAACGCTCCGCGTTGGTTGATCTTACAAACGAAGACTTCAATCCGGTTCCCGATTTTCCGATTATCAAACCGGCCGGACCAGGTAAGAAATGGTCGGTTGACGAAGCACTTCAAGTCGTCAAACGAAAATCTAATTTTGAAAAAGGACGTTCCCTTTTCCATGGAGCAAGTTGTGCCCAGTGCCATCGGGTTCGGGGGATAGGCGGAAATGTCGGACCCGATTTGACCGCCATTCCAAGTCGTTTTGATCAAAAATACGTAGTTGAAACCATCATTCACCCCAGCAAGCATATTTCTGATCAATATGCCTCTTCGAAAATCTTGTTGGAGGACGGAAGGGCATTTAATGGATTAGTGGTCGAGCAAGATAATGGCATGGTTGCGATTTATCCCGATCAAGTCGGGGCCGAACCAGTGATCGTTTCAAAAGATGGCATCGATGAAATGAAACCTTCGACCGTTTCTCAAATGCCCGAAAAATTATTGGACGGAATGAATGCCGAAGAACTCAACGACCTTATGGGTTATCTCATGGCGGGGGGCAACCCAAATAATAAACGGTTTAAAAAATAAGCAGACACTGAAATAATCAGTCGCTTATTTTTAATCAAGATGATGCCCGTTAAAGCACTCGTTGACACGCTGGAAAACTTCCCAGGACGGTCAGGCTCTTGCAGTGTGCGCGTGCCTCGCCAATGATCTGCGCAATTTTTGCGTTTTCGCGATGGCCCTCGAGTTCGAGAAAGAATGTGTAATCCCAATTTTCTTCGCGGCTGGGTCGCTTTTCAATGTGCGTTAGATTGATCGTATTACGTTTAAATATTTCCAGTACGTCAACCAATGCCCCCGAACGATCCACTGTCGTAAACATTATTGAAGTTTTATCGTTCCCGGATTCCTCAGTTTGGCTCTTCGAAAGAATCAAAAACCGGGTCATATTGCTTTGACGATCTTCGATCGCCTGAAACAGGGGTTTAAGCCCGTGAATCTCACCAGCCAACGATGATCCAATTGCCGCAACACCACAATCGGAGTTACGCTCGATTTCCTCTTTTGCCTTTTGAGTGGCAAGTGCCGAGCTTTCCGTTGGAATTCTTGTCGCCTGTGGATACTGAGTACTAAGCCAATTGCGGCATTGCTCAAACACGTCTGGCTTGGAATAGATTCGATTGACTTGCTCGGGTTTACAATTCGCAAGCAAACAAAATTTCACCTGTAATTTGACTTCGCCATAAATTTTGAGCTCGTCGTGCATGTCAATAAACGTATCGAGTGTCTCATTCACACCACCGATACTGCTATTTTCAATCGGCACAAGTCCATAATCAACTTCTGAAGATGCGACTTGTTCGAAGACGGTTCTGATTTCACGAGCCGGCAAAAAATTGACGCTGGAACCAAAATGTCGGACAGCTGCTAGGTGCGAAAACTCGCCCTCTGGCCCAAGAAAAGCAATACTGAGCGGTTTTTCCAGAGCAAAACTTCCGCTCATTAACTCGCGATAGATGGCTTCTAGGGTTTTATCCTCAAGCGGACCTTGATTTAGCGCCTTGATTTTTGTGAGTACAGCAGCCTCACGGTGCGGCGCATAAATCGGCACGTCCGATTTACGTTTGAAAACTCCAACATCGACGACGAGTTTGGCTCGCTCGTTAATCAAGGTTATAAGTTCTTCGTCAATCTTATCCATCGCTGAGTTGATTTCAGCCATCGAACTAAACTCGTTTGAAACAGCCGGTGGCTGATACCGATGCAACTCGTCGTAAACCGGAAAGCTCCCGAGCACAAATAGGCTTTTGCAGTGAGCGCGGACCTCGCCAAGAATCTCAGCCGTTCGACCATCTTTGGCATGGCCCAGGATGTCCACAAAAAATGTGTACTCCGTTCCGATCTCATGGCTAGGACGTTTTTCAATGTGGCTAAGGTTGATCTCATTACGTTTAAAGACCGTTAAAATATCCACCAAAGAACCAGGGCGATCAGAGCAGGTGAACATCAAAGATGTTTTGTCATTTCCCGTCGGCTGAGTTTCGATTTTCGAAAGAATCAAAAATCGCGTCACATTATTCGAGCAATCTTCAATACCATTGAAGAGACTTTCCAGTCCATACAACTGCCCCGCTTTTCCAGAACCGACAGCAGCGACACCGTCACTTGGGCTGGCTAAATAAGCAATCTCGGCAGCGGCAGCGGTGCTCTGGGCCGCGATTCGAGCGGCGTTCGGATATTTTTTCGAAAGCCAATCATGGCACTGAGCAAGAGCCTCGGCCTTCGAATAAATTACCTTCACATCATCCGGTTGACACTTGCCAAGAAGACTAAAATGAATCGCCAGACGTATTTCACCGCAAATGGTCAAGCGTCCAAAGTAGCTGGTGAAAGAGTCAAGCGTTTCAATAATAGCACCACCTGTGCTGTTCTCGATCGGCACTAACCCATATTCGACGTGACCGCGGGAGACCTCCTCAAATACGCCTTCCAAAGCTCGAAGATTTTCGTAATCGACAAAATCACCAAAATGCTGGGAAGCTGCAAGATGGCTAAATGTGCCCTGCGGCCCGAGATAACCTACCCGGGTCGTCCGACCCAGTTGAAAACTTCCATTGAGAATCTCTCGGAAGACCCCTTGGAGCGCCGAATTTGGAATCGGGCCCGTATTTTTTTCGATAATTCGATCAAGAGTCGCCGCTCCTAAATCGGTGACTGGCGATTGGCCTGAAGCCATTGGTTGACGAGATGACGAATCATCTGACGCACGTCTCTGCAATCTCGCCAGCTCGATCATCAAACTCGAACGACGGTTAATGGTGCGGACCAGCTTTTGATCCACCGCATCGATCCCGACACGCAGCTGCTGAAGTGATTTTTCGGTGGAGGTCATTGTTGGGTGAGGGGTCTCGGTTAATTTTTTTACATTCTTTGAGACGCCATTCTAAGTGGCTTTTCAAAACCGTCCACCATCCAGATTGCTCTGGAAAGTTGGATTGAGTGCCCAATTGGGTCAATAAAAAAAGACGCAAACCAATTCGAGATTGATTTGCGCTCTAAAACCAATGCGAAAGGTCGTTCTCGACCCTCACCAATGAAGATCTGCGTCAGGCCTCATCAGTTGCAACGACTGCTTACAAAAAGATGTAGCCCTCTTCCCCGTGTTGGCTGATATCGAGTCCACGCTGCTCCTCTTCAGGTGAAACGCGGAGACCCATCGTTACATTGATCAGGACGAGAATCGCGAACGAACCAACAATCGCCAAGGAGGCAGACGCCCCGATACTGACCAATTGATTGATCAATTGCGTTGGGCTACCACCTGCCTCAATCATTCCACTGCGTCCCCCGGTAATAACGTTGGTCGCAAAGACGCCCGTGAGAACCGCACCCACCACCCCGCCGATACCATGAACGCCGAACGCATCCAAGGAATCATCGTAGTTCAATTTTTTCTTTAAGGTTGAGCAAGCGAAGCAGCACACGACACCGGCAACCAAGCCGAGGATAATGGCCGACATTGCTGAAACCGAACCGCAAGCCGGTGTGATACAAACCAATCCCGCCACCGCGCCCGAGCAAGCTCCCAACATGGTCGCTTTTCCGCGAGTCACCCATTCATAACTTGCCCACGCCACAACGCCTGCAGCGGCCGCAAAATGGGTCGCAACAAAAGCATTGACTGCCGCGGTTCCAGCTGACAATGCACTCCCCGCGTTGAATCCGAACCAGCCTACCCAAAGCAGCGCCGTACCGATGCAGGTATAAGTCAAATTGTGGGGAGGCATCGGGTCTTTGCCGTAACCCATTCGCTTGCCAACAAAGACGGCACAAACCAAGGCAGAAACTCCCGAACTAATATGGACAACTGTTCCGCCAGCAAAATCCAAAGCTGGGAATAAAGCCTCTGAGTTCCATTCACAAAGCCAACCAGCATCGCTCCAAACCCAATGGCAAATGGGACAATAAACCAGCAACCCCCAAAGCACCATAAAAACGCACATCGATGAAAATTTGAATCGTTCAGCAAATGCACCGCAAATCAAAGCAGGCGTAATGATAAAAAACATTCCTTGGAAACACATAAAGACGGAAGCTGGAATCGTTCCTGAAATAGGTGTGATCACTTCGCCATCGGAACCCATCGAGGGCATCACGCCTTGCAGAAAAACGTGATCAAAGTTTCCAAAAAACGGATTTGATCCACCAAATGCCAAGCTATATCCGATCACCGCCCAAACGATCGTCATCAAGCCCATCAAGAAAACGCATTGCATCATAACGCTTAGGATATTTTTTTTCCTAACCAAGCCGCCATAAAATAAAGCGAGCCCGGGTGCTGTCATCATCAGCACAAGTGCCGAACAAGTAAGCATCCAGGCTACATCAGCCCCAACTAATTCCGATTGGAATTCTTCAGCCTCCAGAGAAACTGTCTCAGGCGAAGTTTCGCCCGCTTGAGTTACCGTATCGCCATCTTCGGTTGTTCTTTCTTTCGCAAATCCGTCTTGGCAAATCGGCGAGAGGGTCGCCAGCAATGCAAAAACGAGCAATAGACGCTTCATAGCAGCCATCAATGTCTCCTGGGTCAACGCGCAGAAACCCGCAAAAATAGGCATTCAATGCTAATGCCCCGTTTGCTTGAGACTGCGTTTACATGTGTTCGGAAGGTATCAACTAACCACAATGCAGTTAGTTAATTCCTGTAAAGCAACGGCCGTGCCAATGAAAATAAGAAGAACGCTGCGAACATAAATCCGCGACCCGAGGCAACCCTTAGACGCCTCCAAGGGCAGAGATAAGAGGGTTCAGCGACCGGCGTACTTGGCAATCAAGAACGCTTATTCGACGAATTCTTCTACAGCAATCATCATCCGAGGGGCCACTTGGGGAGCCCGTGTCATGACCGCCGAGGCTGCCAATACAGTTTGATGCGATTTTTGGCTAAAGGCTTCGCTCTTTAAATGCTTGCCAAGATAAAACAAATTGGCTGCAGCAACACTGTTGCCTGACGGCATCGCGTTATCGTAAATACGTTTGCTACGCGCTAACAAAACTTCATGATCTTTGGAGGTATAAAAATAACCGCCACCCTTCTCATCCCAAAACAGTTCGTCTTGTTTATTTTGGATTCTTTCGGCCGACTTCAGCCATTTGTCTTCGCCACTGGCTCGATGAAGCGCGATCAAGCCGTCAATTAAACAGGCGTAATCAATTAGATATCCATTTAGTTTCGCCTGGCCGTCGGTATAAGTTCGATACAGACGTCCGTCTTCAGCGACTAAATTCTGAAGCGCAAAATCAGCGGCCCGACTAGCCGTTTGGATATAGGACTCATTCTTAAGAACTCGGCCGGCATCCGCGTAACCTCGAATCATCAGGCCATTCCAAGCCGTCAAAATTTTATTATCCAATAATGGTCGCACTCGCTTGGCTCTAGCGTCGAACAGCTTCTTTCGAATCGGCATCAACTTGGCCTCCAATTCCGTCAATGTCATCGAGCGTTGCTGAGCAATCTCCGACATCAGTCGACGGAGTTGTGGGGCGTAGTACTCATCCTCGAAATTTGGCGGGTTATTTAAGCCATAAACTTCGGCAAACAATTTGTATTCGTCCGGGGTGATTGTCTTTTCCACCTCGGCAATCTCCCAGCGATAAAATTTGCCTTCTTCACCCTCCGATTCGGCATCGAGCGATGAATAGATTCCACCCGAATCAGCGACTAATTCTCGATCAACAAAAGCCAGTGTTCCTTCAACGACATTTTTGAATTCCTCGCGTCCGGTGATTGCGTAAGCTTCGGCATAGACGGTTGCCAGTTGACCGTTGTCGTAAAGCATTTTTTCGAAGTGTGGAATCTTCCAATAGCGATCAACACTGTAACGATGAAATCCTCCGCCAACGTGGTCGTAGATTCCCCCCATCATCATTCGTTCACAAGTCGTGATGAGCATTTTTTTAGCTTGAACCGTGTCTGGGTCTTCAACATTTTTGCTGCGTTGAACGTTGTCCATTAGAAAGAAAAGGTTGGCCGCTTGAGGAAATTTTGGCATGTTAGGATTGGTCGCACTAAATCCAAATCCGCCGAACCTCGTGTCAAAATCAGACGCCAGATTAGAGATAGTTTTTGAGCTCCAGGATTTCTGAACTGGCAATCCGAAAACTGGTTCCAGCCCTGCCAGAGATTCTCGAGTCCGTTCAGAGACGACATTGGCATCCTTTTCAATTTGCGATCGGTTGTTTTGAAAAGCCTCGTTGACCTTTGTCACGATCGTCAAAAACCCCATTTTTGATCCGCGGTCGCCATCCCGCGCTGGCCAATACGTCCCGCCAAAAAATGGTTTGGCCGCCGGAGTCATGAACATCGAAAGCGGCCACCCTCCCCCGCCCTGCCGAATCTCCATCAAAGCCTGCATGTAGATCTCGTCTACGTCGGGACGTTCTTCCCGATCGACTTTGATGCAAATGAAGTTATCGTTAAGAAACTTTGCAATTTCTTCATCAAGAAAAGACTCCCGTTCCATCACGTGACACCAGTGACAACTGGAGTAACCAATCGAAAGAAATATTGGTTTGTCTTGTTTCTTGGCCAATTCCAGTGTCGCCTCATTCCAAGCGTACCAGTTGACTGGGTTATGCGCGTGCATCAGCAGATAGGGACTGCTTTCTTGGGTCAGTGCATTGGTGTGTTGATGCTGATGACCTGTTTTCTCTTGGGCGACAGCGTCGACTTGGGGCAAAAGAGACAGCAGTAGAATAACAATCAAACGAGTCACAAAGCTTGGATTTATCAGCATGGCTTTTCCGCCAAAAAATAGTTGACTTGATTAATGGGACGCAAACCGCAAAGGCGACCCGTGAGTTGTAACGGATCAACGCTAGTGACTCTATTCTTCGAGGTTGATTTTGATTTCAAAATCAGCTTGCTGCCTGAGTGGCATCACCGATTTGAGATAACGATCCCAAACCAATTGGCGAATGGCAGAGAGCGAACCACGATCGAACCGCTCGGGCGAAGGAGCAGCTTTCCAACAGAATTTATCGGCAGCCGAAATAAGCGGTTCATTGATAGGCAAAGCAACAGGTTTGTTTTGCATCAGTTTATCTTCGTCGCGATCTAAATTTGACGCAGCAGAATCTTCGTCAAGTAGAAACTCCTTCAACTGATTGGCTTGTTTGCTGGTGGCTATTTTGAACACTGCAATGGTCTGATCAGCGTTTTCAATTGGGCTAACTCGTACTTCGTAACCCGTCTTTGGCTTGAGGGCAAAGGTCAGCATGTCGTTCATGTCAGCCGTGCCACCCTTGGTTCTCCCGGAAACTTTTTGAGATGGTTTTCCATCTTCGATAACAACCACATTCAAAATTTTTCGTTCGCTTTTATCTTGATTCCAAATCCGAATCATCACATTGACCGAGTCTTTCTTCGGAGGGGTGGGTTGGTCAGCGAGATATCGTGTCGTTACGTTGGTGGCGTAAACTCGCTTCTCAGGCGACCAAACCATCGGAAAGTCAATATTCGTTTTTCGAAAACTTACCGCGTAAATTGAGTGTAGTTTTGATTGGGGATCTGCCAAAGCAGCGTCACCCTGAAACCAAGTTCGATTGAGGCCTTGCGGGTTGTACTCTGCCGCGCCGGTAAAATGCCAACCCTGATCCCAGATTTCAACCCAAGTGTGATTGCCACGCTTATTTTTCCAGCTCGGTATTCCAGCTAATCTCGCTGGCACGCCGACGCTCCGACAGGCGTCAGTCAAAATGATCGACAATCCAGTACAGGACGCTAATCCTTGATCGATACTTTCCTGTGGGCTTTGGTTAGCGCGTTTTCGGGCTGTCGAATATTTGACCGACAATTCTCCAAAAATGGTTTGGTTCAGTTTTTGGGCTGCCTCAGTTGGCGTTTTGCATTCTTGAACAATCGGCCAGCACATTTCAAAAAACTTTTTTCGCCAGGGATCGCGCGGCTCGTCAATATTGGCGTAGGGCAACACATCATTAAAGAAAACATCGTCCGGTATTTTCCAATTTGCCTTTTCCCTCGCTCGGTAGGCCAACTTAATGTTGGAAATCAAAAAATCGGCCTTCAGATTTTTTAAGTCATACTCGGGCATATGAAGCAATAAAAAACTCAGCCCTTCACGCTGCTGTGGGTCAACATTTTCAATTGCCCGCTCAAGTTCAGCACGATTGTTACCCGCAAGTTTTAAACGGGTTTTGATTGGTTCCGAACTGAGCAGAGAGTCAGTTCGTTCCGGCGTCGAAGCCCGTGAATCATCTTGACCCACTTGGGCGTTGACACGGTGGCCACTACAGAACAACGCGATCAGGAGCAAACTGGCGGCAAAATTATTGAATTTCATTTTTCAAATTCAGTGATAGCGGTGGTGGGAGCATTCGATCACCACATTATGAGTCACTGGATCAAAAATCGCTATTGTTAATGATGTTCACTTGATGAATTCATGAACTATGGGAGCATGAAGCGATGATGGTTGATAAGATTCGTAGGCTGGCTAACTGATTGTCGATCGACGGACTATCATCGCCTTCGAAATTACTAACAACTGAGAATGCACTTTTGATTTGCATTCGCGTCTCGCGAAAGAAAACCCGATGAAAATTGCCCGTATTTCCGCTTACCAAGTCGATCTTCCGCTTAAAGAAGGCAGTTACAAGTGGTCAGGTGGAAAATCAGTCGACGTATTTGACAGCACCGTTGTTGAGGTCGAAACGGAGTGCGGGATGATCGGATACGGCGAAGTCTGCCCGCTCGGCCCATTTTACTTGCCAGCCTACGGCCCAGGCGTCCGCGCCGGCATGAAAGAATTGGCACCCCATCTCATTGGGATGAATGCGACCGAACTAGGACCACTTAACCGTTTGATGGACGCCGCGCTCAAGGGACATGCTTACGTCAAATCCGGGATCGATATGGCCTGCTGGGATTTACTCGGCAAATCCAGCGGAAAAAGCGTATGTGATTTGATGGGCGGGCGGTTTGGAGATGATTTTGTTTTGTATCGGGCTATTTCTCAGCAGTCGCCTGAAGCAATGGCGCAAAACGTTGCTGGTTACCGAAACGAAGGATACCGTCGGTTTCAATTGAAGGTGGGTGGAGATCCAAATGTTGATATCGAGCGAATTAAACAGGTGGCCAAAGAAATGCAGCCAGGTGACAAACTGATCGCCGATGCAAATACGGGCTGGTTGATGCATGAAGCTGCCCGCGTCGTTCGAGCCGTCCGCGATATCGACGTTTACATTGAACAGCCATGTGATTCCTATGAAGAATGCTTGGCCATTCGGCGACGCATTGACCATCCGTTCGTGATGGACGAATCGATTCATGGGATGCCCGAACTCCTTCGCGCAAGCAACGATCAGGCAATGGACGTTGTTAACATCAAGATCAGCAAGTTCGGCGGCCTGACCAAAGCACGTTTGGCTCGAGATTTGTGTTGTTCACTGGGGGTGGCCATGACAATCGAGGACAGTTGGGGGGGCGACATTATTACGGCGGCAATTTCACATATCGCTCATAGCACACCAACTGAGCTTTTGTTTACATCGACAGATTTTAATAGTTACGGCACCGTTAGCATCGCCGCTGGCGCACCGCAGCGAGAAAACGGAAGACTAAAAGCCTCGACTCAGCCCGGACTTGGAATCGAACCTCGAATGGATGTACTGGGAGAGCGTGTTTTAGAGATTAGTCACTAAGGCTAAGGCCAGCGTGCAACCACCTCGGTCAACAGGCAAAAACAGCCAGGTTTCAGATCGAAAACATGTTTCCAATTGGCGTTAGTGACTTCAACGGATAGTCTCCCCACATTTACTTGGCTTTGCACCTGATTTTTTCATTTGCCTCTTGAGTTGAACTTGGGCTCCGTTAGGTTGACTCATTATTTTCAGGAATCTCGCTGCAAGTCATCTCAATCAGAGAAAATCATGAACGAAGCTATCACCCAACTTGAACCCACCGCCGTATGGACTCACTTTGAAGCACTCAATGCAGTGCCGCGACCGTCCAAAAAAGAAGAACGCGTGATTGCGTTCATGAAGGCGTTTGGCGAAGACCTCGGCCTTGAGACCATTGTCGATTCGATTGGAAACGTGATCATTCGCAAACCGGCAACCGCTGGCATGGAAGACCGCGTTGGGGTGATCCTTCAGGGTCATTTGGATATGGTTCATCAAAAGAATTCTGATACCGAATTCGATTTTGAATCACAAGGAATTGAATCCTATATCGACGATGATGGGTGGGTCAAAGCTAAAGGAACAACCCTCGGTGCTGACAACGGGATGGGCGTCGCCTCGATTATGGCATTGCTGTCAGCGACCGATGTCGAGCATGGCCCGATCGAGGGCTTGTTCACAATCGATGAAGAAACAGGCATGACGGGCGCTTTCAAATTACAGTCGGGAATATTGAATGGGAAGATATTGCTCAATACAGACACCGAAGATGAAGGTGAATTATGTATTGGCTGCGCTGGGGGAGTGGATACCAACATCGAATTAAAATATTCGGAGACTCCTGCTCCCGCTGGAACTCCGCTGAAGATTTCAGTGAAGGGACTCCGCGGAGGACATTCGGGCTGTGAAATCCACTTGGGTCGAGGAAACGCCAACAAGATCATGAATCGTCTTATCTGGGAAACGCAGCAAGATTTCAGTTTGAGAATCGGGTCGATTGATGGCGGCAGTCTCCGAAATGCAATTCCACGTGAGTCGTTTGCAACCATTGTTGTCGACAGCGACAAGGCTGATGATTTCAAAAAGCGCGTCGTCGAATTGGTGGCAATCATTCAATCCGAACTGGTTCGAACTGAGCCTGATTTGACGGTTTTGATTGAGCCTACCACTGCTCCCACGGCCGTGATGGATTCGGCTCGCCAAACCCAACTGGTGCAGGCAATTTATGCAGCACCTTGTGGTGTGATTCGAATGAGTGACGAAATGGCGGGTCTGGTTGAAACCTCGACTAGCTTGGCTCGGGTCAAGGTCGATTCAGGTTCGGCGGTCGTTCAGTTTTTGACCCGCAGCAGCGTCCAAACGGCCCGAGATGACTTGTCGAATATGATCGAAGCAACATTTTGCTTGGCTGGCGCCAATGTAGAACACTCGGGTGGATATCCCGGTTGGAAACCAAATGCGGACTCCGAAATCCTGGCCAGAATGGAAACGATTTACGAAGGTCTGTTTGGCAAAAAACCCGAGGTCAATGCAGTTCATGCCGGGCTCGAGTGCGGAATCATTGGAAGCGTTTATCCTGGCCTGGATATGATCTCGTTTGGTCCGACCATCAAAAACCCTCATTCGCCAGATGAAAAATGTGAGATCGCCAGTGTCGCTAAATACTGGCAGTTTCTCCTCGCAACACTCAAGCAAATCCCCAAGTCTTAAAACTTCTGAACAACCCAAGTGTTTAGAAGACATACCTTTTCACGACAATCAATAGCTTCCGTTTCATTCACTCAATCCAATGTTCTGTCACGGTCTTTTGAACGACCGCAGGCGGTTCGAAGGTATCCCTGGAACCTTGAATACTAATGAATCTTTTAAGGTCTGCAAAAATGAAAATTTATTCCCTGATTCTTGCGACCATCCTTTTTAGTAACGGGGTCTCTTTTGCCCAAAATCAGAACGAGCTGAGTCCCGGTTCGGGGACACTCGGAGGTGTTGAAAGTCCATGGAAATTGATGGACGTGGCGACGGACGCCAGCCTTCGTGGGCTGCACGTACTAAGCACTCAAATCATCTGGGCCAGTGGTACTGGCGGGACCATTGTCAATTCCAAAGATGGAGGCGAAACGTGGCAAGTCAGTATTGTTGAGGGTGCCGAAAAACTCGACTTTCGAGATATTCATGCCATTGACGAACACACCATCGTCGCCATCACTTCGGGAACCCCCGCGCGGATCTATCGGAGTGTTGATGGTGGATCTCAATGGAACCTGTGTTACGAAAATAAAGATGAACGAGTATTTTTGGATGCGCTTTCTTTTTTAAATAAACAAAAAGGTATTGTGATGGGTGATCCAATGGGTGACAAACTTTTTTTGTTATCTACCCAGGACCTTGGGAAAACTTGGAGCACTGTTAAATCAGCTCCACGCGTCATCAAAGGCGAAGCCGGGTTTGCCGCCAGTGGAACAAATATGACTGTCAATGATGGCAAATTTTTTATCGGCCTCGGCAGTCACCTTGAAGGGGAAACCAGCCCAAGCAGTCGGATCCTCGTCTCGGATAACTCCGCGAAAAACTGGAAGGCAATCAATGTCCCAATCCCACGAGCGCAGTCGGCGGGAATTTTTTCCATCTGTTTTGTCGATCGGAAACATGGTGTGGTAGTTGGAGGCGACTATCAAAAACCAGATAACACGACCAACAACATTGCCGTCACAAATGATGGCGGCCAAACTTGGTCAGCCCCAACCACCAACCAGCCTCCAACAGGGTTTCGGAGTTGCTCGGCAGCATGGATTAACGGAGCCCAAATCAACGTGATCTCGGTTGGCCCCAATGGAACCGATCGCTCAACCGACATGGGTCATCGCTGGCACCGTATTTCCAACGAAGGCTTCCATTCAATCGACTTTTCGCCAGACGGTAACAGTGGCTGGGCCAGCGGCTCAGAGGGCCGCATTGCCAGGTGGAAAGGCGTTCATCCGCCGGCTGACCAGAATTGAAAAGTGCAAATAGATCAGCCAATTCATGTTTCTATTCCAGCCACCCATAAGCTCCGTTGTCTGACAAAAAGTTCAGTCGAGCGAGCCAATCACCCACATCTGAGTCATTGGGCCAAATGGAATTAAAAATCCCGCGCTCCCCAAAAGCTTGGTTTCTCGAACAATTTGCATTTTTTTGGGTGCTATCAGTTAAAAATGCCCAAAAATCAAGTTTTCTCGCTGGGATATCTCGCGCCGTTGCGACTTAATGAATGTCTGACGAAATTGACTATTTCAACCTGCTTTGACGTCTCATATGACTGACGTAACGACCTCAACTGCCATCGACTGGCCCGCTGCTCTGGAGCGCCACAAACCGTGGCTGCAAAAAGTGCTGCGTTCAAGAATTGGGGATCGCCATGAAGTCGAGGATCTGTTTCAAGAAATTGCACTAGCAGTTTTTCGACAGGCAAAACCAGAACGCCAACCGGATGGAACCGACAGACCCGTGACAGTGCCACAAAACTCCGAAAAGGTTGCTCCGTGGCTTTATCGGCTGGCGGTCCGCCAAGCTGTCAATTTTCACCGCCGCATCAATCGAAAATCTCAAGCAAAACCGAGTCCCGAACTTGAACCCTTCTCACCGACGCCTCAACCGCTTGACTGGATGCTTGAAAAAGAGCAAGAAGAAAACCTGCAAACCGCACTAGGCGAACTACGACCCCAAGATCGTGAAATCCTGATGTTAAAGTACACCGAGAATTGGTCCTACAACCAGATCGCCACACATCTTGGTGTACCAGTCCGAACTATCGAGTATCGCTTACTTAACGCTCGTAAAAGCTTACGGAAAATTCTGACACGGATTGGTCAACACAACCTTTCAAATAACTTTGGATCGTAACGATGAAACCAGATCCCAAAATTGACCCCCTCATGCTTCAGCGGCTTGTTGATGGAGAGTTGGAAAATGAAACAATCCAGCAAGTCCTAATGGGTGCGAAGTCAGCTCCAGACCAGTGGCAAGAAATTGCACTCGGATTTGTCGAGAATCAAACTTGGCAAAGTGCATTTCAATCACAAACAGGATCACCCCAACGTGCTGCTAAGACTCAACTGTCGAATCACGCATTGGGTTCGCTTGAATCCAATCCGTCATTCTCTCCCAAGGACCAACCGATAAGCACACCCTCTCGCAGTCGAAACTCGACGCCTTGGTGGGTGATGGCGGCCAGCTTGTTGGTGGCGGCAACCATTGGCTACATGGCAAGTGAAATTCGGGGGCGCACGGTGCCTTCATCCAACACCCTTGTCGAAAATAAAGCTCCCCAACTGGATTCGCAAATCGCCCAACCATCGCCGCTTGCTCAAAAAAGTTCACCTCTGTTGACACCAGCCAGCTTGAAACCTGCTTATCATCTTGAAGTTTCAAACAGTAATGAAAAGTTTAAAGATTTGTCAGTCGATGATGCCAATGCTCGAGTACCGATTTATCGTGTGGGAAGTGAACAGCAGCTCAGGCAGTTTCAGTCGAAGAGGCGGGACGAAGCGGCGATTCCAAATGAAGTTCTCGCACGGTTATTGCGTGCTGGATACCAGATCGAACAGGAAATTGAACTTATTTCAGGTCAACTAAGTGACGGCGAATCATTTGTCGTGCCTGTGCGAACGCTCCGCTTCGTCGTTGGACAATAAATGACTTTCTGGCGATGAAATCACTTCCCTAAAACACAACTTTTAACCAAACAACCTTTTTGCTTATCATCTGCACAAAAGCTAGATCAGGAGATAAAAATGAATTTTACTTTTCAACGAAACCACATTTTAAAATCAATTGCGATTACTGGAATCATGGCCGGCTTTGGATGGATCAATGGTTCTAGTTCCTTGACGGCTCAAGACGGTCAGCCAATTGTGATTATTGACCGATATGGCGAACGAGTAGAATCTGGCTTGCCGGGCACTCAATCGAGCAGCTCCGCACGAGCGAGCTCTAGCGCGGGTTCGAGTGCAAGTGCTGGATCGAGTGGCGGCTCAAGTGCAAGATCCCGCAGACAGTCTCAAAGCAGCAGCAAGCGATCCCAGACTCAATCGGGCGGACAAACCGCTCAGGCAAAAAGCAGGATTTCCGTTCAAAACAAGGACGGGAGGGTCACCATCATTGATAGCGAAGGCAATAAGCGAGAACTTAATCTTGAAGGTGCGCAAGGCATTATCATCAATCAGGGTGAAAAGACAGTCATTGAAAATGGCCAGAAAAAACTACAGGTATTTGGTAAAGCGATTATTGTGGGTCCCGATGGAAAACGTCAGGAGATTGAAATCAGCGATCCCATGGCAATGGGAATTTTTGATTTAGGCGGCATTAAAGGGAATGTGCTCGCAACTTATATCGACAACAAATTTGTTATTGGCGTAAATTGCGATCCCGTCAGTGATGTTTTGGCTTCCCAATTGAGCTTGGAAACCGGCACTGGCCTTGTTGTTCTCTCAATCAGCAAGGGATCAGCTGCTGCCAAAGCCGGCATTCAAAAACATGACATATTGATGTTCGCAGACGACCGTCAGCTTTCTCAAGTGTCTGACCTGACAGAAGTGATTCAGACTGCAGGGAAGGAAAAATCAAAGATCTCGTTTACGATCATTCGAGGTGGCAAAGAAGTCGGAATCAATGTCAGCCCAGTCGAGCGTTCAGCAAACCAGCCAAAAATCAACGGCAATTTCAATCTTCAAATGCGACAAGCTTTACCGGGGATCATTTTCGATCCTGAGTTTGCTCCGAACAACAAAGATCTCGACACTCAAATGAAAGAGCAGATGGACGAAATGCTCAAGCGAATGGATCAAATGCACCGGCGGATGGAACAACAGTTCAACAAGGATGGAAAGTAACAACGGAAAAACTTTACATGGTTCACATTTAGACCTCATGGCTCAGTGTGCCAATTAAATTCGAATTCAACAGATAATTTACTGGAGCAAGAAATGAAGCGACTTTTTCAAGTCATTTTTTACGGATTAACATCGGTATGCGTTCTCGGCGTCGCGTCGGCTCAAGAGGAAAATGAGGGCTCGGAAACCACTGAACAGCGAACTGAAATGACAGTCCTAGCTGGTGATGGATTTGCAGCCCCCATGATCTTTTCGACCTCCGAAAATATCGATGGAAATGGCATGAGCTCCGGGGTACAAATCTTGTCGGGCTTGGGAGGAATGCCAATGAGCTTCACGGGGAATGCTGTTGGCAATTTTCCGATGCCTGCTCCAGATCCCTGGAGCATGATCGATAATCCAAGCGTGCAAAAAGATCTGGAACTCGTTGGCGACCAACTTAACAAAGTAAAAGAGCTTCAACGGAACTTTGCTCAGCAAATGAAAGAGCGGATCGGAGACTTGAGTAAAGGCGGAATAAACCCCGACCGGTTTAAAGGACTTGGTGAGGTGATGGCTAAACTTCGGGAAGAGCAAAAATTGCAAATGGAAAAAGTTCTTTTACCCCATCAAATCGAACGTCTAAAACAAGTCGCTTTGCAAACCCACATGAAACAAGCGGGTACTTCCAACGCACTTGCAAGTAATGCTGTTGCCGAGGCACTTAATATTACCGATGAGCAAAAAGAGAAATTGAAAACTCGGGCCAAGGAAATCAATGAACAATTGAAAAAAGACATTGAAGCGTTGAGACAAAAAGCCAAAGAAGGTCTCCTCAAAGAAGTCCTGACAACCGAACAGCGAACCTCACTGAAAAAAATGATCGGTGAAAAGTACGAGCCGCAAAACAAGGATTGGGTAGAACAATTTAAAGGTCTGTCACCGCGGACTGAGCGTCGTTTGAGGAGCAAACAAAAGAACTAATTGAATCCAATAGTTCGAAACACTGGATTCTCAAACGCCATTCCAAAACGATTTGCCTTGCCAAATTTATTACCCAGCACGCTTCACGCGTGCTTTTTTTTCGCGCACACCAAAGCGATCTCAGCTACGCAAACCAGCACCCCAAGTCTTGCTTGGTTTAACAATCATCTTGTCCCAACAGATCAAGACTCTGGGTTGATCAATTTCTAATTGATACTAAATCAAGGTCGCATTTTCATCGAAGTCTGGTTGCCAGAGGGCACGACCTACGAAAAATGGACCCATTTTTTCAATGAATTCTGAAGTCTGTCGAGTCCGCCGCATATGCTGTACCAACGCCGAAAGTGGAAACAATTCTTGGCCCAGCAGTCCAATAATAAAATCGTTGTCGTCTTTGTTCAAACCATGACCGGCAAGTCGAATGTCAGTTGCAAATCCGGCTTTGCCATAGGCGTGGCCAATGCCGCCATGTTCCATCAACATCTTACGCTGCTCTTCGCGTGGTTGACGCTCAAACGAGCCACTACGGCGAACAGGATAGTAAACCGCCCACGGAGTTGCTTTGTCACAAATCCGGCGAGCAGGGCGACTAATCAAGACGTCTTCGAGATCAGCTTCGTAGCCAATGGAGTAAGTTCGACCAACCATTGTAAATTCTTCCCGGTATTCCATCTCCGCAAGCTCGGTTCGATTTAAAATCGGTTGAATTTGGTCAACGATATAGCTTGGATTTTCGCAATAGACCATGATCCCAATGCTCTTTGAGTCGCTGAGATCCTGATAGATTACCGCTTGCGCAGAGATGTTTTCAAACTGCTCAACGAGCAAATCAATGTTCACGTTTCGATAAACCATGAATTGCATAAACAGCCGACGATCGAGCGCTACGGGTTTTCCCTCGGCGCTGCGTCCCTTTTCACTTAGGTCGATATTACCCACGTTGTCAGTTGTCTCGGTCTTTTTGTCATTCATGATTATGTTTCTATTTTGCTGGCTCGGGAGACAATTTCTCCACTGAAGAATTGTTTTTTACCGGGTTCACCCCTTGAAATCCTGTTTGCTTTCGTGCGGAGCTTCGAAGCGTCCCAAATGCACAGGAATTGTATTTTACTTCATGGCAAAAGCTAAAAAGGTTTTTAGCTTTTATCTCGGATGTGATCTAAATTTACCGTATTCGACACCGTTGGATCGCAGGCTGTTTAACGTTCATGGTTATTGGAAACTGTAAATGTTTGCAATCAATTGAAAATTACATTGAATGCCAGACAGCTGATAGTTTATTCAAAGTTGGCCCAGCGCGATTCGCAGCATTCGCCGTAGAGGTTCAGCGGCACCCCACAAAAGTTGATCGCCAACAGTAAAGCAGGTCAAGTATTCCGGACCAAGCGTCATCTTGCGAATCCGTCCAACGGGGATTTGCATGCTACCTGAAACCATAGTTGGGGTCAGTTCAGCACAAGTCGCTTCTTTGTGATTGGGCACGACGCGAACCCACTGGTTGGCCGAATCGATAACCTGCTCTATCTCTGCAAGCCCTACGTTTTTGGTTAGTTTGATCGTGATGGCTTGGCTGTGGCAACGCATCGCCCCTATGCGAACACATTGGCCATCGACAGGAATCGTTTGCCCCGTTGCCAGTATTTTATTCGATTCGACTTGGCCCTTCCATTCTTCTCGCGTCTGACCGTTGTCCATGCAGCGATCGATCCATGGAATCAGGCTTCCTGCCAGGGGAGCTCCAAAATTTTCGATCGGAAACTCAGTGGACCGCAATTTTTCTGACACTGCGCGTTCAAGTTCCAAGGCAGCTTGGCCACTGTTACATCCTCCAAGTTCACCCATTTGATTGACCAGCTCGATCATGTTCTTGGCACCGGCTCCAGACGCAGATTGGTAAGTCATGGTCGACACCCATTCCACCCAGTTCTGTTGGAAGAGGCCGTCCAACCCCATCAGCATCAATGAAACAGTGCAATTGCCTCCCGTGAAATTCTTGATCCCTTGATCCAGACCCCGGTCGATAACGTCGCGGTTAACTGGATCGAGCACAATGAGTGCCGAATCATCCATGCGTAAGGAAGAAGCGGCATCGATCCACAGTCCATCCCAGCCGGCATCACGAAGTTGGGGATGAACGCGATTCGTATAATCACCACCCTGACACGTGACGATAATCTCAGATTCTGCCAGTGAATGAATGTCATACGCGTCAGATAGTGGCTTGGAACCGGATCCCACATCTGGACCGAGTTGACCCGCTTGGGAAGTTGAAAAAAATCGTGTTTCTTGTCCGGCGAAGTCACCTTCTTGGCGCATTCGGTCCATCAGCACAGAGCCCACCATGCCTCGCCAACCGACCATGCCTACTATCTTCATTGCTGCTTTCCATTACCTACCGGCAGAGCCGTAGAAGTGCTTAATTCAACTGCCACAAAATGACGTGACCGATGACTCTGATTTTAAGTTCACTGCCGCTCTTTTGCTAACCCTCTTGGGTATTCATGAAGTCGTTGATAAACCAAATTTTTCAACTCGCCGGGCGAATCCGAATTGGCGGGTCGCGAATTGGTTTCTCCGAAACCTTTCGACCATGGTCGGTATCACACCGACCGAAAGGCCGCAAGGCAAGGTAAAACGGCCGCAAGGCAAAACTCAGTTCCCAAGCAGCTAAACTAGATCATTGGGTTACCAAGAAATTTAGCTTATTGACCGGTTGGCAAATCTGGCTCCAACCCAAGATGCTTGGCGAGGAAAGCCCATTGATCGGCAACCTCCTCGATAATCTTTGCCGTCGGTTTCCCGGCGCCATGGCCTGCCTTCGACTCAATCCGAATCAATACGGGATTGGGACCGTCGTGGGCTTCCTGAAGCCGCGCTGCAAATTTGAAACTGTGACCTGGTACCACTCGGTCGTCCGTATCAGCTGTGGTAACCATCGTGGCTGGATAAGACGTTCCATCGACTAGATTGTGATAGGGCGAATAGGCATTTAGTGCTTCAAACTCCTGCTTGCTCTCATCGGCACACCCGTAATCGTCAACCCAAAAACGCCCGGCGGTAAATTTGTGAAACCGCAGCATGTCCATCACACCTACTGCCGGCAAACAAGCTCCATACAAATCAGGCCGCTGGGTCATGCACGCTCCAACGAGCAAACCACCATTGCTGCCCCCTTGAATCCCAAGATTGTTTGACGAGGTGTATTTGTTTTCGATTAAATATTCACCAGCCGCGATAAAGTCATCAAACACATTTTGCTTCTTTGTTTTTGTGCCAGCCTTGTGCCATTCCTTTCCATATTCGCCACCCCCGCGCAAGTTGGGCATTGCAAACACTCCGCCCATCTCCATCCACTGCAGTCGTTGGATTGAGAAACTCGGTGTCAACGAGATATTGAATCCGCCGTAGGCGTAAAGTAACGTTGGATTGGTACCATCAAGCACGAGTCCTTTTTTATGGGCAATGAACATGGGAACTTTCGTTCCATCTTTGCTTGTATAAAACACTTGCTTGACTTCGAAATCATCAGGATTGAAGTCCACTTTGGCTCGACGAATCAGTGTGCTTTTCCCACTTTTTAGATCGTAACGATAGATACTTGGGGGCTGGTTGAAGCTGGAAAAACTATAGAAAGTCTCCGTATGATCACGACGCCCACCAAAACCCCCGGCTGAACCAATTCCGGGAAAATCAACTTCCCGCTCATACTTTCCATTGAGATCGTACAGCTTGATTTGGGTCTTCGCATCCTTGAGGTGATCGAGAATCAAATAACCGCCGACGATCCCAGCACTCTCCATTGCTTCTTCGGCCTCGGGAACGACAACCTGCCAATTCTCTTTCGCTGGATCGTTAACATCGATCACAAGAATACATTTCTTTGGCGCTTCAAAATCCGATTTGAAATAAAATTTGGATCCCTCATTTCCAATGAAACTGTATTCATTCTCGAAGTTATCAATCAAGACTGTTAAGTCAGAATTTTTACTTTCAAGATCGCGATACAAAATCCGATAACGGTCGTCCGTGCCTTGCCAAACCGTAATCACTAAATAACGACCGTCTTCAGTGACACTCGGGAGAAAACCCCATTTCGGATTTTCTGGATTTGAATGGATCAGTTGGTCGTCTTTTTGATTGTCGCCGATTTTGTGATAGTAAACCTTCTGTCCTAAATTCAATCCTTGAAACTTCTCGCCCGATTTTGGCGCATCGTAGCAACTGTAATAGAAACCCTTTGAATCCTTGGTCCATGAAACGCCACCAAATTTAATCCAGTTCAGTTCATCTGAAAGATCTCTACCCGATTCGACTTCCATGACTTTCCAACTCCGCCAATCAGATCCAGCTTTCTGGATTCCGTAAGCCATCAACTCGCCGTTGTCACTGAATGCCATGCCACCCATTGCGTCGGTGCCGTCGGCAGACCATTGGTTCGGATCAACTAAAACTTCTGGTTTGGCATCGAGAGTCTCTAACTTGTAAAGCACGCTTTGATTCTGAAGACCATCGTTTTTGTAGTAAAAGAACCGATCTCCTCGTCGAAAAGGAACTCCATATTTTTCATAATCCCAAAGCTCAGTAAGCCGCGACTCAATTTCCTTTCGATAGGGTAGTTTTTCAATTGCGGCAAAAGTAACCTGGTTTTGGGCGTCAACCCAAGCACGTACCTCGTCAGATTTCCGGACGTCTTCTTCAAGCCAGCGGAATGGATCTGAAACAGGAGTCCCGAAAAAGTTGTCGATTTGGTCGACCCGTTTAGTTTTGGGATACACCATCTTCTCCTGAGCAAATCCGCTTGTTGTCATGAGGGCAATTGCCAAAACAAAGCTTATTAATGGCATTATTACAATTTGATTCATTTTTATCTGATTCCCAAACATCTGAAGGAGTGGGTTTTTGGCGGGTTAACGTGGCCAAACTGATAACGTTAACCTTCGACCAAGTCTATCAACAATTCCCCCTGCTAAAACTTTGCTGTCAAATACAGCTAAATTGGGACGGGCTGTGGGAGGAAAATTAATTATTTATTTTTTCTAAGTCCTTAACCACAAAGAAATTAAGGTGTGTTGGGGGAGACTGGATCGTCGGAAATGTGGAAGACTATTCAGTTATACCTAGCAGAAGCGACGACACTTTTAATTGCGACTGGACCAAGTCCGCATAGACGCTAACCGAGATACAAGCGTCCTCATTCATCAAAACTGGATTGATCTTTTCCAGAAATTTTGTGAGACAGCAACGATGATTAGACCTTTCCACAACCCAAATGATTCAGAACTTCCAGAATTAACTCCGGTTGATCAGAAAATATCCAACACTTCACCGGAAAACTCCAAAGCCGGGATTTCCGCAATCACACGCCTTCAAAAGGCCTATGATTCTGCTTATTCATGTAATCGCGATCCATGGGAATTCTCGATGGAACTGGCGGAGATGCAGAAGGCTGGCATTGAAACGCACGTGCTGAGAACGCTGATTTGCAATGATTTAATAATTCATCGGAAGGAAACCACCGGCTCGGAACAAGATCGTCGATCATTTGAACCCGTCAACAGTTTGGCTCTCTCTGAGCGTTCTTGCTTCGTAATTTCCAAGCAAGGTTATGCGATCGCTAAAAGCGTCGCTCAAGCTAACCAGCAGGCTCAAGACAACTCGCCCCCAGCATCTGCAAGCCAACCTCAGCAAACCTCATCCCATCACAGTGGGCCTTTTGTAGAGAATAACACCTCGACAGGTCTACTTGGCTCGGCTGGCCGCAGTCACCAGATTTCTAAGCCGATTTGGGATCGCGATCGTCGTGAACTTCGCTTTGGTGACACAGTAGTCAAGCGTTTCAAATGGCCGGCCGAAAACCAAGAACTTGTTCTCAACGCATTTCAAGATCTTGGTTGGCCTATTCGGGTTGAAAATCCCCTCGCAGCCCACCCAGGCATCTGCCCAAAACGGCGCTTGCACGACACACTCAAATGCTTGAATCGAAAACAGGTTAACGAATTAATTAAGTTTCGCGGGGACGGCACCGGCTTAGGTGTACTCTTAGAAATCAACGTCGAAGAGTAAACACAATACGAGTTTGCTGCCGTCAAGATACATTTTGCACTACCAATCACTCCGCCGCGAACCTGCACCAGCGTTCGCGACGGAGTTTTTATTTGGTACTTGCTGAATTCAGTTTGCGATCAAGTTCACTGCTACAACTTGATACTTAAACTAAAGTTTCCTGGTGAAAGAAGTTCGGCGATGATCTCTCATTGACAAGAATTCGTTCAACCAACCCTTTCTGCTAAACAGGGTGGTTTTGGCAAAAAACAGAAGAGCGTTTGAGTTTGTGGATTTAGACGAGATTGTTGAATATCGGATTAATTAGGTCCGATAGTACAGGCACACGTCTTCCCGGTCCTTTGGCGCTGGAGCCCCCATGAATCGTTCTAATTACTTGTCTCTCACAATTCTGTTGGCACTTGCGATTGTCGGACCTCAAAAAGTTCATGGACAAAACCAGTTCATTGGCAATGACAAACAGATCCATCCTGTGATCAAGCTTCAATCCTCAGACAAGTCGGAACCCCATAAAGGCGAATTTGAGGCAACGTCTTTTCCAGTCTCCCTCGATAAAATTACGAAAGCCGAACCTTCTTCGGCAACCCCCAATCCATTGGACATCAAGTACGACAGTTTTGATCCAAAAACTTCGGCGAAGCAACCTGCATCAACTCAAGCGTCATCGCGAGTGCTTAAGCCTATCTGGATGGCCCCTTCAATGCCCGCGACTAAAGCCCCTGCAGCGAAGGTCAAAACGTCGTCGGGTCCTATGGTGATTGACCTGCCTTATACCGAGAAGGTTGCTAAGCTCGCAAAGAAATCCGCCAACATGGTGGAAACAACAATTCGAACACCAAAGTTTGTCAACTTGAATCAGCCTGCCGAAGTGGAAATCAGTCTTCAAAATCAGGGGAACGACGTAGTCGAAAACGCTGTCTTAATCGTTAAGATTCCGATGCACGCTCAACTGGCATCAACCTCGATAGACCCAATCCAGCGAGATCGCCAGACTTTGCATTTTTCCATTCCTCGGATTGGTGGAAAAGAATCCGCTCGGATTACGATGAAGCTCGTTCCGACTCAAAAACAAGCGATGGAAATCGGCACCGAAATTCTAATCAAGAATATCCAGCGGTCGACGGTTGCTGTCCGCCAGCCCATTATCAATCTCAGCTTGGCGGGCCCAAATCAAATCAACATTGGAAGAAAAGCAACCTACGAATTGGTCGTTTCCAATGAGGGAGACGGAGTTGCTACTGACATTCGTTTAGATACTATCTTTCCGCCTGAGCTGAAAAAATTATCTGAATCCAATGGCTCGTTCATTCGATCAATTGAGCCTGGAAAATCAGTTAAAGTCATTTATGAATCACAAGCCGTTGGTCCGGGGAAGCATCGTTTAAACGCGTCGGCGGTCGCCGCTGGTTGTGATAAAAACAAAATGTCGCTGGCCTTTAATGTTGTTCAACCGGAACTTCGCGTTTCTGCTGTTGGTCCCAAATTGAACTTTGTTAAACGCGACGGTATCTACACGATCAAAATTGAAAATTCGGGGGTCGTTGACGTCACAAACACTCAAATTACGCTCCGCGTACCCGATGGGATGAACGTTACAACCATCAGCCGAAAGGCTGGTGTCGATCCGGAAAAGGGAATTCTGACTTGGAACTTTGATCGCATTCAGGCTCGCTCCAACGAGCAAATTCAACTCAAAGCAACTGCCCTCAAACCCGGCAAACAAGTTTGTAACATCTTAGTTTCCAGTAACGAAACTCGCGAAAAAGAAATTCTTCTCGCGACCCAAGTCGTGACCCGAGCTGATTTGAGTGTTCGACTCAAAAACGTAACAGGACCGGTTCAGGTAGGTACTCGGGCTAAATTTCAGGTCGTGGTTGAAAACAGCGGCAGTCAAAAAGCTGAGGATATCAACGTTCAAATTGTTTTACCTGAGTCCTTGGTGGCGGTTAACGAAGAAGATCAAGTCACCCGGCCCGGTGATTCCGTCAAGTTTGATAAATCGGCAGTTGAGCCGGGGCAAAAAGTCACTTTCAACTTTACTGCCGTCGGCGTCATCAAAGGCGAACATGTCGTGCGAAGCGTATTAGAAGCTCAAGGTACTCAACGTCAAATCATCGCTGAAAACATGATTTACGTCTACGAAGGCGACCAGACGAGCGTCAGTGAAACGATTAGTCCCGTCATTCCTCGATAACCGCGATTATTCGATAAGCGACAGCACTGGACGATAACGCTCAAAAAAGTTTTGCTGTCGATCGAATCGATGCGGCCGTGGAATTTCCTACCATTCGTATTCACTGACCATCTTTCGCGTCACACGCAAGCATTCAACTGCTTTGATTGCGTGATGCGTGATCCTAGCCACTAGTTTCGATCTTGACCCATTCTTTAAAAGGCAATATTGATTTGTATCTGAATTGACGCACAGGAGTCCAAATGTCCGACCACACCATTCCGAAACCAGGTATCTCTGATGCTGAATGGTGCATCATGCATGAGGTTTGGCATGGCGAGCCAATCACATCAAGTGAAATCACCTCCCGGATTAGACATACCAATCAATGGACTTCGGGAACCATCAAGACCTTACTTCACCGACTGGTTCAAAAAGGCGTGCTGGATTTTCAGCGTAAAGGCAATCGCTATCTTTACCGGTCAAACTTTACTGAGGCCGAGTGTATCAATTACGCCAGCGATCAACTCTTGCATACGGTCTTTAAAGGCCGACCTGTACCTATGTTAGCGTACTTGGTTCAATCATCACGAATGAGCGGAGTCGAGGTTGAATCCCTGAGAGAATTGCTTGACGAAATTCAACAGGACTTGCCGCCGGTTGTCCCTCGACGTGAAGCAGCCTGATCAGTAGTTCCAGTTTATGTCTGGAACCTTCAAGATAAACAGCTCTCAAAACGGTCATCAGTCACTGGGTGGGCCGATCACTCGTTGACTGATTTCTCCTGTGATTTTATGTCGTATGATCACTTTCGAACTTCCGTTGGGCATTCGTTCCTGCTTGACCAAGAAATGATCCTTATCAAAATCTCGCCGTACCGAGATGTTCTCGACATTTTCACGACCGCGCCAAAGTGGGAGCAAAATGGGTTCCCATTTTTTAGACTTAATCGACTGATAGGCTGAGTCCATAATTGCGTTTACAACATAACCATCATAGAACGTTTCCGCCGGTTGCTCGCCATTTTCAAGTGCATTAAGCATATCAGTAAACATGTCGACATAACCCAACGCTGCTGGTTCATCGCCAACGGGAAATAGCCAGCCAGTTGATGACTCAGATTTTTCCGCGACGTACTCCTGTTCTCCGCCAGCTGAAAACATTTCCATTCCAGTGCGAAGCCAGTGATTCAACCAGATTGTTCCTTCTGTTCCGGCAACTTCATCTCGCAAATCCATACCGCCGCGAAAAGCCCAGCTGACTTCGAATTGCCCGATTGCACCGTTTTCATAGCGAACCAAACCTATGGCATGATCTTCGGTATCGATCGGGTGTACCTGGGTATCGCCCCAACAAACAACTTCAACTGGTCGAATGTCTTTACCAATAAAATTTCTCGCGATTTCGATACAGTGACACCCCATATCAATTATTGCTCCACCGCCTGAAATTTCGCGATTCCAAAACCAGTCACTGTGAGGTCCTGGGTGCGTTTCCCGCGATCGAACCCAAAGCACGTCACCGATCGCACCCGCTCGGGTCGACTTAAGAGCTTTGAGAGTTTTGGGGGTGAAAACAAGATCTTCAAGATATCCGGCAAACACTCCGGCAGACTCAACTGCTTCTAACATTTCCCTTGCCTCTGCGGCTGTTCGACCAAGCGGCTTGGTGCAAAGTACGGGTTTGCCCGCCTCGGCAGCCATCAACACAGCCTCTCTGTGAAGGTTATTTGGAAGCGCGACAATCACGACATCGACATCGTCATGTTCGATCGCAGTCCGCATATCGGTCGTCACTTTAGGTATGCCCCAAGTGTTGGCAAATTTTTGAGCTGACGCTTGGGTCCGCGAAAAGACGACGGTTACCTCGTCCCGATTCCGTTTGCCTTGCAAGGCCATGGTGTAAAACATCCCGATCAAGCCGGAACCGAGAAGTCCAATTCGCATTCGTCTATCCGTCTATGGAAAAAATGGGCGTTATTTGAAAACGAGCCAGTGGAAAAATAATTTGCCAACGATCTGTGCTATCCAACAACTCAAGCTCTCGGGAACAAAATGTGGCTCCGAAGCTGGTAGCCATCATGTGCTCAACAACACTTCACTCACCCGCTGGTCTTCCCAAATCTCCAAGGGCTCGTAATTCGGATGTTTGCTTTGAAAGTAGGGATCATTGTGCCGCGTGTTATAACAACAAATCAACGACCAACGCGGATTGTCACTTGTGTTTTGGTCGGATCGGTGAAGTGTATTGCCATGAAAAAAAATTGCATCACCTGGCTCAAGTTCGCAATAAATCAATTCCATGCGCTCTAATGCTGCCGCGACTCGTTCCAGATCCGCTCCGGTTTGGTCGCCCGTTTTGAAATGTTCGACTCTCCCCATTTTATGAGAACCGCGAATCACCTGAAGGCAGCCGTTATTCTTGGTTGCTTGGTCGACCGCAATTAAACAACTGGCCATGTCTGGAAATAGGCATCCGTTGTTGTACCAATATCCATAATCCTGATGCCATTCCCAGGCTCCACCGATGCGAGGCTCTTTGAGCATCATTTTATGATGGTAATGATAAACTTCATCACCCAGCAAGCGTTGCATGTTGGCTGCAACTCGACGACTGCGGACGATCGCGGCGTATGGAGAATCATCCAGTTCATTTCGCACGGCAAGTTTACTTTGACCTCCGGAAGCGTCTTTTTTCGCGTAGGCTTCCTGAAGAATTGCCTGATCTGATTTTGCAATTTTTAATAGCGCCGATGTCTCTTGGGTATCAAAAAGTTGCCGTACCAAGAGATACCCATCTCGTTCAAAATCGATTTTCAACTCTTCTGTGACTTCAAAGGCCATTTCATCCTCCGATTCATCTGGTGTCAAAAACAAGAATCAAAAGAAACCGATCTCTGATCTTGCGAGAATGAACGCATGGGTTTGATTGAAATACCAGCCGATGCAAATTCAACCCAAGTTTAACTACTTTTTACTCTGTTGCGACTCTGTCAAAAAACAAGGATTTGAACGCCCGATATCATCCTCAGCAACAACTTTTTTGGTGCCGGGAATGGTTGTTTTTGATCAGACCTACGGTGCGTTTCCCATCGTCTCTTCATCTTCTAGGTCATTCGTTTTGCTACTCAATTTCATGTTTGAGACAGTATTCAGTTGAAAAGGGATAAGATTATGGTGGCAATACTGATGAGGATACCAAGCACCGTTGCTGCAATCGAAATGTACTTGCCTGTCTTGGTCATCCAGTAGCCTTGAGCCGTTCGGTTGCCTTCACTGATATCTTCGAGATCTTGATTGGCTGATCGCCAAGTGAAAAATCCAATGACGGCACCTACAAAAGGTACTGTGATGAGAAACAAGGCTGCGATGCTGGTGATAAAAATACTATGGCTTCGATTACTTTTTACCCAGTGGACGATGCGGCCAATTCGCCTTGAGGGGAGTCCGTCATCGGGAATGTAAAGTAATTCTGATGCTGCACCAGACCGATCGCTTGTCGATGAAAATGATTTGAGGTTCGTGTTTTCAAACCCCTTATCAAAATTTGAGTGCTGTTGGACAACGGGCTCTGGAATGATCGCTTCTGGTATTGGCATTTGTCCAGGAATCGTACTATCAAATCGCTCGACGACTGCATGGTCGGACGCCACCGAAGTGATCACTTCGCCATAGATCGGCAGTTGTCCTTCTTCTATTTGACGAATTGCCTCGATCAGTGATGTCGTCGATTGAAATCGGTTAGCTGGATCTTTTGCGACCATTTTTTGAAATAGGTGATTGATCGCCACATCATCTGAACTGCCAGTTTCAATTCTTGGTATTTGTGCGTCACGATGAGCCAAAATCGTCTTCACGATTGTCTCTCGTGAATAAGGTCCACGCGATGTGAGCAAGCGATATAAAGTACAACCCAATGAGTAAATGTCCGATCGAGCGTCTGCTTCCCGAGTATCTTCGGCTTGTTCGGGTGACATGTACTCCACGGTTCCCATCACCTGACCTGTCGTGGTTAGATGCTGAGAAACTTCCGAATCGAGCGGACTACCAATCCGAGCCAAACCCATGTCAAGGATCTTAATTCGGCCCTCGTCGTTAAGAAGTAAATTGGACGGCTTGATATCTCGGTGGACAATATTCATTCCATGAGCGTATTCCAAGCCACTTGCTGCTTGGGAAACATAATCCAGGGCCAATGAGACCGGAATGGGTCCCATATGAGTAAGGACTTGAGCCAAATCGTGGCCAGCGACATATTCCATGACCAGGTAATGAAACCCATGATGCTCACCCGCATCGTAGGCATGAACGATATTTGGATGAGTTAATTGCCCGGCGACTTTCACTTCCTGATAAAATCTCGCGACAGCATCTTTGGATTCAAGCACGGTAACGGGAAGAACTTTGATCGCTACCTGTCGATCCATCCGGCGATGTTTCGCTAATAAGACGGTTCCCATTCCTCCTTGGCCGAGTTTGTCGATTACGACGTAGTCGCCAAAGTAAATGTCGCTCGCTTCTCCCGCCTGAAACTTATTACATTGGTATTGTGTAATATGACCATCCTGAACCAAACGAGTCAGTAAGGCTTCGGCCCCAGTTTTGAGTTCTTCGCTGTACTTGGTCACATGGTCTGAAGAAAGCAATCCTGCCGCCGTCAATTCATGCAGTACTTTTTGTGCGGATTCCGCCATGTCGAACGCAGCCAAAAAACAAATTGATTCTTACCTGATACTTTAACCGATCGAGTTAAGCTCACAATGCAAAGAATACACCGAAGCAATCGATTTCAGACTTTGTTTGGAAATACAAATACTGCAAACCAATTGAAAATGCTTTAACCTTTAGAAATAGCTTTTCACTTCTCGCTTACTTAGTTATCGAGCCGTTAATTTTACTTCCATTGAGGAACTCCAATTGGATACCAAAACAGCCATCCGGATTACGCTTGAGACTGCCAATATGATTTCAACTTCTTATTTGGGTGATTTATCAAACGAAGAAATGATGCACCGCCCTACTCTGGGTTGTAATCACATCAAATGGCAGATGGGTCATTTAATCGCCTCAGAAACCAGCATGATCAACAGTTGTATGCCCGGCGTCATGCCAGAATTGCCAGATGGATTCGAAGCAAAGTATTCCAAGGAAACGGCAACATCTGATGATGCTGCAGCTTTCGATTCGAAAGAAACATTAATGCAACTCTACGAAAAACAACGTGCCGGCACACTGGCTGCGCTAGAGTCCATACCTGTTGAAGATTTAAACAAAGAATCTCCAGAGTCAATTCGCAGTTATGCTCCAACGATCGGTACTGCGTTTCTAATGCAAGAAACGCATTGGATGATGCACGCCGGTCAATGGGCAGTTATTCGAAGACAACTAGGTCGTGATCCCTTATTTTAATGCGCAGCCGTCAGTCACGTTTCGAACCACCGCCATCCCCGCTCTGCGGCTAATCGATGTGTGACGTTCACGACAAATTAAACATCAAGATCGCTAATATCCAACGCGTGCTTTTCAATAAAGTCTCGCCTTGGCTCGACTTTGTCTCCCATTAATATTCGGAACATGTTGTCGGCCTCGGCCGCGTTATCCATCTTCACTTTAATCAAGGTTCGGTTGTCAGGATCTAATGTTGTTTCCCGCAGCTCTTCGGCATTCATTTCACCCAATCCTTTAAAGCGGGTGACTTGCATCCCTTTCTCACCTGCCGACCGAACCGCATTGACAAGATCACGAAGGTTTTCGACGCCGGTTGTCGTTTCTCCCCGTTTCAAAATATAACGTGGTTCTTCAAGCCCGGTTCTCTCTTTGGGAAGCAGACACTCAATATCAAATCCAAACCCAGTGAGTTCTTTTAAGCCTGCGTTAATCGTTTTAACTTCATGAAAATCTGTAATGCGGAGTTTATCATTCTCGACTACTCCATCAGATTCAGCTGCCTCATTTGCATCAGCATCCGTTTCAACGGTCAGCTCTTTACCAGCTTTCTTTTCCTGTTCCTTGATGTACTCATCCATCAATTTACGATTCACGAACCACTCATCCTGATTTCCGTAAGAGATATGGAACTCAGGAAGTTGGCCACTTTCAAGGTTGATTCGATTGGCGTGTGTTCGCAAATTAATTCCGCGACGCTCCAGAGCCAGAATGGCGTCTTCCATGCTCGCGAGTGTCGTGCAGAGTTTTCGCATCAGTTCAGCTTCAACGACAATGCCGTCTTCGGATTCAAAAGATGAGCCGGCTAATCCACGGTCAAGCAGTTGAGTTCTCATTTCGTCTTCGGTTTGAACGTAGTAAGTTTTACTTTTATTCTTGACGCGAAATAAAGGTGGACAAGCCACATACACATGCCCCGCTTCGATGAGGTGATACATTTGGCGATAGAAAAAGCACAACAATAACGTTCGAATGTGCGATCCATCGACGTCAGCATCGGTCATAATAATGACCTTGTGGTATCGGAGTTTGGTTAAGTCTTGGTCTTCGCCAATACCAACTCGTAACGCAGCGATCATGCTTTTGACCTCTTCGTTATCGAGAACCTTATCTTCGCGAGCTTTGTACGCGTTAATAATTTTACCGCGAAGAGGAAGGATCGCCTGAAATTCCTTGAGCCTACCACCTTCGGCTGAACCACCGGCCGAATCACCTTCGACTAGATAAATCTCGCATTTTTCAACATCTTTGGATAAACAATCTCGAAGCTTTCCTGGCAGTCCACCCCCTCCAAGCACTGACTTTCGACGGACTTTGTCTCGAGCGGCTCGTGCGGCTTCTCTGGCCTCGGCCGCCTGCACGCCTTTTCGAACGATCATCTTCCCTTCTTTGGGATTCTCTTCGAGAAACGTTTTGAAAAATTCTCCAAACGCCGATGATACAATGCCCTCGACTTCGCTATTACCTAATTTAGTTTTGGTTTGGCCTTCGAACTGTGGTTCGGGGACTTTCATCGAAATAATGGCTGTTAAACCCTCGCGAAAATCTTCACCCGTGACCGTCAGATTTTTGGGAAACAGATTGTTCTTTTTGGCGTAATTATTTAGCGATCGGGTCACCGCTGAGCGAAAGCCTGAAACGTGTGTTCCACCTTCGTGTGTGTTGATGTTATTAACGTAGGAGTAAACACTTTCCGAGATATCAGTGGTGTACTGCAATGCGATTTCATAAACGACATCATCCGTTTCGCCGTTCATGTGAATCACATCTTTGTGAATCGGATCGCTTGAGAGATTAATATGCTCGACGTATTCGATAATACCTCGTTCATAATAGAATTCGTCCTGGTCACCGGTTCTGGCATCCTTGAAGTGAATTCTTACACCGCTGTTCAAAAATGCTAATTCCTGCAAGCGTTTATGAAGAATGTTGTATTCATACTTCGTTGTCTGAAAAATCTGCGCGTCAGCTTTAAACGTCGTTTTAGTTCCAACTCTGTCTGATTTTCCAATTTGATTGACAGGACCGGTAGGGATTCCCCGCTGGTATTCCTGTTGGTGAATATGACCGTCTCGATGGACTTCCACTTCGCACCATTCGGACAAAAAGTTGACGACAGTGACGCCGACACCGTGGAGTCCACCCGATGTTTGGTACGCACCTTTTTCAAATTTTCCACCAAATTTCAAAAACGTCATCACTCCTTCGAGCGTCGTGACTTCTCTGGATTCCTGCGCTGTTAACTGCTCATGGATATCTGTCGGAATACCCCGGCCATCATCAGTGCAAGTAATTGAACCATCGTTATTAATCGTGACATTAATAATGGAAGCAAAACCAGCCATCGCTTCATCGATTGAGTTATCGACGACTTCATAAACAAGGTGGTGCAGTCCTCTCCCTGTTGTATCACCGATATACATACTTGGTCGAGCTCGTACGTGCTCAAGATCTGACAGTCGTTGAAGGTCATCACCTTCGTACGATTCGTTTGCTGTTTTAGCCATAAATCAGTCGTTTAAAAAAGGTTTGCAGTTAGTCGCCGATTGATTCAACAATCACCCATAACCGCTTAATCAACGTTTCCAATTCGAAAACGCAGGTCTTTAAAATTGTTTTGTGGCAGCTGTTGTTGAAGCTGCGATAATATTTTTCGTTTTTGAAATGCTAGTTGTTGATTCACCATCGAACTGGCAACATTCACCTCAAGCACTCCTCGGCTGAGGTTACCTATTTTTGTTTTGGATTGCCATTTAGGACCGACGATTGAGTTCCATACTGTTTCAAGTTCGCCAGCTGATTCAGTTTGTACATAACCTTTACGAGCCATTAATTTTGCCAGGACATCCGCTGTCTTTTTTGGTCTGCGGTGAAATCTCTGGCGACTTTTTACTAATTTTTGAGCCTGTGAAAAATCAAGTTCGTCGTATTCATTATCCAAAAAACACCTCAATTGCATCGTGCAAGTCGTCGATCTGACCGTTTATTAAGAACAACCCAAACGTCAGTTTCGGCTGGCAAGTCTTTCCATTCCAAACCGGACAGATCATTTCCTTTGCTCAAGCTTAGCGTCGATCTTTTGAAAGTGGCATGATCACGTAGCCGTAATTATCGTCGGTCTCACAGTACGCCGCTGCTTCACCATTTTCGACATCGAGTATGAAAGTTTTTTCGGGTTGGAGCACTTTCAGGAAGTCAGCCACATATCGATGATCCAAAGTTATTGTCAGCGATTCGTTATCAAAAGGTACCGGCATTTCAATTCGAGACTCTCCAATTTCCGCTGTACTGCTACTGAGAATCAACGAACCTTCTTGAAACGTAAAATCAATTCCACGACTTTCATCACTGGCAACGATGGCTGCCTGACGCAGAGCTGAGTACATCGGCCCAACAGGAATACTAATTCGATTAGACGATTCTCGTTGAGGAAGTACATCTCGCCATTTAGGAAATCGACCTTCAACTAATCGCGTATAAAAAATTCCATTAGCTTCTTTCATGACCAGATCGTTTGCTCTGGCAGAAATCTGTACGGGGACTTCACCGTCTGGAAGAATACGTTCCATTAATTGCATTGAACGGGAAGGTACAATCGTGGTCGCTCCCATTTTAGGCTCGCCAATTTTTTTAATCCCACCCTGCATTTTGGCGAGTCTTCGTCCATCGGTTCCTACTGCCGTTATATTTTCATCAGCCATTTCGAGAAGCACACCGCCAAGTGCGTATCGACTACTTTCGGAGTCGGTAGCAAATAACGTTCGTTTAATCAAATCCTTGAGCACATTCGCATTGATCTCGTAATAATCTTTGTCATCAAATCCAGCCACTTCGGGAAACTCATCTGGATTCTGTGCTTGAAGCTGGAATCGGCTATTTGCGCCTGTGATTAAGGTTTTGTCGCTACTGGCATCAATCACTAATTCATCATCACTGGATTCGCGAAGAATCATGCTCAATCGCGATACGGGAACCACCGCACTGCCAGGTGTCGTTATCTCTAAATCAGGAACCGAAAGCTTTACTCCTACTTCCGTGTCCGTAGCGGTCAAAATACCTTCGTCTTGGGTGACCTCGATTTTGACGTTTTGCAAAATTGTTTTTGGACTTCGAGCCGGAGCGACTGCTGCTGCGATTTGAAACACTCGAAAAAATGATTCACGGTTGATTTTTATTTTCACGTTTCGTCCTTTGTCCTTTAATCCAATTTATGGAGTCGGGTCAGGCTAAGCTTTTAACTAATCTAATTCTTTTTTAGTATTAGTAGTTATATGGCTGGATAATTGTTGGTAATCGAAGATCAGTCGCCGTAAGTGATTAACTGGTCTACGTCTAAGTTAAATTCAAGTGTGTGGAAAAGCAGTTGATTGGCTGTCTGTTAGTTGTTGTAACAAAGTTCAATTAAATGTCTGTAAATGGCATTTTAAATATTCATGTTGATAGTCGTGTAGTTCAGTCGTTGCTAACAACACTGAACTGACAGGTTTTCAAACAAAGTTAATTTGGCTGGCGAACTGCTCTGTTAGTTGTCGTTTGAGTGAGTTGATTGAAAGTTTAGTGGAGTTTGAGTCTTGATTACTGTCTGAACTAGATACGATCGCTTCCATTTTCCGATACGCGTGCATGACGGTGGAGTGGTCACGGTTGCCGAAATATGAACCAATTTTTAAGAAGCTGGTACCGAGTAAAATACGGTTCAGGTAAATCCCAACACCTCGGGCTAGGACAATCGTTTGTTTCCTAGAATTACTCTTGAGTTCAGATGGTTTCAAATGAAACTCAGCAGCAACAAGTTTGATAATTAATTTCGAGAGTTGATCAATATCGCTGTCAGATTTTTTAAACAGCTGAGTTAATTTAGCAGCGTCTAAAAGTGGACTAAAATTTTCGCCTTCAGTTGCTCGGAGAGATGTTTTGACTTGAGCGAAAAAGTGATCGAGTTTTGGGACGGTGACGATTAGTCGGTCAACAAGCAGTTCAAGGGCGTCGACTGCCAGATTAAGCCCATTGATTTGGGCGAGGTCTCGAATTATTTCAAGTCTAGCCGAGGGACCAGGCGGATTTACTGGAAGACTGAGCCCACCTAAAAGACGAGAGACTAATTGGCTAGTCAGTCCGTGACAAAGCTGCGGTGACGACTTCATTGTGATTACAATAGGCCGGTTTTTACGGCACATTTTATCTAAAATCAACATGAACTCTGTTTGAGCTGCGACTTTGTCTTCTAATTGATGTAAATCGTCGATAACCAATCCCGCACTTTGAAGCAAACGATTGCGGAGGTCATCAACAGAGTCAGTTTCCAGGGCCGATCGAAATCTGCGATCAAAATCGAGAGCCGACATGTAAAGTGGTTTTTTGGCAGCCGTCGGATTGAGATTGTTTTCCTGATCAGCCAACTCAGAAATAACAGTTAGGGCCAAGGAAGTTTTACCGGTCCCCGAAGGTCCAAATAAAACAAGCGGCCATTGGAGCTCACGGTGTGTTTGCTCAGCTGTTTCTAATCCATTGGTTGGAATCGTCGGCAGAATCAAGTATTTCAATAATTGATTTTGATCGTCGCCTACAAACCGCGCAAGTCCATTAGGTTGGCTTTGGGAAACCACCTGATCGCCACTGAAGTTGGTACTCCAGAGATGGCGAAAGGGTACCGAAAAAACTTGATTAATGGTGGCTGAAGACATACGGGAAAGTGCCCGAAGAACAAGGAAAAAACGCCACTTTTAGCGACTGCCGATTGTACCATTTTTTGTTCGCAACGACGAGTACATTGTTCGATTTAGAACATCATTTTGAACCACGAAAAACCGAGATAATTTTGACAATTCGGCGAGTTGTTTCTGCTATTTCAAGGGGCGTCGTTAAAACACCCAAACTGATCCGTACCGAGCCTTCGACAATCTCTTTCTCAAGGTTCATTGCCAATAAAACCGGGGAGAGCTCACTTGATCCACTGGCACAAGCAGAACCCGTGGAAATCGCTAACCCAGCCATATCAGCGGCTAGCAAAAAGGATTGTCGGTCAATACCTGGAAAAGAGATATTGAGTGTATGAGGAACACGTTCCACTCGTCCTCCATTGACCACTAAATCGTCAAACTCGGCCAATAAATTATTTTGAAGCTGATTGCGAAGCTCCGCTAAACGAGCCATCTGTTGCTCTGGAGATTGGTAAAACAACTCCAAGGCCCGATGCATTCCTACGGCTAATGCGAGATCCTCTGTGCCCGGTCGGATTCCGGCTTGTTGGAAACCACCGAATAATAAGGGTTGAGGGGTCACGCCATGGCGAATTAAAAGCCCACCAATCCCTCTTGGACCCCCAAATTTATGAGCCGTAAAACTCATTGCATCCACGCCTAGTTGGCGAAAGTCGACAGGCATCTTGGCAACGGCTTGAACGGCATCCGTATGGAAAATGACATTCCGATCTCGACATATTTGGGCGGCTGAGGCGACGGACTGAACGACACCTGTTTCGTTATTAGCCAGCATCATTGAAACGAGTTGAGTCGGTTTCTCGAGTAACCGTTTAAGCTCGTCGAGGTTGCACTGTCCGTCTTGGTTGACAGGAATCTTTTCAACTTCAAATCCCAGTCTTACCAGCTGTTCAGCAGCTCCGAATATAGAGGGATGTTCAATCGCTGAAATTAAAATGCGTTTCGGTTGATCAGTCTCGTGTTCAAAAGAATGATCAATTTTAGCGACTAGACCAAGAATAGCTAAGTTATTACTTTCAGTGCCGCCACTGGTCAAAATGAGTTGGTCGGTATGCATGCCTGAGCATTGGGCACCAAGCATCTCCGCCATCGACCGGCGAAGCTGCTCTAATTTACTTCGAGCTATTTGTCCCAAACGATGTTGGCTGGCAGGGTTAGCGTAACCCTCCAACAAGCATTCCGACACTGACTGGGCGACTGAAGGCAAGATTGGAGATGAAGAATTGTGATCGAGATAAATGAAATCGGTCACTTGGTGTCCTTAGAGGTTCCTTGACTGGATTTGATAAGGGCTGCAGCACTTTGAGCATCACGCTTGCTCTCAGCATGTAGACCAAGTTCTTGCAAGCACTTTGATCGACACAGGAATGACTCACGAGTGGGCGCAAATTCGATCGCTCGGTTAAGCCGGTGACGCGCTCGCTCCATGCGTCCCAGTTCTAAGTCCAGTGAACCCAATTCCAAATAAACTTCACCCAGTGTTTTTCGTAGCCGCAGGTCAAACTCAACGGGATCGTCATCTTTCTGGTTGATAGCTACCTTCATTGGTTTCCGAATGTTGAGATACATTTTGTCCCGAGCTAATTCAGCAACATGAGGCCAAAATACAATTGCACACTCCGGGTGTTCAGTATTCCAAGTGTCCCAGTAATTAGCTAAATCACTATCAGTTTTGTCTAAAAAACCAATCAAAAACCTAGCGTCACATTCATGAGAAATGACACTCATGGACGATTCTGATACGAGGTGCCATGTTTTCGTGTTATTAACGACGGTGTTGATCAACTTGTTGGTGACCAGGCTTTCCTCCAGGTCAGGAGTTATGTCATCGTAAGATTTTTTGAAAATCACCCAATCGACCAGTGGTAATTGGTTGTAAGAAAACGATCTTCTTGAAAAATCGTCGGGTGAAAATTCGATTCCTCGAACTTGCCCCAATCCAAACAGAACCAGAAACATGATTGGAGAAATTACCATAAATCCCAATACGACCACCAAGATGAATCGGGCTTTTGAGCGGTGATTTTGGTCCGTCTCAACCATCTAACGTTGGGATCCAATAAATAGAATACAATCACTTTGAATTTATAACCTTGAGTCAATATCATACCCAAAATTGCTTTCAAACAAGTGTAAATCAGCTTGGCAGTGATCCGATTCATGTTCTCACCCAGATTTAGCTTGCCATCTCGATTCACCGTTTTAATAATCCAGTTCCGTTTTGATCGTTCTTTGTGCTGTCAACAAAATGTTTTGCCGATATTGTTCTTGCGGTTTCACCTGTGGAAGCCTTCAATCTGATCTAACAGGCGCAACACAATATCGTTAAATATGGTGGTGACAAACCAAGCAGGTAGGTGTTTTTTGAGTGACGAGGGACCAAAAACGACAGCCGAAGCCAGTCCTGATCAACCACCAATTGATCACAAGTCTTGGCCGACCGATCCCAAGTCGCGGATGCGCCGACTTGAGGCGGTGTTGTTTATGTCACGAACTCCGGTGCCAAGCCGGAAACTGAGCCAGATGGCCGATTTGGAAGATGGCACTCAAGCGCGAACCATAATTAAGCAACTGAATGAACACTACGACGAAATAGGCAGGGCATTTCAAATCAAAAAAGTTGCTGGTGGATATCAAATGTTGACTAGGCCCCAGTTCGCCAATTGGATTCATCGCCTCGACCATATCCAAAGCCCAAAACGCTTGTCCACACCAGCACTGGAAACGCTTACGGTCGTGGCATACCGTCAACCAATCATTAAGGCAGAAATTGAAGCAGTGCGAGGGGTCAGTTGCGGTGAAATGCTCCGACAACTGCTGGAAAAAGGCCTGATTAAGATAGCTGGTCGAAGTGAAAAATTGGGGCGTCCCTTTTTATATGCAACTTCCAAAGAATTTCTGACACAGTTTGGGCTTAACCGACTCAATGATTTGCCTAAATCGAAACATCTTTCCGGCCAAGGGTTGCCGGAATGGGCATCTAATGAAGAATATCGTGGCCGATCTGAAGACGACTCAGAAACACAGAGCGTACAACAAGAGAATCATCTGAATCGTGAGTCGCCAGACTCACCGCCCAAGGAGGAAGAAGAATGACCCAGTTACTTGATCCCGCCAATACAAATTTTGACGAGCGACATTTACTCTTGGCAGATGATCTTGAGGTAGTCGTGGTGGAATTTGTCAATGAAGATTTTGATTGGGTCGATCCCAACCCCCTCGCATCAGCAGATGATGATGATTTTGATGAAGACGATGACTCCGAGTACGAAGAGGATGACTCCGAAGACCAAGAATCCGACTCTGAAGAGGACGAGTCCGAAGACGAATACGAAGAGGAGTACGAAGACGACGACTCTGAATATGAAGAGGAAGAAGACGACTCGTACGATGATGATTCAGATACCGAGGACGAAGACGCCTCCGATGATTCAGATGACGACCTTGAAGATGACGAATGGGAAGAAGTCGAGGACGACGACGAAGAATCAGAGGACGACGACGCAGATGATGAAGATGACTCGTACGAAGACGACGATGACTCAGAAGACGATGATGACTCCGATGCTTCAGGTACCGAGGATGAAGGCGTCTCCGATGACTCAGACGATGACCTTGAAGATGACGAATGGGAAGAAGTCGAAGACGACGATATCGACGATGACGACTGGGATGACGACGACGACGATTGGGAATAAACTCGCAGTCAAATTTAAATCAACTGACCCAGCTTGAACGGTTCGTTGATTTTAAAGATGAGCAGAAGCTAATCGCTTAATCGCCCAACTGAAATAGTTTTTTCAATGCATCTAGCAAGCTGCCCGATCCATTGGATGTGTCATCGCGTAACGATTTCAGCGGTGGGTGAAGAATCTTGTTCACCAACCGATTAAACGACTGCTCAATTTCTTTTTTTTGTTTCTCGGATACGCCTTCGATGCGGTTCATCAATCGGTCGAGTTCAACATTTTTTGCCTTGTCAGCCTGTTGCCGCAATTGTGCGATTGTCGAGCCGCTTGATCGACGGCGAACATCAGCAAAAAACGCATTGGTTTCCTGAGTAATTATTTTGGCGGCTTTTGGATATTCAGATTCACGCGATTCGCGATTGAGTTCACATTCTTTTTGTAGATCGTCCAAGGTATACAAGTACACGTTTAATCGCTCGCCGATATCAGCAGCGAAGTCACGAGGGATGGCTAAGTCGAGGATCAAGATGGGCTTTTGTTCACGGACTTTCTCGACGTGATCAAACATTTCAGAGGTCACGATTGGTTCAGTTGCACCCGTGGTGCTGACGACCAGATCAGCCGTTGCCAACTCCTCCTTCAAATTGGTCCATTCACAAACTCGTCCGTTAAACTGTTTGGCAAGTTCTCTTGCTTTGGACTCAGTTCGGTTGGTGATCCGGATATCTTTTCCGCCTCCGGTCACGACGTATTTGAGTGTTTCTTCGGCCATTTCACCGGCACCGACAATCAATATTTTTTTGTTATCGAGCCTCTCAAATATTTGCTTCGCCAATACACCGATCGCGACGCTTGGCACACTTACTCGGTTGGCATGGATGTCAGTTTCATTGCTAACGCGGCGGGCCACACGAATCGCTGACTGAAAGACCTGGTGGGTTAATGGAATGGAATCGTTGGATTCAATTGCAATTTGATATGCTTTTTTGACTTGTGAAAGAATCTGAGCTTCGCCGACGACCATACTGTCGAGGCTCGCAGCAACATTGAACAAATGTTCAATTGCTTTTTGATTTGAATGAGCAAAAAGATCGGCGTTGATATCCGCAATTGACAGCCCCCTTTGCTGCGCAAGAAATTTGATCATTTCCTGTTTGCTGGGAATTAATTCCGGATTTTCGGCAGCGGCATAGAATTCGGTCCGATTGCAGGTTGAAAGTAAAACAGCTTCTGATTTTGGAAACTGATGATAAAAGAGGTCCAGAAACGGACGAACCTGTTGTTCTGTAAAAGATAACCGCTCGCGAATCGCTACATTGGATTGGTGATGGCTGCAGCCAACGACCTGGAGGTTCATGATCGCTTCTCCGTTAAAAGCGATTCTGGATCATTGAACGTCACGGATGTCAAAGTTTTATCGGACGATTTACTAACCGCATGGCCAACCCACCAGACAATTCCCAGTTCCAATACCAAAAAAAGAAAGCTGGCCATTACCAAATAGGCGACTTTACGTCCGTGCCGTGCCGGACGATAACACGCGTTAAATATCGCGGAAGCCAGTAACCAAAAAAATAACACTCCTGATGACCAGACCACCGGATCGGACCAGGCGATCGTTCCTCGCGCGAACCCATCATTACCGTGAGCCTGATTAATCAAGTTCAGGGCGATTCCTGAAACCAGCCCTCCGGCCAACAAGACGGTTGAAATGATTAGGGAACTCTCACACGACTTCTGTAGCCACTCAAGCGATGGCAGCTTGAAATGCTTCGGTGAACGAGCCTTGCGTTTAAGTCGGCTGGCTTGAAGCAAGTAGACATTTCCAAAAACAAATCCAAGGGCAACAACAGCAGTGCCCAGCAATAAAGCTGATCCGTGCACCATGTTCCAGATGGTTTTAGCTCGGCCAACCGAGAATGAACGTTCGGGTCCAAACTGAACGGCGACAGCAATCAGAACAATAATCACCGGCAACAGGAAAAGCCCGATCACGGATTTTGCCTGACGAATTGAAATCCATAAATACGCCGCCGCTAATACCCAAGCCGCGGCCAGACACCAGCCAAACCAACTACTTAGCCAGATACCCGTCGCATCAAGTTCCAGTTTGCCTTGCCACAATAAATAAACGGTATGGGCAACTAAACCAGCCGCCGCAAATCCAACGCGAACGTATTTGCGAAGCGCGACGTCAAAGAAGACGCGTGAGATTTCCAACGCAAATACGACCAGATAGCTGGCCGCAAAGCAGGTAATTGAAATTTTATAAAGCCAGTCCACAGCGTATTTATAAGGTTTGGGGCAGCTATGATTAAATAGTTAATCATTTGCCCAAAGAATCGAATTGACAATACACATCATAACCCGAAGCATGACCAAGGGATTGATCGTTACGCTTAAAAGCCGTCAATAAAAAGCTCGAAATGGCTGGTCTAAAAAATTAAAGTCAATCTGAAACATAGCTCGTTTGGAATCAATTGATCACAAGTTCAGCTCCGCTGAATATTAGCTTTCTGTCTCAGCGTCGTCTGATTTTGATTTCGCCAGACCAAATTCGGTTAGCTTTTTGTAAAGTGTATTTCGATTGATTCCCAGACGGGTCGCCGCTTTGGTTTGGGTATGATTGCAGGCATGAAGCACTTGAACCAATAGCTCCTTTTCAACCGGTTCAACAATTTGCCTGTACAAATCGGTATCACTTTTCTCAGCCTTACTTAGCTGATTATAAACTAACTCTCGAATTAACGACTGATCATCAGTGGGCCTAAAAACAGCAACTTGGGCGGCAGTTGAGTCACCGATAACGGCTGTTGGCAATAGCGACGGTTCCAGTTGATCACCTTGTGACAGGACCACTGCCCGTTCAATATAATTTTGCAGCTCCCGGACATTTCCCGGCCATTGATATTCGACTAGCGCTTGCAAGGCATCTGGATGAATCTTTTTGATTTCTTTGCCATTGGCTTGGCAGTAAACATTCAGAAAAAATCGGACGAGCGCTTCTACATCTCCTTCGCGACGTCGAAGTGGGGGTAATGCGATCGGCAGGACGTTCAATCGCCAAAATAGATCCTCGCGAAATCGGCCTTCGCTTACTTCAAGATTGAGATCACAATTACTCGCCGCAATCACCCGGACATCGACTTGAATCGTCCGAGTATCGCCTACCCGTTCGAATTCTCGCTCCTGTAATACTCGCAGTAGTTTGACTTGAAGCGTCGATGAAGTTGAATTGACTTCGTCCAGAAAGATGGTCCCACCATGCGCCGCTTCGAATCGGCCAGTACGATCACGAACGGCGTCGGTAAATGAACCTCGAACGTGACCAAATAACTCGCTATCGAGAAGACTTTCGGTTAGGGCTCCACAGTTGACCCGAACAAATGGACCACTGGCTCGGTCGCTTAGTTTGTGCAAGGCGGCAGCAATCAGTTCTTTGCCGGTTCCAGTTTCTCCCAAAAGTAGTACCGATGAGCTGCTGGCTGCCGAAAGTCGCGTCATCTGATAAACGCTACGCATTGTTGACGATGTACCAACCAGCCCTTCGAGCGGAGAATCATCTACATTGCTGAAATTGGAATTATCGGTGCCCATTTAATCCACAAGTTGGTGGTGAACTTCGTGACTGCTTCTTATTTCAACCTGATATGAGCTGCGTGCAAAGGGCTTAAACCACTAATTGCATCAATATCCGGCAGGGTTTTGCCGTAAGAACTAGCAATAGCTGAATTCTACCCCCAGAAACGGGTTGGTGGGAACGATGCTCCAGGCAAACCGGATGCGAATGCTTGTGCGATCGACCATCAACGAAAAAAGCCAGCCCATAGTTTGGACTGGCTTTCGTTTGATACTTGGATTGTGGTTGCGACGAATCGAAACTAAGCGATCGACTCGATGACAACTTTGACGTACTTTTGGCGATGGCCAGTACGTCGCTTTGAATTTTTACGCCGACGGAACTTTTGGACGAAAATCTTGTCGCCCTTGGTTTCACCAATGACCTTTGCCGAGACGGTCGCTCCACCGACAGTCGGCGTGCCAAGAGTGAAGCCACTCTCGTTTGAGACAGCCAAAACACGGTCAAATGTGAGTTTGTCACCCGCTTTTGCTTCGCGGAAGTCGATTTCAAGGATTTGGCCTTCTTCGACTTTGTATTGGCGTCCGAGGTCAGCAATAATCGCGTACATGTTTGGTCCGGTGACTCTTTGTCGTTAGTTGGATCCATCGAATAAAAAACGGACGGAAAACCCGTCCTATGGAGCGACAGATTCTAATAAATGGGCCCGACTACGTCGAGAGCCAAAAAATGATGATTTAAGAAGAATTCCAAAATCAATATCGGCCCAATTGGTTGATTTCAGGAGCAATTCTCGGGAGTTGTCGCTCTCAACAGTGCTCACGGGGCCGATTAGCTCTGTGAGATACGTTAAATTGCCGCAGATGCCCGCTTTTTAAACTCATTCAGAGAAACAGGGTGAACGGTTTGAGCCACGATTAACTGGCAATTCTCACCCCAACTAAAGTTGACCGGAACGACAAACAAAGCACGTTTTCGATTAATTCATCACTCAAACCAGTCGAAATTTGAACCATTGCTTCATTTCCCGGCAGATTCTAGCCCGACAGGGAATAATCGGATTCAAATCTCCATACGTTTATCCCATCGATGATTGCCTCGGAATCACATCTTTGGCGCCAGATGTCGATGGGGTTTAAATCTAAGATCGCGCCTTTGACTCGTGGGTTGGCCAAAATAACCAAGATTGACCGACTTCCCCAATCGCCCAGCCAAACTGTAGTGATGGAGTCACGGGCCCCTCATGACACTTCACCAACGTTCTCGTGAAATCCCCTCACAAGGCCTACACGAAAGATCGAAAGTTCAAGCAAATCAGTTTTGCGTGTCGGCCGCATCAACCTGCTCTTCGTCAGAATCACCCATCTCAAGTTGTTTCATCTTGCGATATAGATTGGATCGGTGCAGTCCCATTTTAGCTGCCGCGTCGGTCATGTTTCCTTTGGCTCGGTCAATGTGACGCTTGATGTAGTCTATTTGGAATTGCCGAGTTGCTTCGGTTAAGGCGAGATTCATGGGGATCGCAGAATCACCCGTCGAGGGTGCGTTTACAAAATCCAGATCAGTTGCGTCGATCTTTTGACCGTCTGTTAGATACGCCAGTCGTTCCATCATGTTGCGAAGTTCACGGATGTTCCCCGGCCATGAATGTCCCAGTAACCGTTTGCGTGCTGCGGCTGAGATGGTGGGGGGGTCGCGTCGGGCCTTGGCACAAAATTCAGTCATGAAATGCTCTGCCAACATCAAAATGTCGTCACCACGATCACGAAGTGGCGGTAGCTCAATTGGCACAACGTTCAATCGAAAATAGAGATCCTGACGAAATTTTTTCTCGGTGATTAGACTAGCCAGGTCCTGATTGGTTGCGGCGATTACGCGGGCGTCAGTTGGAATGGGCATGGACCCGCCGACTCGGACGACTCGCTTTTCCTCAAGAACGCGAAGCAGCTTCGATTGTCCGTCGAGACTCATGTCTCCGATCTCATCAAGAAACAAAGTACCATCTTTGGCGAGCTCAAATTTTCCTTCGCGAGCCTGATGGGCGTCGGTAAAGGCGCCTTTTTCGTGACCAAACAGCTCGCTTTCCAAAAGTGATTCACTAATGGCAGCACAGTTGACGGCAACGAGGACTTCATCGCGACGCGCACTGAGATAGTGAATCATCTGAGCGACGACTTCTTTTCCTGTGCCATTCTCCCCTGTAATAAAAACGACCAGATCTGTATTTGCGACACGTTCAATGGTGGCCTTAAGTTTCTCAATCGCGGCACAGTTGCCGATCATTTGAACTTGGCCAGCAGCTTGCTCGGACACCGATCGTTTTGAAGTAACCAGTTGTTCTACGTGTAGCGTATTATCAATCGCAACAGCAGCATGAGCGGCGAGTTCACGAAGTGCCGATTCGTCATCATCTGTAAAGTTGCCTTCGTTTCGATTGATCAATTCAAAGGCGCCAATAGTTTTTCCAGCACCATTGGCCATCGGAACACACAGAATTGTTTTGGTCTCGAACCCAAGCTGTTGGTCGACATCGCGATGGATTTGTTTCTGCTCGGCGGAAACGTCATAGTCGACCCTGGCGGGTTGGCCTGATTGCATGACTTGGCCGACGACACCGGCATCGAGTGGAATACGAATCTCACCGGCATCAACCCCGAGGGCGGGCTTACCAATCAACGAGTTGCCGGTTGGGTCAGGCAAAAAGATAGTCGCACGTTCGGCCCCCAAGAGTCGCGTCGAGGTCTGGGCGATTTGCTCCAATAACTCATCGGTCTCCCGAGACTGGTTCCAGTGGACTGTCATTTCGAGGATGGCTTCGAGTCGGAGAGCTCGACGAGACTGACTGTGTCTTCGCATGAAGGAATTGTAGGCCAATCCCACGGCAGCGGCCCAAGCATCAAATTCGGCGGGGTCCACGGTATCTGAATTGCATGCCAACAGTTGGCTTGAGCGGTTTGGTTTGATCAGTGATGCGGCGGTCCAGCCCTCATCCTGTTTGCAGGATTCGGAATCGAGTGCTTCAGCGAGCATTTCAGTGGGAAGGCCCTCGCCCTCGCCCGTATGGGCGATTACGCGCCATTGACCCTTAGCCCCCTCGATTAGGGTTGTGCCGGTTGAACCCGCGTTTTGGTTAATTAAATTGAGGGCGGCTGCCAGAAAATCAGCCTCTTGGGTCGTTGATAGCGACAAATCGATCATCTCAACCAAAAGGTCAGAAGCGGATTGGCCCGCGGTAATTCGAGATGATTGGGCACTTGAAGTCATGGTTTATCGGGTTAGCAATTGTTGGCCAGCAATAAAACTGTTATCAAATTGAATCTGATTCACTCTGGATTAGCGTAGTCATTTTGAATCGGCCTCACAATCGTACGCAAAAGGAATCATCTGATGGGTTTGTTTGAAGGTAAAAAAGGTTTGATTCTGGGCGTCGCCAATGACCGGTCCATCGCTTGGGCAATCGCAAAGAAGATCATGACCGAAGGTGGTGAGTGCGGTTTTACTCACCTCCCCGATCGTGAAGATGACGCGCGGAAAAAGAATCGCATGCGTGTCGAAAAGTGTTTTGAAAAAGCGGAAGAGGATGTATCACCCAAGTTTCTGGTGCCTTTAAATGTTCAGGATGATGCTCAAATTGCATCCGTCATGGAAACAACCAAGAACGAGTTTGGCAAGATCGACTTTCTGCTTCACTCGATTGCTTTCGCTGATCGAGCTGATCTAGGCGACACCATCGATGCGAGCCGCGAGGGGTTTAAGCTGGCCATGGATATCAGTTGTTACAGCTTGATTGCCGTCACAAAAGCCGCCAGGCCGATCCTTGCCGAAAATGCTTCGATTGCCTGTATGACGTATTTCGGTGGAGAAAAAATTGTTGCTGGCTATAACATGATGGGAATTTGCAAAGCGGCATTAGAAGCAACCACCCGATACCTCGCGTATGACTTGGGGCCAAGTGGCATTCGCGTCAATGCACTGAGTGCGGGTCCACTCAAAACGCTTGCAAGCACCGCTGTAGGTGCCGGTGACATGCTAACAATGTACGCACACGTCGCTCCTTTGGGTCGAAATATCGACCATCACGAAGTGGCCAACAGTGGGGCATTTTTACTGTCAGATTTATCCAATGGAATCACTGGCGAAATTCTCCACGTGGATGGAGGCTATAACGCAATGGGCTCGCCTGGGCGAATGATCGATTTGCTAACAAAGTAGCTGAAGTAAACAATCCAGAGTTATTCAGTTACGAGTAGCCTTTGTCGCGTAGCAAATATTGGTTTTGTTGTTTAAACCGTTGTTGAATTCAATTGGATTTCATTAGATGTCAATTGAAGTCTAAACACCTCAAGATCAGCGCGCATATGCTCTTGGTTGGTGGTGCCCGTCAGTGGGATCATCCCAATATCCAGTGAGAACATGCGTTTCATCGCTGTCGTGCAAATGAAATGTACCCCGGTTCAATGCCATTCACAGCAATTGAAATTTGGTGTTCGGGGTAGAGTCGCGTACCTGAAACGATGGTGTTAATTTCCGCGCAATTTAGTTTGTTTTGACAGATTCCATCGTCGGGCTTCCATGTCAAACAGCCAATTTCCGTGGGGGTCAAAAACGCGTTTGTTTTGACCTGCATCGTCCGGATGCTCAGTATATCTGTATTCGGGAAACAGCTTGGATTGTTGACCAGCGGACAAGGCACCGCGCGAGCGACTCTGAATAAAAGCCAGCCATAATTTGTCGGGAATGGTACCGACCTCGGAGGGCAAAGTTGCTGGTGACTTTCGGCCGTAGAAGGCAGGCGTCAAAGGAGCCATTTGCATTGTAAAAAATGAAAAGCAGATGAAAACTCCAGCGATCCAAACAGATAAAACAGATCGGCCAATCATTTCTGTGAGTGGATCAAATTTCAATCGATAGGCGCTGAGGACGTCGGTGATGCCGCGGAGAATAAAATACGCGAGGCAAAAAACCAACCAAACCGCAATAAAATCAAAAAGTCTTTGGTATGACCTGTTAATGCTCAGTAGTTGTCCCGCAACCGGTTCGTAAATGCTGCTGGCCAACATTGACGCAAGCAACACATTGATCAGCGTTATAAAATTACTCCACAGGCCGAACCACCAGGTACTGGCGACGATTAACACAAACATCCCGAAGGCAATCAAAATCATTATCATTGGTTTATAGCCTGCATCAAGATTTTAGGACGCGTTGCAATTCTTCGACGGACGTTCTTCCACCAGCAATCATCACGACGCCTTCCATTTGCATTGAAACGTGCCCATGGCGTTTGGCGACGGCCGATAATTGATCTAAACGTGGATTGGAAACTAACGCTTGGCGAAGTTCATCGTTAAACATTAACAGTTCAAATAATCCAGTTCGACCACGGTAGCCAATGCCGGAACAGTTTGAACAGGGTTCAATTTCCACGTCGTTTTCATCGACCATTCCAGGTTGATAAACCATCGGCTTAAACAATTCAGCAACTCTTCCTTGCGGCAGGCCGAGCTGATGAATCATTTGCGGATGCGGCTGAAATCCGATTTTACAATCTTCACATAGCAAACGAATCAGTCGCATACTGATCACCGCGGTCATTCTGTCCGTCAGTTTTTTGACATCGGGTTTGAGAGCGACCAATCGAAGCAACCCATCGAGGCAGTGCTTGCCCGGAATTCGAGTGAAAATTGGCATTTCATGAGTGACAGAGTGACTCACAATCTGATCCAGCAGTTTGCCGCTTGCAATATCCGGAAATGCAAGCACGTCCGGTTCTTTTAACATTAACTGCTTCATTGGGGTCATCGGGTTCTCGCCCTTGGCTGAATCATATTCAACCGGATAGACGTTGATGACTTCGGGCTCATTTTTTCCGACGTGTTCCATGACAAAAAAGTCACGGGTTAATCGGTCAGTGGCTTCGAGCATCCCTCGCCAAACCGCCGTATAGCCCTCGCCTGGTACAGCGGTTGACATGAGAATGCCCATGTTGGTGTCATTCACGATCGCACGAAGTTGCTTACCCATGCTGGCACGCATGCCGAGATCTTCTGGTTTGTCCAGCGGCGGTCGTTTGTAGTCGAGGTAAAGAGCGACCCGTTCGCCTGTTTGAATTCCTTGGGAAACCAGTTTGAATTTTTGTTTCTTCTTCAAGTACAAAGAAGCAAAATTGCCTGTCTGACGTTCGCGTCGTTCGCGATAATCGACCCCGGCGAGTTGCTTTAATGTGGCAAGCATGTAGTCGCCCATTTCCCGATCCATCGGCGTCCCGGCATGCCAGAGCCCATCGATTTGAAAACGAACCGTGACTTGTTGTGGCGAGAAATCCAGTACCGTTACATCTGCATCTTTGATGATCGCTTCGGCGCAGAGTTCTGATGCGGGGTCAAAACCAGGCGATGGACGAACGATTTTCAAGTTCGTTGTCTGCTCTTCTGGGGTATCTCCAGCGGCAGTAAATTCGATGGGTGGTCCGTGTTCTTCAAACATGTTTTGTTTCGAGAATTGTTTCTCCCGACTCTCTCGGGTCAGGCAGTTAGTTTTGTTTCAATACTCTTTGAGCTTCAGACAGCGATGTCACACCCAGGAGAACCAGTTTATACGCTTGGGTGGCCAATGGTTGCTTGCCAAGTTTTGCGGCGACTTGTTCAACGGCGGCGATCTTGGGGTTCTTTTTGATGACATCTCGTAGTTGATCATCTACCGTAATCATTTCAAAGATTGCGATTCTTCCAATAAAACCAAGTCCGCCGCAGGTTTTACAGGGAGGAAACTCAATTTCACGACCTTTTTCGTCGACCCGTTGCTCCGGTGGCGGCAGTTGCCATGGGTTAAAAACGGTGCCTTGTGTTTTGGGATTGCCCCCAAGTTTCTGAATGATGTTAGGTTGAACGCGAACTTCGACTCGGCAAGCGGTACAAAGCCGTCGAACCAATCGCTGGCACGTCACATTTTTGAGAGCCCGAAGGAACTGAGGTCGATCGCCAGCCTTGGCATAAACCCGCAGCAAAGCCTCGGCGGCCGATTTGGCCGATGTCCGTGTCAGAATTGAGCGATCCTGATCGGCTCCATGAAGCGTCAAAATGTCCATGGTTTCAGGACTGTCTATTTCGGGAACCACGACCATGTCTGGCTGAGTCAATAAAAGCGCTTTGAGAGCTTCGTTTTGCGGCTTGCCTTTGGTCTTATTGGGCACAATATTTTCGATTGACGTTTCTGTTTCCTCGTCAGAAATAAGAGCCACGCAGTCACGAGTCAATCGGTCAGAGGTCGTCAAAGCTCCCATCCAGGTTGCTGTCAGGCCAGCCCCCGGAGGGGCAGAGATAATCGTGAGTCCGGATTCGTTGAGTGAGACTTTGATTGTTTCAAGCATGTCGGGAAACATGCCCAGTTGAGACAAGCTCATGATTTTTTGGGCGCCACGAATATAAAAGATTTCCGCTCGCTCTCCCGTCGGTACTCCCTGAGTCGTTAGCTGAAACTCGGCTTTGCCCAGTTCTGATTTCAACTTGAATCGACCCACTTGTTTGGCCCGACGTTCATTGGCATTGAGGCCGGCCAAATTTTTCAGGCCCTGTAAAATAGAATCGCCGGTTTCCCGATCCATAACATCGAGAGTGTGCCATGAACCGTCCACCAATAAACGTCCACTGACCGCGTCACGGGTGTAGTCTAAAAGAACTTTTTCCGCCCGTTTAAATTGGGTCATGATCAAAAATTCTTTGAGTTCGGAAAAGGCGGTTGCCTGTCGGGCGCGAATCAAGTTGGCTTGAATTGAATTTTTATCTGTTCCCGCCGCGGTGAAGGAAACCTCGACTCCTTCGTCCTGAGGAAGTGCTTCGGCCGGGGGAGCTTCGCCCGGTTTCAGCGAAAGGTAGTTCTTAATGTTGGGATCTGCTTTGAACTTTTTGCGCCTTCGAAAAAAGTAAATTAACAACGGAAGCCAAGCCGCAATCAGATAGATTGGCAACCCGGCAAAAAACCACGGCACCGAAATGACGCAGAGAAATCCGATCAAAAAGCTAAACACCAACAGCGGGTTCCAAACTTCTTGGAGCATCCCTGTTTTGCTTGCGATTTTCATCGAATCGCGATTTATCCAATCCGTCGTCCGCACCCAAACGATAAACACAATGGCGATCACCAACAGTTTCCACCAAGACAAATACCCACCTGGGCGACCAGCGGTCACGCTGGTGTTTGACTGAGCGTACAAATTGTCGGCAAAAGGTATCAGTAAAATCGCGACAGCTGCCGCGATGATGAATACCCAACGAGAGCAGCGAAGCATTAAATAATTCCAGGTTGCGATACGTTGATGCCTTTGAGCTTCATTTTGAGCTCTTCCTTGTTCGGGGCGACTTGGAACGCGGTCGGGCGGTCGATCAATTCTTGATCAATCAAGTCTTTCAGGCTTTTAGTGAAGTCCTGCATGCCTTCTTCGTAGCCGATGCGGATCGCATCGCTCAGGTTGTGATCTCGCCCTTCAAGAATCAATTTCTTGACGGTCGGATTAAACGTCATGATTTCACAAGTCGGAACACGGCCCACTTTTGGGTCAATCGATTTGAGAAGTTTTTGAGCCACAATCGCCTTCATATTCATCGCAATAGCGGCCCGGATCGCGCCGTGCATATCTTCGGGAAACAAGTCGAGAATACGACCGATCGTTGAAGGGGAAGTTGAGGCGTGAATCGTACCAAACACCAAGTGCCCAGTCTCCGCGGCATGGATCGCCGTCATGAAGGTCTCTTCGTCTCGAAGCTCACCGACCAGAATGATATCGGGATCTTCACGAACGGCATGCTTCATGCCAACGCCAAAATCGACAACGTCGATGCCGACTTCGCGCTGGTTGATCAGGCATTTGTCGTCAGTGAAAACAAATTCAATTGGATCTTCGAGGGTCAGGATGTGTTTCGAATAGATGCGATTGATGTAGTTCAACATCGAAGCGATCGTTGTACTCTTTCCCGAACCTGTAACTCCCGCTAACAGAATCATGCCTTGATCAAAGTGACAAAGAGTTTCCATTGAGGGCGGAAGGTGGAGCCCTTCAAAGTTTGGAATGAAGTTGTTTACTCGCCGCGCGACTAAACCAATTTTTCCAAGTTGCTGGAGCATATTAACTCGGAAACGCCAACTTACGCCGTCCACGTCGACGGTGTAAGCAAAGTCGGCCCCTCCTTCGTGGTCAAAAATGTCCCGTAATCGTTCATTCATCATGGGGAACAGAAGGCGAGCCATTTCTTCGACGCCGATGGGATCCCGTTTGAGTTCTTTGAGTGTGCCGTTGACCCGCACGATAGGTGCTTTGCCGACTTTCATATGAAGGTCGGATCCGCCAAGTTTGACCAACGCTCGCAAGTATTTGTCGACTGGCTTCTCTTCCTGTTTGACGACGAACCGGGCGACCATTTGCTCAACCGCTTCGTTTTCCCTCTCTTTAAGTGTTTTTCCGCTGGATTCAGTTGGTTTTTCGGGCTTCGGTTTACTTGCAGGTTTGGACATCGAAATTATTCCACAATATTTACGCTGACAATGATGGCCAGGAATCAGATCCCAGCTATCGACTCAATCGGCGCCAATCAAAGACGACCTGAAGAGATAACAGTGGAGTGGTAGATTCAAGACGGAAGCTCAGCCCAAATATATTTAGGCGGTGGCCCCGTTGAGACCGATGTTTTACTTTAGCCGACGGAATAAAAGGGTCAACCAATCGACGGTTTTTCACGAGTAATTGAGCCGATTTAATCGTTATCATCCCGCCAAGAGGATTTATGAACACCGTCGCAATTCGGTCTTGGCGTTGAAGCGATCAAAATTACTCGCGTATTGGACCGGGACGGAAGGCACCTCAGACGGAATCGGCCGGTTGATCGTCCTCGTTTCAAGCGTGCCAAGGAGCCATTCATTGTTCCAAGACCGCTTGACCTTGGGTCATTAGACCTAACAATCTGCAATCAGAGATGGCTTTCAGTTGGGCCATCGAATCCTTTGACTCACTCCAAATAGACTTGCGATTATCCATGGATTCTGAACTTACAGACCGTTCCAGCAGCATCCGCCAGCGCATCACCCAATTGCGAGACAGTCTTTGACTACGACGTCAAATTAAAAGCGATCGACGATATTGAATCGGAAATGGCGGCTGCCAATTTTTGGGACAATCAGGAAAAAGCGCAAGATACAGTCCTTCGGCTTAAATCAGTCAAGTCTATCGTCGCACCAATGCTGAAATTGATTAGCTCGGGTGAAGACCTTGAAGCGCTGATCGAAATGGCCGCCGACGATGAATCCATTGAAGATGAAATTCGAAATGAGATAAAGCAACTCGAAGGATCATTGGAGGATCTTGAGCTGAAGTCTTTGCTCAATGGACCTCACGATGATAGCGGTGCGATCCTGACAATCCATGCGCGTGACGGTGGGACAGACGCCAACGATTGGGCCGAGATGTTACTTCGGATGTACACCCAATGGGCGACCAAGAACGAATACGAAGTTGTCTTGTTCGAACGAAACGACAACGATGAGGCCGGGATCAACAGTGCTTCGATCGCGATTCGAGGTCCGCTGGCTTATGGCTATTTAAAAGGTGAAACGGGCCTTCACCGATTGGTGAGGATCAGTCCCTTTAATTCTGAAAGTAAGCGCCAAACGAGTTTTGCCGCCGTCGATGTCACGCCTGAAGTTTCTGATTCGATAGAAATTGATATCAATGAGTCCGATGTTCGGGTGGACACTTATCGAGCCAGTGGAGCCGGCGGTCAGCACGTCAACAAGACAGACAGTGCCATTCGTTTGACTCATGTTCCGTCCGGGACAGTCGTCCAATGTCAAAGTCAACGAAGCCAACATAAGAACCGTGCTCAGGCTTGGAAGATGCTCCGTTCTCAAATGGCACGCGCCGAAGAGCTAAAACGCGAAGCTGAGAACGCGGCGGATTACCAGAATAAAGCCCGAGTTGGAGGTGGTTCCCAGATTCGAAACTACTTCATGCATCCCGATCAGAGAGTTAAAGATGCACGAACCGGTTTTGCGATGGGTGATATTAACAAAGCTCTAGATGGAGAAATTCAGGGCTTTCTAGATGCTTTTTTGAATTGGCGAGCAAAGACAAAAGAATAGTGAATCGTCCAAAGATGAAAGCAAAATCAAATGGGTTGGCCCCAATCCGTGTCGGTTCCGCTTTTGTTTACTGAAGCTGAAGACCGGCGGGGCTACCGGCTCAAAATTGAGTTTTTATCCGCTCGAAAACACTTAATAACCCCACTTTTGCTTTAACGTATGACGCCGCGTTTGCCCGCACTCAAGGGTGTGCCAAAAATTGTTGTGACAGAAAACAGGATTATCGAAGCACCCTTTTCTAGTCTCTGAGAACAACGATGTTCAACTTTGAACTTGCAACTGTATCGCTTGTCGGTTTTATGCCGAGCTTGGGTTGCCTGTCGTGGGTTGCGATGCCGAGTGGGGTTCTTTGAGGTACCGTGGCCTGTTGGTCAAAAATTGCTTTGCCAATGACGCCCAAATTCGTTCAACTCGCGGAGCGATAGAGCCAACGGCCACACAAAAACTTCAAGAGGGTGTCAGAGACGATTTACCCATTCTTGTCCGACTGATTTGACAAGGCAATCATGCAGATTGATCTACGGCATCTCGATCGGCTTCATGGTTAAGAAGGCGAGAAATTTCCTGTTCACTCGAGGCCCAAATCGATGTACCCACGACGGCCAAAAGCACGCTCGCTGCAAATAAAGTTGGATGGACAAGTTCGAACGACTTGAGAGGGACGAAAGAATCCCGATGGGTGCTGCCGATGTCTTGCCATCCGTGTTTTGTGTACCGCCATGTTGCGGGCCAAGCTTCTGCTGAAACCTTCACCGTCTTAGAAACGTTCTCACTGGTGGTGCCGCTGGTGACCGGAATAATCCCAAGCATTCCAATCCCGTAGCCGATGAGGCAATTCAGCACCATTAAAGAGATTGTCTGTCTGGTTTTGCTGTAGTTGAACACTAAAACATCCTGCGACATGAAGCGGTGTTTGATGAGGGAGGCGTGAAGTCCGTCCGATCTGGCTCAGGCAACCGCAAGAGGTATGCCATACAAAAAATGGGTGTTTACTACGTGATTTTCCATCGAGATGGTGTCTTTGTGAAACATTTTGAGCTAGACGTTCAGGTTTGACAACGGCCTTGTCCCAGTTCGCCAAAGCTGTTTCAACTTAGCGGCAGCTCGATAAGTCGTTGGAATAACTGATATGGCTGTTGCGACAGGCGCGAATCGTTATCCCTACGACGATTCGTTAGTCCCCGCGAAACACGCAATTGTGGCCAACAAGACGGCGCGATCACTTCAATCCTCGGAAGTATTTCACACCACCATTTCAGTAGAAACTAAGCTTCATTTCAGACAGAAAGAAATTACCGAGACTCGATATTTATCCGTTTCGTATTTACTGCGAGTATCCGTGAGGTGAACTGATGGCCACGATCAAACAAGTCAAACGTCGCCGAAACATTCAGATGGCAGAAGGCTATCTGGATCTGGCCATGGTCTTGAATGACGAGCTATCGCTTGATCTCAAGCTTAAAATGTCACTTGCGACTCGCGCCATTGAATGCTTAGAAAACATCAAGAATCCGCTCGGTCACAAACCCCACGTTTTGTTCCTCAAAGGACAGGCTGCGAAAGCTTCTCAGCGTCTTCCGAGGGCAGTTAATTTCTTCATGCAATCACTGAAATTAGACCCCGACAACCTTCATGCTTATCTGGCGGTGGCCTGGTGTTACAAACGATTAGGCCGGCTCGATCAAGCGATCGATGCCGTCAGTCGTGCCGTAGAATTAGATTCCGATTGCGCAATTGCTCAGTACAACTTGGCCTGTTACTACGCCCTCAATCGACAGGTTGATTTGGCAATCATGCACCTGTCCTTTGCTCTGGATTTAAATTCCAGATATCGAGAATTGGTGATCACAGAATCTGATTTTGATACCATTCGTGCAAACCCACGCTTCGCCTCTTTGGCTTCGGTTAACGTTTGATTAACGTTCAGGCTGATCACGGGTTTCGCCTGCTTGAAATTTCACTTGCTTTAGGAAAGTGGATTTGGGCAAGACGGCGGGCCACGCCTCATGCTCCGATTCCTCACCCAAGGCGCAGTTCCGAATCAGGCAGTTACTTATTCTGCTGGCGTCATTTGCAGAATTAAACCGTCACACTCTCTGCGGGGACAGGAAAGTGTTCGCAGAGTTCAGATACTTGACCTCGAATGTTGGCCAAAACATCTTGGTC
>JAQWLH010000281.1 GCA_029247405.1 Mariniblastus sp.
ACCACTGAACGAAGCAGCTTTCGAAGTCTCAAAGAGAGATGGGACTTGATCCAATCCTCGACAACTTCGAATAAATGACCCCGAACCTGCCAATTCGGGCGAAGGTTGCTCAGCTAAGATCACATCAATTTTCGCAATCAATTTTGAACTTATTCTCTGATCGGGTCGTCAAAACTCTAAGCCTACCTTCCAAGTTCTGTTCAACTATTGAAACATTGATCTCAAATCCTTTCCAAAACCTCCTTCGTTCAGTGGTTCTCTAGGTCTTATGTCCAGCGGTCAACATCAAAACGAGCCTAGCCAAGACGCCATTCGTCAAGAAGTGCGACGCACGATCCACCAGTTGAATGAGATGGCCCGGACCGAGAAAGACTTCGATCACTTTTGCGATACGGTGCTCAGCAAAGTTGTCAAAATCACGGGGGCTCACGGAGCCTTGCTGTGGCAAGTCAACGGGGAGCGACGTCCCACCGTAACCCACCGATCGGGCACCCCCCCTAACAAATCTGCGATTGAAGTTCTTTCGCAACCCGAGGGCCAGCACGCTCAAGCCGTCATTGAAGTCGTCGAAAAGCAACTTCCAATGGGATTGGCTTCCGAAGCCTTAAGCAACCAACCGCCCGGTCCCCATGAAAGCCGCGATGAATCGTTTCTGATGCTTTTCTCGCCAATTTTCAATCGCACCAAATCTTGCTGTGGCACTTTAGAGTTATTGCAACGAGCTGATATTACTCCTCAAGCCCAAGAAGGCTATTTGCGATTTTTATCACAGATCTCATCCTTGTTTCAGCGTTGGCACGAACAGCAGGACTTAGAGAAACTCAGTGTCAATGCCGACACCTGGGGTGCAAGACTGGAGTTTATCAACGAGTCACACCGATCTATTGATCGAAAGGAAACTTGCTACTCGATCGCTAACGAAGCCAGAAGGCTATTGAATTGCGATCGCGTCAGCGTTGGAACATGGAACGGACGTCGCTGCAAGATCGAGGCCATCAGCAGTCAAGACCGTTTTGACAATCGTGCCAATGTTGTACGGTTGCTATCCAATGTCGCCACTGCCAGTGTCAGCGCTGATTCCCAGTTTTGGATTACAGGCAGCACGGAAGGCCTTGCTCCCGAAGTTGCTACCAAGATTAATGAGTACCTCGACGAGTCTCACTGCCGGACGCTTGCCGTCATCCCCTTAATGGCCAAACCAACCGAGACCGCAGATCTCGAAATGCAAAGCCACCGAAAGCAACAAACCCAAAAGCTTGGCGTCATCTGCTTTGAGTATTTTGATGCTGATGTTACCGAAACCGAAATTGAGGAAAACCGAAATTTAATCGTGGGCCAGTCACAGCTCGCATTAGAAAATGCCCGCAAGCATGGTGAGATTTTTCTACTGCCTGTCTGGAAACGGCTTGGCTGGCTTCAACAGCTTTTGTTTCGCGATCATTTTCGCAAAACGATGGTGGGACTGGCTTGTCTTGCCGTGGTGGTGTTGGCCATGATGTTTTGGCCAAAAGAGTTGAAGATGAAGGTTGCCGGCGTAATGCATCCAACCGTACGGCGGACTATCTACCCGCAAACTGACGGAATCATTACGAATGTCCTCATTGGCGAACGGGAAAAAGTTTCGGCAGGCCAAAAGTTGATGGTCTTGGATAACCCGGATCTTGAAGTACAGATTTCGATTCAAGAATACGAGATCAAGCGGATCAATGAGGATATTGCTCACGCGACCAATCAGCTTTCGAGTGGCCGAATCAGGGACAAAGTTGAAAAGTCTGAACTTTCGATGTCGGCAACCCATCTGCGAAAAAAATTGGCGACCATGCTTGAGCAACTTGAGCTGCTAAAACTCAAACGCACTTATCAAGTCATCTCCAGCCCGATCGATGGGACAGTGATTACCCCCCAACCGAAGCGTCGATACAAAGACTTTCCGGTCGCGCCTAACCACGCCTTACTTGAAGTCGTTGATTTGGACGGCACCTGGCAACTCGAACTTAAGATTCCCCCTGCCAAAGTAGTTTACATCGACGAAGCGTTCAGCGCAAACAATGGCAAACCGCTGGATGTTGAATTTAAAATCAACACCAATCCAAATTTGACTTTGAAGGGCACCGTCTCCGACATTCTTCCTCGAGCGGTTCCCTCGGAAACTGGCCCTCCAGAATTTCGAGCGGTCGTTGATATTGCCCCCGAGCAACTGGAAGAACTCAAAGCCGAACTGCGAAGCGGTGCTGGGGCGACGGCAAAGATCCTCTGTGGAAAAAAATCACTTGGATTCAATTGCTTTTATCAAGTCTACGACTTTCTGCGCACCAAAATCTTCTTTTAGGAGTTGCGATGTCAATCATCCCACCTCCAAAGCCTGGCGGACCAACGGCACCACCGAGGGGATCCGTCGTGCAGATGAAGATCCGTCCCGATCTCACGTTTGATCGAATGGCGTATCAGGGAGTCGAATACTGGGTGGTCAAGGAACCACTAGGTCAAAAGTACTACCAGTTTCCGCCGCATGTTTTTTACTTGCTGCGAGAACTAGACGGCCAAAAAACAATCGACCAATTACAGGACGGTTACCACGAAAAATTCGCCCCCAAACGAATCACCCGGCAAGATCTCCAGCAGTTATTGACCCGATTTCATCAGGATGGATTGGTCACTTCGAACATGCCAGGGCAGGGCAAGGAGTTACTCAAACGAGGTCACAAAAACCTCATGATGGAGCGAGTTGGAACATTTTCCAACATCTTAGCGATCCGTTACAAAGGTTTTGATCCCGAGCGGATCTTGAATTTCCTGCTCCCGTACACTTGGTGGCTATTTACCAAAGCCGCGGCGATCCTTGTTTTGCTTGCCGCTGCCACTGCTTTATTTTCAGTGTTAATCAACTGGGTCTCGTTCCAATCCAAGCTGCCCGGATTTGAAGCTTTTTTTGACCCCAATCAATGGTACATGTTTGCCTTGGTTCTTTGCGTTACGAAAATTGCTCACGAGTTTGGTCATGGGCTATCGTGCAAACGACTTGGCGGCGAGTGTCACGAAATTGGATTCATGCTGCTGGTCCTCACGCCATGCCTCTATTGCAACGTCTCAGACAGTTGGCGTCTGCCCAACAAATGGCATCGGGCGGCAATCGGAGCGGCCGGAATGTATATCGAAGTCATCCTGGCGACCATTGCCACTTTTGTGTGGTGGTTTGTGCAGCCCGGATTCATTCAGGACATCGCGCTCAAGGTCATGCTAGTCAGTTCAATTAGCACGATCCTGTTTAATGGAAACCCGCTACTTCGTTTTGATGGTTATTACATTCTCAGTGATATTCTTGAGATCCCTAACCTGAATCAGAAATCGACCAAAGCGTTGACAACGCTACTCGGTCGCAACTGGCTGGGACTCGATATTCCAGATGATCAATTGATGCCAACCAATCGTCCTTGGGCGTTCGCCATGTTTACCGTTGCGGCATTTTGCTACCGTTGGTTCATTATGTTCTCAATCATTTTCTTTCTCATGAAAATGCTCGAACCGTATAATCTTGAGTCGATTGGAATCGGAATCGCGTTGTTTTCAATGATCGGCATCCTCGTGATGCCCGGTTACAAATTGTATAAGTACATGTCAGTTCCTGGTCGGATGCATGAAGTGAAAAAAGTAAGATTCTTTGTTGTTTTGGCTAGTGCCCTCGTGATTCTGGCGATGGTCCTTTTTATCCCGATTCCCCTCTATTTAAAATGCAACGCGGTGGTGATGCCCGCGGAAATCGAAACGATCTGGGTGAATGAACCGGGCACATTAGAATCCTGTTCGGTAGAACCAGGAGATCAGGTCGTTGCGGGCCAAACGCTGGCTCAGCTTTCCAACCTCGATTTACAAATCCAGTTGCTTGACTCAAAAAAGAAATTTGAGGAAGCTGCGAATCAGTACGAACGAGCTGCCATGCTCCAACGACAAGGTAAAGCCCAGCCCATCCAGTCACTTTTGACAGAAATGGCGAAAGCCAAAAACACGCTTGAAAAATTCCAAGAGCAATCCGACAAACTGACCTTGAAAAGCTCGATCTCCGGCACGGTGGTTGAAACTCCGTTTGAACATACCGGCACCGGTTCAGAGGAACTTGCCGAGATCGATACACTCCCGTTGCTCTACGACCAACACAAGAATGTTTCGGCACAACGCGGTCAGCGGTTTTGCGAAGTTGCCGACCTCTCAAAATGGTATGCCGTCATTATCCTGACCGAGGATCAGGTTAAGTTCGTTAAACTAGAGCAACCCGTGAAAATTAAATTGTATTCTGAACCGGGAAAACTCTACCGCTCAAAAATTGACTCTATTCCGATTGAAACCGACTATTCAATTATTCGTAAAGAGTACGAACCGACTCAATCTTCCATGCAAGCCATGCAATCCCGAGCGCCCGACCCGTTAGTAGAAATGGTTCCAACTTACGAACAAGCTAATTTACAATATGTGACTCGAATCCAGCTCGACAAGACAGAAGTGCCACCCAAAATTGGGATGGGCGCCAAAGCAAAGATTTTCGTCGGCAACCGCTCGTTGGGCTATCGCTTGTGGTGGTGGATCAACCAGAATTTTCGTTGATGCCGCCAACGATTTAATTTTCGGGGAGCCCCCAAGCCTAAGCAGACCCATCCAAGGAGCTCTCGCGAAATCCTCTTTTTCTACTTTCGGATTCGCTTTTGACTTTCTCACGCAGACGTTCATATTCTGCTTTGATGAACGGGGTGCCTTCTAGTTGATCTCGTAAGCGGCTTTGCATCACGCTTTCCATTGCCTCATTGCGTTTCCGCATTTTCTCCTCACCCCCTCCATCAAATCTAGCGGGTGCCATTCGATCGTATGCGATTGCCATTCCGGCGTGTCCAATGATGCTAAATTTTTCAAACATCTGGTCAACATCCACCAACGCCTGAAACTTCTCCAATGACATCTCAACACGATTCTGCTGTAAATATATATCGCCTAGATAAGATTCCGAGCGATGGTGATAATTTTCTGTCGTCATCCGTTCTTCAGGCTTGGAACTTGCAAGCGGCCAAAGGTCGATCACTGCCTGGTAATACAATTCTTCATCAAGTTTGAGGAGGGTTGATTCCTGCGCTAAATCCCACTGCTCATCAACCGAATCCATCTTCGCAATTGCCGGCGCTGCCATTGATGCTAAAAGTGAATCCGGGGCAGTGCGACTGGCTAAAACAGCTCCTCCGACCAAGCCAATAAATGACAATCCAAGTACCGAAGCAATCGCTGCTCGCGACTTCCACCAAGAGCGGATGTTTCCTTTCATCACCGACTGAAGCTGCCGCGTGGCCGCCAATTGGGACTCGGTCCAATTCACCGCGCCCGATCCGGTTGCCGTGTCTGAAAAGGAAAGTTTCTCGACAATCATCTCCCAATCTTCATCGATATCCACTTTGACCTTGCGCAACTCCTTGATCAAATGTGCGGCGTCGGCGGGCCGTTTTTCTCGATTCTTTTCCATCATCATTTCGACGAGTTGGCACAACTCAATCGGCACGTCAGGGCGAAGCGTGGAAAGGGCGGGCGCTTGATCTTTGACGTGCTGCAAAGCGATCGAAAGCGCATTGTCCCCATCAAACGGCGGCCTCCCAGCAAGCATCTGATAGGCCGTCACCCCGAGAGAATAGATATCAGAGCGTTGGTCAATGCTCCCGCCTTCAACCTGCTCAGGACTCATATACAAAGGAGTCCCCATCGTCACACCGACTTGAGTCAAGGCTTGCTTCTGAGCATCATTGTTGACCCTGGCCAAACCGAAGTCCGTAATTTTGACTTCTCCATTGGTCGACAACATGATGTTTTCCGGCTTGATGTCACGGTGGATAACATTTTGCTTACCCGCCTCTTGAAGTGCCAAAGCGCACTGTCGCAAAACACTGATAGCCATTACCGGCTCCACAGCTCCATGTCGGCTGAGGTACTGCTTTAGATTACGGCCTTGAACATACTCTTGACTGATGAAATGAAACCCGTCCCGCTCACCGACTTCATGGATTTGAACGATGTTTGCCTGACGCAACCCTGCTGCCGCCTGCGCCTCCCGCAAAAATCGTTTGACATACGATTCATCTTTTGCCAATTCTGGCTTAAGAATTTTTAACGCAATATTTCGATTCAGAGATTTTTGAGTCGAGAGATAAACATCCGCCATGCCACCTCGCCCCAGACGCCGAATGATTCGGTAGTCGCCCAACTCTCGACCAGTAAGGTCAACCGGGGGTGGTGATTGGGGCGGTTGGAGGTTCATAAACGGTGACTCGAAAATCGGACCGAATCAGGCGGTCCGAGTGATGGATAAAATGCACCGATGCTTTGCCCGATGAATTCTGCTATCAGGTGATTTGATTTTGATCGTTATCACGACGCATAAAATTGTAGAGTATTTGGCAATCCGAATAACTGCCAGTCTGAGACGATGCCACAGATGTACTCAACAACTACTACTACTTTATTCGATCGAATGACGCAGAATTGCTTAAGAAACTTGAATTTTGCAAAACATTTCACAAGTAAATAACGGGAATCTTGTCCACATCCGCGAATCTTGTCGATTCAACTGCAGATAGTGAAAGTACGGCAACATGCTGCGAGTTGATTATCCAAGCTTGAAGACGCGGTCCATATTCTTGGAAACTTCCAATAGTCGATCCATCCCACCGCCACTCACTTCGGCCGCGGCCCAACCATAATAGTTGATTTCGATCAACGCCTTGCGAACGTCAGCCCAATCGAGGTCACCTTCCCCAATCTTACAGAACTTGTTTCGGGCACGTGAAAACCCCTTTAAATCGAGTTTTACAACTCGACGACCGAGAGAGCGAATCCAGTCGCCCATGCTGCCGTACTTCCAATGATTACCAATGTCAAATTGCATCCCAACCCATGGTGAATCCAATTCATCAACAAACTGGACAAATTTGTCGGCGGACTGTGTGTGACTCCCTCCGTCTTCATACAGAAAATTGTTCCAAACATTTTCAATCGCAATATAGACACCGAGCTGGGCACAAAGCGGTAGAGCTTTGGATATATTTTCAATCGCACGAGGCCAAATTTCCTTTTCCGATCCGTCTTTTCCGTGGCCAACCACTAAAAGTGCAGTATTACCGCCGACAGCATGCGTGTCACGGATTGAGGTTTTCAGATCACTCAGCGCCTGCTTTCGCACCTCCGCATCAGAACTGGTGTGGCGTACTTTCCAATGGGTTGAACAAACGGTTCCGTCGACGGGAAGCCCGGACCCTTTAATTGCTTTAACCGTTTCCTCAACGTTCATACCGGGCGAGCCCATCTCAATGCCCATGAACCCTGCTGCCTTGGCTGCCTTAAATTTATCAGTTAAAGCCCCCTCCACCTTGACCATCCCGATCTTTAGCGTTTTATAAATTCGCCCCTCGAGTGAGTAAGCCACGTGACGGTTCAGTAAACGCGGCGACGACGCAGATGTGGTCCCACCTGCAATCGACCCAGCAACGATCGCGGCCGAGGAGGCCTTGACGAAATTTCGTCGGTTGAGCTTGGTGCTCGAATACATTTTTCACGACCTTTGTTAAATCAAAAATTGAGCGTTGCAACCACCGCATGATACTGCTGTCATTCATCATAATTGCCGCCCCCAGAAAGCAAGGGCCAAGGCAAGCGACCATCATAAAAATCAACCGTTTTCTAAAACCCAGTGCGCTGCCTCACGAGCTAATTCAGCCATATCTTTAAGTGAAAGCTTTTCTTTAATACGCGCTCGATACGTTTCAACAGTTTTGGGACTAATACTAAGTTTCGCCGCGATGTCAGCTGTTTTACAACCGTTTCCAATCAACCGGAAGGTTTCCAGTTCCCGCTCCGATAGCTTTTGGGTGGGTGAAACGTTGGACGCCTGATCGCCGGAAAGCAAACGACGGTAAAACCGGGAAGACAACTCCGGGCTAAAAAAAGAATCTCCATTGAGAACCGTGGTAATCGCCCGGATGATCGCATCGGTCGCGAGCTCTTTATTGATGTAGCCCATCGCGCCGGCACGCATCGCACGGTCGCCGTACAAGGACTCGTCATACATGGACCAAACCAATACTTTAACGGATCCAAATTGCTGACGGATCTTCTTGGTGAGGTCTATGCCACTGCCAGATTTGAGCGAAACATCAACGATCGCGAGGTCTGGAAGGTGCTTCTCAATGGCGGCAAGACCTTCCAGTGCATCAGCAGCAACACCACAAACCTCAAGATCATTTTCGATCTCGATTCGCGTCGCAAGACCTTCTCGCGTCGATGGATGGTCATCAACAATTACGATTCTAAACATTTCAACAACTTGGATCAGATTAAGAAAAGAGGCGAACTCAAAAACAAAAACGGTTCATCTATAAGAAATCAACAAATCGAAATTAAGTCTCTTTGAACTGAGTCTCCGATGATGCTGAGGCTTGTTCATTTTCACGGTTAAACTCTTGCGGATCAAAAATCACATGACAACTTACGTGGGTCCCCCCCGTCTCCCGGTTTGAAAACGAAAGCGCGGCATCGATCATCCTTGCACGGTATTGAATCGAACGCAGCCCCATTCCCTTATTCTGCTCCTTAAATAGGTGGTCAATATCCTTGATTCCGCAACCGTTGTCAGAGACCGAAAGCACGACCTCTTTTTGATCTCCTGTAAACTGGATAACGACTTCTGTTGCCCCCGAATGCTTACAGGCATTGGTTGTTGCTTCCTGCGCAATTCTAAACAATTGGTTTGCCACCAGGTTGTCCGGAATGTTCAAATTCGCCTGACATAGGAGTTGACAATTGACCCCATACAAATCCTCAACGGAACGAGCCATTTCAGTTAGACCGGAAACAAGCCCTTGAGGGGAAACATCCACCGGGTTCAATCCCCGAGCAACCGACCTGACCTGTTGAAGGGCTCGCTTGATTCCCCGGCAAAGCTTACCTGCAATCTCAGCTTCCTCAGCATCTCGCCGAGTCAATTTATGCAATAAAGCATCCGCAACCATGCCAATCCCGGTTAATTCCTGGCCAGTCCCGTCGTGTAAATCTTGCCCAATTCGAGACTGCTGGTCCGTTGCTAAGTCAAGAATTTCTCGCTCCAAATTTCGACGTTCTGTAATATCGAGGAGCAAAACGAAGGCTCCGACCACGCGTTTGTCCAAATCAAAATCGGGGACCATTCGAATGTCGAGCGTTTGATAAACGCCTTTGGCAAAAACTAGTTTTTGCTCAAAAGATGTTGGCAAACCGCGGAACGCACGATCCAAATTGGGCTTAGCAATCGCAAACACATCTTTGCCAACGAATTCTGAGACATGACGCCCTTTCATTTCCTGCCGCGACATATTGAAATTCAACTCATAGAGTGCATTGTTGAATTGATATCGATACTCTAAGTCAACGTACGCAATCATGACGGGCACAGAGTCGGTAATCATCCGCAATTGGCGCTCACTTTTTTGCAAGTCAATTTCCGTCTGTTTAGCGTCGGTTACATCGTGCACAATCCCAAACAATCCACACCGCCGCCCGGCACTGTTAAGCTCAAATTTTGTTTTTGAAACTACCGTTCGCAACGCTCCATTGGGGCCCGATATTTGATATTGAACGATCCGAGGCTCCCCCGACTCAAGCGTCTTCTGCAATGCCTTTCGTAGTTTGGGACGGTCAGCCGAAATACAATGCTCAAGCAATGTATCAAAATCGCCCTCCCTTTGATCAAGCTTCAATCCATGCAAGCGGGAAAACTCCTCACTCCACTGAACGCGATTACTTCTAAAATCCCAGATCCAACTTCCCAACCCCGCGACAGCTTGCGATTGCGAAAGTATGAACTGACTCTTGGTAAACTTCTCCTCTGCCACTTTTCGATCGTGAATGTCAACTAACTTCCCAATCCACTCAACAACCTTTCCGTCGTGAAGAATTGGAGCTGCCTTGAAATTAATGTAACGAAAGGTTTTTCTCTTGTTGTGCCAGACCCGGCCTTCCAAATCAACTGTCTTGAACTGGTCCAACGAACCCATCCAAAAGGCGACAATTCGGTCGCGATCAAATTCGTGAACCATGTTAGACCAACCCAGCCCTTGATGACTCTCCCACGGCTGGCCAGTAAACTGCTCCCAGCTTTTCTGTTCTGCGACGAACATTCCATCCGGAGAGGCCGTCCAAATTGCCTCTGATGTTGTTTCGGCGAGAGAGCGAAATCGAATTTCGTTTTTTCGACGGAATTCATTTCCCCTTGATTTAACGATCGCCTCGCTTACAGCTCGAGCAATCATTTGCAACAGTTCACGGCTGTACGAGGTGGCATCGGTTGGTTCGCGAAATAACATCACGATCACGCCACGCACTTGATGGTCCGACGAAACGATAGGTTCAGTCCAGCATGTTTGAACCCCCATCGAGCTGAACTCGTTAACCAGCGACGCACATAAAGGACTCCGATGCACATCCTCGATGACCACCGTCACTTCTTTTTCGAGTGATTCGCGTAACATCCCCACCGTTTCAACGGCTCCCACTCCCTCGACGGTCTCAATAAGAGCCTGAGACAACCCTTGATTAGCCGTGACACGAAATTTGCCGGTTCCGTCATCCAACGCGACAAAGGCGATCATTCCCGGGCGTGCTTCCTCCGCGAGCTCAACAATCAAACTTAAGACCTGATTCAACGGGGTTTCGGAGGCGGTTGCCAAGAGCACACAATCGCGAAGCTGCTTTTCCCAGTGAAGTTCATGCCCATAAGTCAGGAGGTAGACGGTGTCCTCGATCACAATTCGATGAACGTCAAAATTCATTGCGAAGAGAATACCGTCTTTGGAACGCAACTCATTTTGGGCCGAAACCGTCTCATGCTTCTCAAGTTGCTTTAAAAGTAATTGATGGCTCGATGGCGTAATGGCTGGGTCAATGTCCGCAACGCACATCTTCAGCAACTCTTCACGTTCGTAGCCAAATCGCTCGCACATCTTCTTGTTGCAACCAAGAATTCGGCCCGATTCATCTGTCCAAAAAACAACTTCATTGCTCTGTTCGACCAGAATCTCCAAAATACGCAACCGGTGATTGATTGGAACGATTGCGTCACGATTCATCGCTAATCCTGATGACAAGGAGGTTGATTGAGTCAAGAAGCATCGCACTCTCGCATCCTGCCTGCCTTACTGAAATTTACCAAGCAGACGAAAAGGACGTTAGAGAACTCGCGGCAGAATCATCGCAGCGTTGTCTTGACGCAACGTAAATGCTAACTCAAGATTCGGACACAAACAACGTTCATCGTTTTCGAGTCATTTATTTATTGAAAACCCTGCGTAATTTCGCAGCAGATTTGTGAAGCCTTGAGTAACTAGGAACCCAAAGCTTCGACTGGCAAACATCTTCGACACGCAAACCTGAACTGGTGCAAAATAGCAACGCTAACGACAGTGCGGAAAAGCAGGCTGAGCAAAGCATCTCTACCTCCTCGGCAAAGCGAGCGAGGAACTTCGGCAGAATTAAAATGGGCGAGAAAACAAGCACTGATTTTCGACCCATGACGGTTAGTCGTCATCACCGCCATGCTTGATTTTGGGCCAGTACTTGTCGAATCCACCTTCTTTCAGGAAATCAGGGCTGTTATCCAAGTCGTGACAGACCTTGCAAGCACCATCGCGCGACTCTTTAAGCGTGACTACCATTTCCTGCTGAAGCTTGTTTCGTAGTGCTTCATCGACATTCTTCCCCTCGTTTACTGATTCTTGGATCGCCACATGAGCCGACCCCGGACCATGACAATTTTCACATCCGTTCTCATGTAAATGAATGTCTTTCTCCACATCCAACAGCCCCGATTCATACGGGAAAAATTTTTGCGGATTCCAACCTACGGCGTGGCAACTCATGCACTCTGGGTCATAATGCCGCTGCACCCAAACTCGATTGTCATTGGGGTTTTTCCGTAAGTCCTTGGTGGCTTCCGCATGTGGGCCACCATCTCCATCCACGCCATTCTCCCAAATTTCAAACTCTTCATCATGGCAATCATTACACGTGTCAGAACCAACGAAAGTATGACCTGAGGGATGTTTTCGGGGACGAATTTCATCAAGCGTGTTTGCTAACCAACGATCTTTAAGCTCGGCCTGATAGGCCTTGAAAACTTCCTTGATTTCAGACGAATCCTCGTACCGATGATCCAGCTCAACCCGCTCGTATTTGATCGTTGGTTTCGCAAGCCCTTCACTAAAGAAACCTACCAAACCAACATACATGCCTTTGACACCTACCTGGATCATCGATGTTGCATGATTCTCACCCTCAATTACTTCCGGATGGAGGGTCGGATCGCCTGCACCTCCCGCGGTGACAAGAACATCAAATGGGAACTTTTTCCCAAGTTCACGACACTCTTCAAGCTTTGTAAAAGCCACCAAAACCTTGAGGTCACATCCCGCTGCTTCCATTTGCGCCACAACCGGGACAAGCGACTTTTCCATTGGAATAGTTTCAACAAATTGTTGCTGAGACGCATCGAGGTGCTCATCACCTAGCACCATGGTGATGCCGATTTTTTTGTTATTCCGTTCAATGATTCGAAAAGCATTTGATGTGCTGTCACCAAAAATCTGAACATTAGCACAAGTGAACGGGTTCTTTTCTGGCGTGCTATTGTTGCTCATCGCCTGCCCAAGCTCGATGGCTGGAAGCTTGAGATCGTCAGGCCCAACTCCAATCACGTCATAATCCATATTCTGGGGGCTGCAGAGCGCCTCAAAAGTCCGTCTCAGCTTTATTTCCGGCTGATTGCCAACTCGCCGGACCTGGTTTCCAGCGTCAATGGAAACCGTCTCCCAACCACGAGCCTTAAGAATCTTCTGCACCGTGTGTCGACGCATCAATCCGCCTTTTTGGCGCTCTAGAGTAATGCAGCCGCAGGGCTCGATGTATCCTTTTTGTCGGCCCGTGACAAACAACACAAAATCGGGCTTACCTGATTCCGCTTCCCAATGTTTCACAAGATCTTCAGCCTTGTCAGCCGCTTGGTCAGACGAAGCGGCTTCCTGGCCACCCAGCAAACTACCCAAGTTGGAAACAGAATGTTTGAATCCCATTGAAACCACAGTTGCAGCAACAATTAATCCGACAAAAACAAACCGTGCAGTAATCCAAACATATTTCATGGAAACTCTCGCAGGGGTCACTGCGCCTTTTGTGATCATGAATTTGTGTGATGGGAAAAGGTTGGCGCGGAGATGCCCCAACTCAATTTTGATATCCTTCGAAAGAATACAGATACTGCCGGATGGGGTAAATGGCAACGAACGAAAAACAGGCTATTAGTCGACCAGTTCTTCGGCCACTCAATCATTTTTTTGTAAACGCTTGCGCAGGAAATCGCGACACTTGGTCAAGAAATCCTGAAAATCATCGCGTTGGTAATCCGGATACGTCCAGCGACTCTTCTGCCACCGCCCCGATTGGTAGTGTAGCGTGACTTCGGCATAAATCCCGCTTTGGAGGTATATTCGATGATCCCTATCTTTAGTTGTCGCCAGCACAAGTTTGGCCTCAGTGACATAACCCGGATCAATATTGACCGGCCGCTCTTCGGGGAACTCAGAACTTTGCTCAAATTCTATTTCCCAGTGGTTAGTCAATATCTTTGCTGCCGCAAGCTGCTCAGGATTAACCAACCCCTTCACGGCAACCAGTTTTTTCTTCAGATCAGCCCCCATCGATTTGGCGTAAAAACTCGTTTCCGTAAAGTCAAACAAGGGGCTCTCAAAAGCCAAATCCCCCCAACGATCGACGAATTGACTGATCGCCCAGTCGATCGCTGCCTCGTATCGACTCGTGATGGCAGCAACAAGCAAAACCGGTCTCGGCTGGTTAATTTCGCCCAATTGAGAATCACCTCGAAACCAAATTAATAAGACTTGGAAAACACGCCACGAACGCGCGTCGGTTTTCCGGTAAAAATACAAGTCCCTTCCGGATGCTCTGTCTCCGAAAAGGGAATACATCGCGGAGTCACTTTGAGGGGTTTAAGCATTTCATCCGTTTCCGGACAATCAACAAAATAGCACTCTGCGAAACCACCGTGGAGCTCGGGATTCTTCGCATTTTTGGGGGTGAAAAACGCCGAAAAGTCCTCAAAGGACTCAAACGAATGGGTGTTGTCGGTTCGCAACTTTAATGCCCGCTCGTAAAGTGATTTTTGCATATCATCTAGCGTTTCAACTAACGTCGCTACAAACTCAGAACGATCAATTCCAGTCGACTTTGGCTGGTCCCGACGACCTACAAAGACACTATTACTTTGGATATCACGTGGGCCAGCTTCAACACGAATCGGCACGCCACGCTTGATGTGATACCACTTTTTCTCGCCACCGCGCTTGTCGCTGTCGTCGATAAAGACTTCAACTGGCTTTCCGTCGTAAATCACTTCGGCAATCTCTGCTTTAAGTGACTCACAATACTCCATGACAGTTACCCGCTCTTCGTCTTTTCGAATCACAGGACAAATTACAACGTGCTTGGGAGCTAGCCGTGGAGGAAGCACCAAACCATCGTCGTCACTGTGCGTCATGATCAAGGCGCCAACCATCCTTGTCGAAAGCCCCCAAGACGTGGTCCAAGCAAAAGACTCACCTCCGTCCTTATTTTGAAACTTAATTTCCTGAGCCTTTGAGAAGTTCTGCCCAAGAAAGTGTGAAGTACCTGACTGAAGTGCTTTTCGATCCTGCATCATTGCCTCAATCGAAAGTGTCATATCGGCTCCGGGGAACCGTTCACTTTCCGTTTTTTCCCCGCGAACAACGGGCATCGCCATATACTCCTCGGCAAACTGGGCATAGACGTCAAGCATGGTTCGTGTTTCTTCGAGAGCCTCCTCTTTTGTCTCGTGCGCTGTATGCCCTTCTTGCCAAAGGAATTCCGCCGTACGCAAAAATAGACGAACTCTCATCTCCCAACGTACGACGTTACACCATTGATTAATTTTCAAAGGCAAATCTCGGTACGAGCCAATCCATTTCGCAAACATATGTCCAATAATTGTCTCACTGGTTGGGCGAACAATCAGCGGCTCTTCTAATTCCCCCGCGGGAACCAAACCCCCGTCCGGGCCAGGCTCAAGTCGATGGTGAGTGACAACGGCACACTCCTTTGCGAACCCCTCAACATGCTCCGCTTCTTTTTCCAAAAAACTCTTTGGAATAAAGAGGGGAAAATAAGCGTTTTCATGACCCGTGTCTTTGAACATTTTGTCCAACACTTTTTGCATGTTTTCCCAGATCCCATAGCCCCACGGCTTAATGACCATACAGCCACGAACGGGGGAGTTTTCAGCGAGGTCAGCTGCACGAACGACCTGCTGGTACCAGGCGGGGTAATCTTCTTGTCGGGTCGGTGAAATTCCGGTCTTGGCCATCAGGTACAGCGATCTTTTTTTGGTGAAGTGGCTATCATTTTGAACCATATTGTAGAGATTGAGACTTCGCGTCGAAAGACATGTTGTCAGCTCATCAGCCGCTCGCGAGATCAGCTGAACCATCGCAAGTGCCCCACTCAAACATTTTGCAGCCAGTCCCAAGTTTCCGGTTCATCACGGTTCGCCCCGTAATTCGAGGCAACTGCCAAGCCAGGGAACTCTTGATGCCATGCTTCGCCAATCACAAGAGGCCTTGCTACAGATAGATTATTGGCAATTTGCCCCGAAGACCCGGGATTAATCTAAAATGTCGGAATCTGAACCCACCACTTTTAGGTAACTAAAATCCGACCGTAATTTTTCTCACGACAGCCCTCGCCTCGCCGCAGCTGAAAATCTCGAGTTTTAATTGATTGACCCAGGGGGCTTGGAAGTTTGAAAAGCTATCGCTTCAATGAATAACAAAATACGAGTCGCGAAACCTTTCTCCATTGGTGAAAAAAATGACGATCACACTTAAATCGCTACTAGTTGAACGATTTCTACAACTCTCCCGTTCTTGTGGCTTCCGAGACTCAATCATAAAATCTCGGAGCACTTGTTAGTTAAGCCGGTTGCGAACCTTTCGCAGCAGCGGCTTTCCGCCGTCCGGCGAAAATTTCCCTGCAGCCAACCCCAATTTTAAATGAGTCGTTCATGAGTCGCCGTTTTGTTAATGAACTTGCCGATGGTGAAGCCATAGATCAAGTCTTTCTTGCTTCAGAGAAACAACTACGCACTAATCGAAATGGAAACCTATACCTGCAGGTTCGCTTGAGCGACAAAACCGGTTCCATCACAGCGATGCTCTGGAATGCCCATCAGAAACATTACGATGGCTTCGACAATGGTGACTTCATTCGCATCAAAGGGACATCGCAGCTTTACAATGGTGGAATGCAAGTTCTCGCCAAACAAGTGGAAAAAGATAATGGCCAGGGAATCGACGAATCAGACTTTATTACTCTTTCGACAGATGCAGTAGAAAAGCTGGTTGCTCGTGTGGCGGAGCTTCTCCGAGGAATGCAAAACATGCACCTTCGGAATCTAGCTGAGTGTTTTTTGGTGGATGAAACATTTATGCGAGGCTTCCGCTCCGCCCCGGCTGGCGTCAAGAACCATCATGCTTACCAAGGTGGCTTGCTTGAGCATGTTGCCTCGCTAATGGAAGTTTGCCATTTGATCGCCCCCCAATACCCCGGCGTCGACCCCGACTTGCTATTGATGGGAGCGTTCCTGCACGACATGGGCAAGATTCGCGAATTAACCTACTCCCCAGACCTCGGTTATAGCGACCAAGGCCAGTTGATCGGCCACTTGGTCCAAGGCGTTTCAATGCTGGATGAGGTGATCGCGGAAACAGAAAAGCAATCAGGCGAAGAATTTCCACAAGAGATCGCGAACCAATTGCGCCACATGATTGTCTCTCATCACGGACACTACGAATACGGCAGCCCAAAACTACCAATGACCCTCGAAGCCATCACGCTTCACTTTCTTGATTCACTGGATGCACGGATTCATAGTGTTTCTCAGCTGATTGCAGAAGATGTCAACAAGAATAGTCCGTGGACGGTTTACCACCCCTCGATTGGGCGAAAGATTTATAAAGGGTCGTCCAAAGACTAGCGTCCGACCAGACGCCACCAGCCTTCGATTGTTTTGCGTTGGACCACCGAGCTGTGTTTCTAAGAAAGCTGGCCGAATAACCAAACGCTCTCATCCGACTCGGGAACTTTTTACCCAGTAAGAAGCGACACGTAATTCCCTGCGCAACCACTCCTGAGTCTTTGAATTTGAGGTTGTCCTTGCGCTGGCAAACGTGCGAATTAAGAAAAGCGGTCGGCGTTTAAGCAAACGTGGACTCGCTGGTGCTTGAACGCTCTTTTTTGCCCCGATTTCAGGGCACCATTCGCATTTGATTCTTTGCCTTTCAAGAGCTTGTTGCCTGTAGCAATTTACCCAAACTACCCATAGACTTTGCAACATGAAAGAAAAACTTAATTTGGAAAAATCCATTCTAAAACTTGTCCTGAGTGACAATTATCAGCCTCTCAAGCCAAAGGCAATCGCCAAAAAACTCAAACTGCTTGGTGAAGAACGCGAAGTCAAACGCACGATCAAACGAATGATCAAGAAAGGCCGACTTGCTTACGGGCCTAAACATCTCGTGATGCGGGCAACTGGAAACCCCGAGGCTCGTAACAAATCCAAGCAAAAAGCGGCCCGCAAATCTAACGAGATTGTCGGTCTTTTTCGTCGGGCAGCCGCTGGCTTCGGCTTTGTAACTCCCGAAGGATCAATTGCTTCGGATCGCTCAGATGATATCTTTGTTCCCAAAACCAAAACCGCCGACGCAACCAATCGCGACATCGTTAAAATTCGCGTTTCTGAAGGAAGAGGCAATGGCGATCATCAACGCAAATCCGGCCGTGTGATTGAAATCATCAAACGATTCTCGCACCGCTTTGTTGGAACCTATCACGAGGCAAACGAATACGGCTTCGTCACCGTAGACGGCGGCGTGTTTGAAACCGGAATTTTTGTGGGTGATGCAGGAGCAAAAAACTGCAAGGTTGGCGACAAAGTCGTAATCGAAATGGCCAACTTTCCCTCCATCAAACAAGATGGCGAAGGGGTTATTGTCGAGGTTCTCGGTGATCGCGGCACACCCGGTGTCGACACACTCAGTATCATTCGGCAATACGACCTGCCTGAGGAATTTCCGGAAAAAGTACTCGAAGATGCTCGACGACAAGCCGAGATATTCAACGAAGATGATATTGGCGACCGCACCGACTTTCGCGACACAACAGTCATCACCATTGACCCAAAAACCGCCCGTGATTTTGATGACGCAATTTCGCTGAAGCAACTGGAAAACGGACATTGGCAACTGGGTGTTCATATCGCCGACGTGTCACACTTTGTCCCTCGTCACTCGGACCTAGATGATGAGGCCTACTCAAGGGCAACGAGCATCTACCTTCCCGACCGGGTGATCCCCATGTTACCGGAGATCATCTCAAACAATTTAGCAAGTCTTCAACCCGACCGAGTCCGTTATTGCATGACGGCGGTAATTGAATTCAACTCCG
>JAQWLH010000291.1 GCA_029247405.1 Mariniblastus sp.
TAGCAAGACGCGCATTTTCAATGTCGCTTGAAATTCGGTTCTCGCGAGCATCCAACCCTTCCATGATCGGCTTCCAAGCAAACTTGAGCAGGATGGCCGCCAATCCGAGAAAAATCAGTAGCGAAAAGATCAGCGTATCAACACGAAACTGCAGTGGTGGATGAGAGTGAGAGCCACCCTCAGCCAACAACAGAGCCGTCGCATTGAATAAACGGTCAGTCAACATATTTCATCATTACCAGGTTGAAACAAACTGAACATTGAACTGCCGCAGTAAGACCGCGACAACGCAAAGCCGATTTAGAATACAAGACAAAGAAGGATCGCAGCAAAAGCGGCACCTTCAATCAGAGCGGCAAAAATGATACCAGCACCCTGAACTTGACCACCAACCTCTGGCTGACGTGCAATGCTCTCACAAGCAGCACCACCAATGCGCCCGATACCAATACCGGCACCGATTACAGCAAGCCCCGCACCAACGGCCTTGAGCTTCCAACCGTCTTCTCCCACTTGGCCAAGCATATCAGCAAAACCCAAGCCTTCTTGTGCGAATGTTGGAGAGCAAAATAGGAAACCTCCCATGACAAACACAGCCGCAAACACAAACCTAAACATTAAAAGTTCTCCAAATTCAAGAGCAACAAATTGTTCTAAAGGATATTCGAATCAGTGCGGGTGAATAGCCGTACCGATAAACAACGATGTCAAAAAAGCAAACACATAAGCTTGAATGAAGGCAACCAACAATTCAAGCAAACTAATCGCAATGGAAGCCAAGATAGTGACCGGGACAACTCCCCACGCCAACATCCCTGCACCCCATGTCACCCCAATGAAAGCCACAAATACGCCAAGCACCAAGTGCCCAGCAAACATGTTGGCGAACAATCGAACGGCCAAAACCATGTGCTTGATCATCAAACCAAACACTTCAATTGCCCAAATCATTGGCAACAAAACCAGCTTTAACGCTGGGTTAATATCTAAGTGCGGCGCCTGAGCTTTCAAAAACCCAACCACGCCCATCTTCTTCATTCCGGTCCCCATTACAACAAGGAACACCGATAACGCGAACGCTGCGGTCACGGAAATAGATCCGGTTGCCGCACCGAGACCAGGAACCATCCCAATCAAATTTAACGCCAACACAAAGAAAAAGATCGTCCACACAAACGGAAGAAACCGCTTTGCGTCCTGCGAGCCAACCCCAGGAACTACGATTTCGTCGCGAACATAGCAAAGCGTGGCATCGAGCATATTACTAAAGCGACCACTTGGCTTGTCACCACCCTTGATCCGACGCGCAAACGGAATAAAAACCGCACAGACGATCAAAGCACCGATCAACTCCAAAATCACAAACTTGGAAGGTTGAAAAGTTGCCGGCCCTATAAACTGGTGATCATTCTCAAGCGTACCAAAAAAGGTGCCGTTGTGCCCGATCAGAGGCTCTTCCTCAGTCCATGGGGAAATCCACGGAATCTCAATCTTATTTTTCTCGAAACCACCCGCGTCCGTAAAACCAAACCCCTCAAAATGATGGGCATCCTGAACGTGGCCGATCAAATGGTCAGGACTAAGGTAATAGTCCATCGCTCTCTCGATCCCGGACCCTTCCGATTCAGAAGCGGCATGAGCACTGCCTTCAGACGCAACACCATCATGATGCTCACCCTCATGGCCATCTGTCTTGGTTTCGTGTTTTTGTTCGCCAGCGTCTTGATCGTCGACGATTGGATTGTTGTATGTCATAAACGGGTCGTCTTGTTTTGACGTTTTGATCCAGGGCAGCTACCCGCAACCCTTCTTCACATTATCTCTCTAACTCACTCTGACTTCAGCCGGGCCAAACTCATCTGAACGTCCATCACCAGCCCAACGAGATAGAACAAGATCATATAAAAAACCAAACTCTTATCGAGCGGTGGTTCAACAAAATAAAGTGCCCAAACCGCCACCACAAATGGCGGCAAGGTTCGCACGACAATTTGCACTGCCATCCGAGCCATGATGTACAAATCACCCTTTGGATACTCGCCTGCAACATGTGCTAACAACGCCCCCACCAAACATGGCAAGAACGCGAACAGCAAGATTTGCAAACTGCCCCCCAACATCCATACACCCACACATCCAGCTACTGCGGCACAAGCCGTTAAAGCTAATGCCAAAATCGCCAATCGCGACGCCAGACTCAAAGTTGAAACACGCTCGCCCATGGAGGCCTACTCTATTTGTTTCGCTTTGAATGCTCGTGAGGTGAAGCGTCTGACTCCTTCAGAGAGGCAACGAGACGCATCAACTGCATCACAGCCCCAGTCATTCCGAAAATCAGACCGATGACGGTCAGCAAGAAACCAGTCCCGAGCCACTGATCGGCCCCATAGCCCATTAAGGCGGGGATAATCATCAGCAAACAGATCGACATTACCTCTGAGACTTTTGACATGGCCTTGGCCGTCCCCGATCGATCGTCGACGGGTTTTTCCAAGGGTTTCACGCAAAAAAAATGAAGTTGGGAGATCTTGAGCGGGATAGTCACTCGATTCGCTCACAACTTTATCTAGCCGCCCAAAAACCCACAAGATCCCAAGGAAAACTTTGAGAAAAAATTCACGAAGTTTTTCCAACGCCGTCTCGATTTTTGCAATCGGCCATAAAATTTATGTACTAGTTTTAACCGCTTGGTTTTTTCGAGAATAACAGGCTAAGGTGCCTCGCACTGGCAAACATGGCTAACAACTGCCGATAAGCTAAACTTTTACGAAGACATAAACGCTTGCAAACAAAGAACTTACAACGCCAAGACCTGTCGGATAACACACCCAATACGTTTGCAATTTTTCGTATTTTCATTAGGATGAAAACAGGCGGATGAAGGACTGGGTGGATTTCATGGTCGTTGGGGACCAATTGAGGATCACAATCTCCCCAGTACACTCCCAGAAATGGGCCTCCGCTGTGGCACCAAATTGCCGCTGGTATCACTTCTCCTCATGAGGAAATGAGGAATCGGTGGTGGAAAACGATTTCCACCTAAATGAAAATGACTTGCATGGTGACCGGAAGCTCCTGCAGGATCCCCCAACCTAAACTGGCAAGCCAGTTTCGGAGGCACAACTTTGGTTACGGCAGCTTCTCTCAAAACTCACACTTCAAAAGACCTCGCCCAAATGGCGAAGAAAAAAGGGGTATCAGGTTGGCACTCCATGAAGAAAGACCAATTGGTTAAAGCCCTCTTGAAGGTCGCCAAGCAAAAAGAAAAAGAAAAAAGTCTGTTGAACAGGTCAGCCAAAAGACCCGCCAACTCACTAAGAACCAAACCAACTCGCTCCGCGAAGCGGGCACCCGACTCAGCAATCGCCAAAAAAATTCGTCAAGAACGTGAGCGGACTGAGAATCTCAAGAATTTGTCTGCCGCCCACGAACTCAACAAACGCGGCGCCCCCCCTGAATCCGATCGCCTAATTTTGGTGGTTCGAGACTCGTACTGGCTTCAAGCCTACTGGGAAATCACGCGGGCCACTGTGCAGCGTGCTAAGGCAGCCATGGCTGGCTACTGGCACACCTCGAAACCAGTCTTGCGGCTTCTCGAAATCACCAGCGATGGAAACACCAACTCAGTTGAGAGCATTGTCGAAGAAGTCGAAATCCACAGCGGTGTCAACAACTGGTATATGAAGTGTGATAACCCTGGAAAGACATATCGGGTTGCCGTGGGCTATTTAGCCCCCGACCACAAGTTCCACCTGATCACCAAAAGCAACGAAGTCACTCCTCCGACCAGTAATAGCGGTGAAGGAGACGACCACTGGACCGATATCACCAACGACGTGGAAAAGTACTACGCCCTTAGTGGCGGCTTCGAACCCAATGTCGTCAAAGGTGAATTACAGGCGGTATTTGAAGAAAAGTCACGACAACCGATGCACGCTCCCGCTTTTGAGCGACTCGGTTCTGGCATCAACGGTAATGGCCAGGGACTTAGCTTCCAGGTAGATGCACACATGATTGTCCACGGAAGTGCCGACCCCAACGCAAGCGTCACGATCGCGGGCGAACCCGTTCGACTCCAAAATGATGGGACGTTTGCTCTGCGACTGAACCTTCCAGACCGGCGACAAGTTCTGCCGGTCGTCGCTTCTAGTCGCGACGGCACCCAGCAACGCACGACGGTCTTGGCGGTTGAGCGTAACACGAAAGTCATGGAGCCAGTAACCAAAGAATTTGAACATTGAGCAAGTGGCGAACTCGAAACTCAAAACCACCGTCCTTCCCGATGGTGGTTTTTTTATTAGACCGGCAAATTAAGTTGTGCCAGATTTCAGGGGCCCTCAAAAACTCGTAAATTTGCTGCTACAGCCGTCAAGAGCATGGCCAATTCATCGATCCGATGCCCCCAACCGGTCCGCAACAGTCTCGATTCACCAACAGCGCGCATGACACCTTTCCCCTCAGTCGGATTGAGTTCCGCAATCGCAGGAGCGAGCCATTAGCCCTTCTAAAAAGATAGATTCAGAAAGCCGCCTGCCGCCGGGTCAGCAATTGGTTGCGCCCGGAAAATGGCCGATCATTGGAGAGCGTGAACCGGCGGCCTTAGACAAGCCATGGAACCTAAAACTGCTCGGCCAAGTTAAAAACGAAATTGAGCTGAGCCTTGACCAACTCAGCAACTTCCCTCAAACCAGCTTCACGATCGATATTCACTGCGTCACTCGCTGGTCAAAATTCGACGTTACTTTTTCTGGCGTGCTACTTCGAGACCTGCTAGAGACCGCACTTCCGACAGAGGATGCCAAATTTGCCTCCTTCATTGCTCGCTCGACTCGCGACCACTCAACGACCATGGAGATTCAACCCGCGATTACTTGCAACACTTTGATCGCGACCCACGTCGAGGGGCAACCTCTTGAGACCGCTCATGGCGGCCCCATTCGCAGTGTCGTGCCCGACCGCTACTTCTACAAATCCGTCAAATGGCTGGATCGAATCGAACTCTTGGCAAAAGACCGACTAGGGTTCTGGGAAGCCGAATCGGGCTACCACAATTCAGCCGACCCATGGCAAGAACAACGTTATATGGCAGCAGGAATCGACCGCCGCCTGTCTATCCAACTGATTGCTAAACGCGACTTTTCAAACCATGACCTGAGAAGCATCGATTGCAGCGACCGTGAGCTAAATCACCTAAGCGCCCACTCCGCTTCGCTTCGAGACGCGAAATTCAATCGCACCCAATTAATCGGAGCCGATTTTTCCAACGCCAACTTGAGCAATGCCCATTTCGTTCGAGCCAATCTTCGAAACGCGGATTTCACCAACGCTGACGTTGAGGGAGCGGATTTTTCGGGTGCCGACTTACGGGGAGTCGACTTTTCAGGAAGCTCGTTAATTGGCTCGTCATTCTTCCAGCCAGCCGAATCAAATTCGGTATCCGGCCAACCGATCGCCGCCATCATCGACTCATCTACCACGCTTCCAGACGAGATCATCTCCCCCCTTTTTCCAGCCCAGCTCGAATACGTCAAACGACAACTGCTAACCGGTTAACCCTGTTCTAGGCCCGCATCGACAAACGCGCCCCTGTCCACCGGATGACCATCGACTTGTGACAATTTTGCTTTGGCGGTCCAATGCTTGAAGAGCCCCGAGCCTAATGTTGGCGGGCCAAACTTTGAAGTAACGGGTACCGGGATGACAGATTCAAAAATTGACGAGATGAAGTTGCTTTCACCCAAGCGAAATTCCACGGCGGCGACGTCCGTAACGGAATTGGCCGAGGAACAACTGGCCCACTTTTCAATTGATCCTGAATCAGAGTACGGACAGGTCCTTTTACGAATCGTAAGAAGGATGTACGAGAGCCAAGGCGACGCGAAAGAACTTTGGAAACTCACGTTGGACTCAATGGCTTCGCTGAATCAAGCTGACAAGATTCAGCGATTCAATTCGAAAAAGTTTTTGTCATTTCAAATGGCAAAAATCCTCGACACCCTGCAACATCCGTTTCGCAAATCCTACCAATCGTTGGGCTACGAAGGAGAAACGTTTGCCGCCAAGGGGCCGTACCCGGTTTTTGACAACGTGACAGCGCTCTTTTCAGCCACCCCGGTTATTACGAGAACAGCGACTTATATCTACGCTTGCGCAGAGTGGATTGAAGATGCTTTTCGTGGCAAAGAACTGATGCTCGAGATTTACTCGAGACTTCTCAACCCAACGAGTGTATGCCTGGCCAACCACATTGTTGACCTCGAAGCTGGCGAGTATGCCGGCGAATATATGGCGTGGAACTTTAACAGTGGAATGGCAGCGATCGATTCAACACTGGCCCATTTACTCGGCCGGGACGATATCTTGATAACCAGCCGTAACATTTACGGCGGCGCTTACCAACTCATTCACGACTGGTACGCCAAAGCCGGGAACCTCGAAATCGAGGTGGAAACATTCGACGGATTTTCTGGCCCGGCCTTTGAAAAATTCCTCACCCAAGTTCAACAAAAACACGCCGACCGACTGGCCGCTGGAAGAAAAATTTACGTTTACCTCGAGTCTCCGTGCAATCCTCAAGGCTACGTGCTCGACGTTCCTGCAATCTCAAAAGTCGCCCACCAGCACGGGCTGAAGGTGATGCTAGATGCCACGGTCGCCACACCGATGCTGTTCCGTCCTTTGAATCGTGCCGACGCAGACGAACGTCCCGACTTTGTCATTCATAGCTACACAAAAGACCTCAGTGGCTGTGGCGCAGTAATTGCCGGCTGTGTGATTGGTCGCAACAACGACATGTTCATCCCCAAAGGACAATCCGTTGGCGAGCAGTCCTGGGATCAAACCATGTTCTGGAACGTGTACTACATTAAGGGCGCATTTCTGAATGCCGACGCGGCCTTTGAAGTGATGCAAGGCATGAAAACGCTAACCGTTAGAATGCTACGCAAGTGCATCAACACTCAAATTCTCGCAGGCTTCCTGGACTCCCATCCAGATATTCAAGTCAATTGCAACGCGATCTCGACTGATGGGAATTCCGAATTTCGTGAAAAGTATCTTTATCTCGGCTTGCCGGCACCGCTGTTTACGTTTGACATGGGTAAAATTGAACGTAGCGCCTTCCAAAAGTTCTTTGATTCCCTTTCCCCCACCTTCGGTCACATGATTAGCCTCGGACAATCTAATACGATTGTCAGCTGCCCCTCTCTGACGACACATTCTGAACTGGATGAAAACGCCCTTGAAGAAGCAGGAATGACGCCGACAACCGTGCGTTGCGCCGTCGGTGACGAAGATCCAATTGACCTCATTCGTCATTTTATAAATGCGGCCAAGGGAACGATCGATGCCGTACAACCCGGTTATTCGGAGGGGTTTATGAGCGAAGCCAAGATTCGAAGCTTGATTCGTGAAAAGTACGTTGACGCCCACGCGGCTCATGTCGATGCCCAATTAAGCCGGGAGTTCCTATAAACAAAAGCCATCAATCACGCTTGAGTGCTACGCTGAGGAATGCTGTGGCGGCTACCACCAAGTCCAACACTAAAGCTGCCACAATGTGACCAAACAGCGAGAGAAGGCCTTATTTCTGGTTATCAAAAGTCACAAATGGTCAAATAACCCCACAAATCCGATAAATGTTCATATTTGAGCGATGCGCTTAGTTCCGATTATTTTCCTTCATTTTTAAAGAAATCTAGTATCGTTGGGTTTAATACACTAACATAGCGAGCTATGCTCATCTAAAGACGGCTTGACGACTGTTACGGCTTAATATTGGTGCTGAATCCGTCACTCGTTTCTTACTGAGCGGTGCGAAAAATATTGAGATTCAGGACCTTTCGTACTTTTTTATTGTCGATTTTTGGATAGAATAGAGCCACTGGTTGTTTTTATTCTTTTTTTTCGTGGTTGATTAGCGAGTTCATATATCCCTTTTGCACGCTCGCGAAAGATCGAAACCTTTTTGAAAGAAGTGTTTTATGAGAAGTCACAACACTCGTCGCGGTTTTACGCTAGTTGAATTGCTAGTCGTAATCGCCATTATTGGTATCCTGATTGGGATGCTACTTCCTGCTGTTCAACAGGTTCGTGAGGCTGCCCGCCGAGCTACTTGTATGAACAATATCCGCCAAATCGCTTTGGCAGCACACAACTACGAAAGTGCACACAAAGAATTCCCACCCGGAGTTCTTGCTAACCCTATCGCCGGAGTCACACGAGGATTCGATCCCCCAATTACCGGTATCGACAAAGCTAACTGGATCGGCACCAAAGTCTTCTTGCTTCCATTCATGGAGCAGAACAACTTGGATGATATCTTTGATACCAACCGAGCTGTCAAAACTGGTGACCAAGATTTCTGGTGGGGTTCACCTTTCACAGTTTGGGATGACGCTGGAACCTACAAGATTCCTGGTTTTCTTTGCCCATCTGATGGTAGCCACACTTCGGCTACAGGTGTCTTCCTAGGCCTTTACGCTCGTGACACAACTCTCGGCGGTTGGTGGGATCCAAGCGGTGGAGCTGTTGCTCTTG
>JAQWLH010000293.1 GCA_029247405.1 Mariniblastus sp.
TGATGAGTGTCACCAACGCGATCAGTGGGATTATCCTGATCGGTGGAATGCTACAAGTTTGCAAAAATAAATTATCAACCATCCCTGAAGAAGCAGCGCTCTCTCACTGGTACTCAGTCAGCACCCTGCTCGCGGCATTCGCGGTTTTAATCGCTGCTATTAATGTCGCTGGGGGGTTTCTTGTGACACATCGAATGCTTGGCATGTTTAGGAAGCAGGACTGAAATGGATAGCTTCCCACAACTCGCTTGGCTGATTGCCGCCATTTGTTTCATCATTAGCCTCGGCGGTCTTAGTAAGCATGAGACTGCACGCCGGGGCAATTTGTTTGGAATTGTTGGCATGGCACTAGCCATTATCGCTGCCTTTTTTGCTGGAATCCCCGGCGGCTACACCCTATTGATTTTGGCTTTAGTCGTCGGTTCGATCGGCGGCGCGTTTTTGGCAACTCGTGTCGAAATGACCGCGATGCCGCAATTGGTAGCGATCCTGCACAGCTTTGTTGGACTTGCTGCCGTCCTGGTGGGATTAAGCGTTTATTGCTCCGACTGGCATTTTGACGAAACGCTCAACGGCTGGGTTGGCCCCGATATGATTCACATGATTGAGATTTTCATTGGTGTCTTCATTGGCGGGCTGACGTTTACCGGTAGTGTCATTGCCTGGGGTAAACTTGACGGCAAAATCAAGAGCAAGCCGCTAATGATTCCAGGCCGACATTTACTCAACCTGCTCATGCTGTTGGTTTGCATTGGGCTCGGAGGGTGGTTCCTGAATACGTCCACTGGCGTCGGTATCTGGCCATTGATTCTGATGTTGATCATTGCCTTTGTGTTTGGCGCACATTTGGTGATGGCCATCGGTGGTGCGGACATGCCAGTCGTTGTTTCAATGCTCAACAGCTACAGCGGTTGGGCTGCCGCAGCGACGGGTTTCATGCTCTCCAATGACTTACTGATCATTACAGGAGCCCTGGTTGGGAGCAGCGGGGCGATTTTAAGTTACATCATGTGCCACGCCATGAACCGATCTTTTGTAAGCGTCATTCTCGGTGGGTTTGGAACTGACAGCAGCGCTCCCGTCGCCCGTGTCGATGATGGCGTGGTCAAGACACACACATCAACCACCAGTGCCGAAGTGGCGCAAATGCTTAAAGATGCCAAAGAAGTCATTGTTATCCCAGGATATGGAATGGCGGTCGCTCAAGCTCAGCATCCGATTCGCGAGATTACCGAGGTGCTTCAAAAGAACGGCACGCGAACTCGTTTTGGAATTCATCCGGTTGCGGGAAGGCTGCCAGGTCACATGAACGTACTGCTCGCAGAGGCTCGCTTGCCCTACGATCTGGTGCTTGAAATGGATGAAATCAATGACGACTTCCCGGCAACCGACGTTGTTCTGGTCGTTGGAGCGAACGACATTGTCAATCCAGGAGCGTTGGATGACCCCTCCAGTCCAATCTACGGGATGCCTGTACTTGAGGCTTGGAAAGCCAGTCAGGTTGTCGTCTTTAAGCGTTCGATGGGCTCGGGTTATTCGGGTGTCGACAACCCACTATTTTACAATGAAAATACAGACATGCTTTTTGGTGACGCCAAGAAAAGCGCAGACGAGATTCTTCAAGAGCTACGTCAATAGCGAGAGCATCGTCGCAGGGTGCGATAGATCCAACGGGGAAGAGATTGCCCAATCCGCTTCCGACTCACCTCACCGATCCATCGCTTGATCTGAATTAAAATGAAGCTCACCCAAGAGAAACGATAAATCTACGATGCGTCAAATCTGGATCCCCAAAGCTGGTCCGCCTGAAGTTCTGGAGATTCGAGAATCTGCCGATCCGGATCCCCAACCAGGCGAAGTCCGTATTCGTGTTGAGGCGACTGGGATCAACTTTGCAGATATCGCGGGTCGGATTGGAATCTACCAAGATCTTCCCCCGCTGCCGGTCGTTGTAGGATATGAAGTCGCAGGAAAAATTGATGCCGTCGGCGACGGCGTCGATCCTTGCTGGCTGGGCCGCGATGTTTTAGCGTTAACACGATTTGGTGGCTACAGCGACGTGACTTGCACGCCTTTGGAGCAAGTGTTTGAACGCCCTACAGGAATGCCGGCCGAAGTTGGGGCTGCTCTGCCCGTGAATTTCCTGACCGCCTATCAACTCGTCGTGGTGATGGGTGGCTTACGATCGGGAGAAACAATGCTCGTCCACTCAGCGGGTGGGGGCGTTGGAATCGCTGCAACTCAACTTGCTTTGCACCGCGGCGCAAGGGTGATTGGAACCGCCTCTACCGGCAAGCATAGTTTTCTTAAATCAATCGGTGTATCGCATTGCATTGACTACCGAAAGGATGATTTTGAAAAACGCGTCATGGAAATCACCGATGGGGCTGGAGTAGAGTTAGTCCTCGATGCCGTGGGGGGCAAATCATTTAAAAAGAGCTACCGTTCGCTCGCCGCAACGGGACGGATGGGCATGTTTGGAATCTCATCTGCGGCCACCGGAAAGACGAAGAGCATCGTTTCTTTATTAAAAATGGCTGCTTCGATGCCATGGTTCAAATTTACTCCGCCTGAACTTATCAACCACAACAAAGGAGTATTTGGTGTCAACCTTGGTCATTTATGGGATGAAATGGAACGCGTTTCCAGCTGGCAAACTGAGATTCTCTCGCTTTATCAGCAAGGTGTAATCAACCCCGTCATCGACAAGATATTTTCATTTGATGACGTCGCCAAAGCGCACCACTACATTCAGGACAGAAAAAACATCGGCAAGGTTTTACTCACTCCCTAAGATCCAAGGAGCTTGAGTTAAGGCCATATCAAGAACCCATGGGTTGCTCCAACTCCAGGCAAGCTTCAAATTTAAATTGGGCGTGTGAGGTAGATAACTGCCCAATGTCAGAACAACCCGAATTCAAAAGCGAGAGGATCCGGGTGTTTTTCGAATCAATTCGCTTCTTGCGAATCTGTTCGGCACCGCTTAGGCTAAATTATCGACTTCTGCCGAGGTTGGTTGTTTTCAGCCCAATGGGAATCAAAACATGGTACCGCGTCTTTCAACTGCTCCACGCCTTCGTTATCTAGGGGTACGAGTTTCAAGTCCATTCTTATTCTCGGGATGGATTCTGCTTTTTGCCATTCTTCCTGCAGATGGACTTACTCAAGATCAGCTAAATTTCAATCGCGATATCCGCCCGATTCTTTCCGACAACTGCTTCCTTTGTCACGGTCCTGCAGAATCAACGCGCGAGGCAGATCTAAGACTTGATGATCGCGATGCCGCCATGGATTCAGGTGCGTTCGAGCCAGGGGATCCAGCTCTCAGTCATATCATATCACGAATTAATTCAAGTGATCCCGACGAGATCATGCCGCCACCAGATTCCAACAAAAAGCTGTCAAAAAAGCAAAAAGAAATGCTTGAGCGTTGGGTCGCTCAGGGCGCGGAGTATCAACAGCACTGGTCCTTTGTTCCCCCCAAGAAAACACAGTCGACTGATGACCATCCGGTCGATCACTTTGTCGAGCGACAACTCAAACCTCTTGGATTGCAACTTTCACCAGAGGCTGATCTGGCAACGCTGATTCGACGTGTCACACTTGACCTCAACGGTTTACCCCCAACCTTGGAGCAAGTGTCAGCATTTATCGATGACGTCGAGGCACGTGGAATCGAATCCGCGTACGAAACTGTCGTTGATCGCTTATTGGCAGCGCCGGCTTATGGTGAACGAATGGCGTTATCGTGGCTGGACGCCGCTCGGTATGGAGATACGAGCGTCATGCATGCCGACGGACCTCGTGACATGTGGCCATGGCGAGACTGGGTAATTAAAGCTTACAACTCAAACATGCCCTTCGATCAATTCACCATTGAACAATTAGCCGGAGATCTAATTCCAAACGCGACGACGCAGCAAAAGGTTGCCTCTGGTTTCAACCGAAACCATGCGACCAGCGACGAGGGGGGTGCTTTCGCCGAGGAACTGAGAGTGGAATACGTTGTTGATCGCGTAATGACAACAGCGACCGTTTGGATGGCGTTGACCATGGAGTGCAGTCAATGCCACGACCACAAATATGACCCGATCTCGCAAAAAGAGTACTATCAATTTTTCGCTTATTTCAACAACACGACTGACCCTGGCATGCAGTCTCGCAGTGGCAACCAAAAACCGGTGGTAGAAGTCATCAGTGACGAAAGCAAGAAAAAATTAGCGGATGCTCAGCGAGTGATTGATCAAGCGCAGCAAAACATAACTGACCACCAAATCGCGGTCGAACCAGAGTTCGTTGCTTGGGCCAAGCGAGCGACCGAAGAAGCCTCGAAATCGGAACCAAACAAAAAAGAGCTAACAGGACTGGTGCATTGGTTTCCACTTGATGAATTGACTGGCAAAAAAATCAAGAACAGCGTCACCGATTCATTCGCAACACTCGAGCGTGGCAAACTAACTCCCACCCTCAGAGATAACAGGCAAGCAATTAGCCTCGATGGGGCGACCCAGTTTGCCTGCGACAAGGAATCGCCCGAATTAAAAAATTCTAAACCGTTTTCTTTCGCCGTCTGGATTAAGAGTAACGGAAAATCAAACGGGGCTGTTTTTTCAAGAATGGACGTTGGACAGTCTTTTCGAGGTTATGACCTCTGGATTCAGAGCCAGGCTGTAGGGACTCACATTATCAACACGTGGCCCAGCAACGCCATTAAAGTCGTTTCCAAAGACAAACTGAAAGCAAATACATGGCAACATGTTGTCATTAGTTACGACGGAACACAGAAGGCAAGTGGTGTAAAGATTTACATCGATGGAAAACTCTCCGAGAACAATGTCGAAGCGGACACCCTCACTTCAACCCTCGAAACCAAAGTGCCTTTTAAAATTGGTAGTCGATCGAATGGAGCAAACTGGAAGGGGGCCATTGACGACGTCCGGATTTACAACCGTGCCTTGACGCCCGCCGAAGTCCCACTCGCCAAGGATGATTTAGTTGGTGAAATACTTGCGATAGCTCCCCACCAGCGTGAGCCAGGACAAACTCAGACACTCCGGAATTATTATCTAACCAACGAAGACAATATTTACAAAAATTTGTCTGCCGAACTAGCCAAGGCGGAAAGTGAACTTGCCTCACTAAAAACCAAGCCGCCAACATCGATGATCATGCAAGACAATCCAAATAATAAATTACGCATGACTTACGTGTTGGACCGCGGGCAATACGACTCACCCCAAAAGGAGCGAGCCGTTACCGTGGGCGTCCCGGCTGCGTTACCCGCACTTCCCGACGACGCCCCGGCCAATCGTTTGGGTTTGGCGCAATGGCTCACCCAACCTGACCATCCGCTGACTGCCCGCGTTGCAGTCAACAGATACTGGATGCTGTTTTTTGGACAAGGGTTGGTGCGGACTGCGGGTGATTTTGGGGCTCAAGGTATTCCACCAACTCATCCTGAACTGCTGGATTGGCTGGCAGTTGAGTTTGTTGAATCGGGTTGGGATGTCAAACGAATGATCAAACTTTTGGTGATGTCAAAAACCTATCGTCAAAGTTCGCGTCGAAAACCGGTGCATCAAAAAGCTGATCCAGAAAATCTGTTCCTCGCGCACAGCCCAAGGTTCCGCTTACAAGGTGAATTGATTCGCGATCAGGCACTGGCAGTCAGCCGTTTGTTGGTCGACGTCGAAGGTGGGCCAAGTGTAAAGCCGTACCAACCACCCAATATTTGGAACGAGGTCAGTTTAAATGGCGGCTTGCGGTACCAACAAGGCAAGGGCTCCAATTTGTACCGAAAGTCGATGTACACTTATTGGAAACGAAGTGCGCCCATGCCCAACATGATGATTTTCGATTCACCATCGAGAGAAAAGTGTGTCGTGCAACGAGCTCGGACGAACACACCACTTCAGGCCTTGGTGACTTTAAATGACCCCCAGTTTGTCGAGGCCGCAAGGATGCTTGCCCTCAGGTTATTGAAAACAGAATCAGGCGACAGAGAACGAATTGACCTGGCCTACCGGTTATGCACCGCTCGGTCTGCGAGTCAACGTGAGCAAATGATTATCCAAAAATTATTGTCTGATCAAAAAAAGCGATTTAAGGATGCTCCCGAAAAAGCCAATCAATTACTGGGGGTTGGTGAATCACCCCAGGATTCGTCAACCGATGCGGTGGAGCACGCGGCGTGGACCGTCATCTCACAAATGATCCTAAATTTGGATGAAACCCTAACTCGAGGCTAGTGATGAACTTTCGAACTCAATCCCGTCGCAGGTTTTTACTTCAATCGGGCAATGGTGTGGGTGCAATGGCACTCAGCACACTCCTCAATCCCGGTTTAGTAGGAAGCCTCTCTGCTGACGATCGCTCCCACCCCGGTCTTCCGCAATTCCCAAACTTTGCTCCCAAAGCAAAGCGACTGATTTATTTATTCATGGCAGGCGGGCCAAGCCACATCGATACGTTTGATTACAAACCGGCGATGCGAGAGCTTCATGGCAAAGAACTCCCTGAGTCAATTCGACAAGGCCAGCGACTAACGGGCATGACAAGCGGACAAACGACGTTTCCTTGCGTTGCTCCAATGTTCAAATTTGAGCAATTCGGAGAACATCAGACGTGGGTCAACAAAGATCTTTTGCCGCATACCGCAGGCATCGTTGACAAAATTTCAATTGTCAAATCAATGTACACCGAAGCGGTGAATCATGATCCGGCGATCACCTATATCAATACGGGTGTTCAGCAACAGGGCAAACCGACCCTCGGTGCATGGCTAAGCTATGGCCTTGGAAGCGAAAACGACAATATGCCGGCGTACATTGTGATGATCTCGCGCGGGCGAGGCCAATTACAAGCTTTATACGACCGCTTATGGGGCGCAGGATTCCTGCCTTCCAAGCATCAGGGGGTCAAACTAAGAAGTAATGGAGAACCAGTACTGTACTTGAACAATCCACCGGGAATCGACCGTGACTCAAGACGCAGAATGCTCGACAGCCTTGGCGAACTGAACCGTGAAACGTTTGACCATTTCTCTGACCCTGAAACGCAAGCCCGTATTTCACAGTATGAGATGGCTTTCCGAATGCAAACGGAAGTGCCCGATCTCATGAATATTTCGCAAGAGACAAAACATGTCAAAGATCTTTATGGGCCTCAAGTTGAAAAGCCCGGGTCATTTGCCAGAAATTGCCTCTTAGCCAGACGTATGGTTGCCAAAGGGGTTCGCTACGTCCAACTATTCCACCGCGGTTGGGACCAACACGGCTCTCTTCCCTCCAAGCTACGTCAACAATGTGAAGACATTGACCAGCCAGCTGCGGCATTGATCAAGGACCTGGAGCAACACGGAATGTTAGATGACACCCTCGTGGTTTGGGGCGGCGAGTTTGGCCGGACCATCTACTCACAGGGCAAATTGACCAAGAACAATCATGGGCGTGACCATCACGGGCGTTGCTTTTCACTTTGGATGGCGGGAGCTGGAATCAAACGTGGGTGCGAATACGGAGCGACCGATGACCATAGCTACAACATCACTGAAAACCCAACGCACATTCGCGATTTAAACGCAACGATTTTGCACCAACTTGGCATTGATCATCACAAGCTGACATTCAAATACCAAGGATTAGATCAACGTTTGACAGGGGTCGAGGAAGAGGCACACGTGATTAAAGGAATCCTCTCCTGAAAATACGAGGGGAATTCAATACGATCTCCCAGTTCACACGCAATATCGCGCAAGCCAGTTCAAAATTGTGACGCTTGACGAATTTGCCAGTGAGAAATCACGTAAAAATGGTTAGCTTGCCAAAAAAACATGCCAACAATTCGCGAGCCTAACTGAATAAAGAATGTAGCGAACCACCCTACCGCGGACAAAAACCAACATGAAACCATCATCACAAGAACGGACGCTTTATGAGGAACATCCGTCGATGTTTCGAAATCAACCTGTCGCGTTTGTAATCTATTGTGTGCTTTGCCTGGTCGTCGTTGGAATCGTGATTCTTTTTTTCTGGTGGCTGAAATGCAAAGGTACGACGTTAACGGTTACGACGGATCGAGTTCGCTTGCGCAAGGGGATCCTTTCAAAATCAATCAACGAAGTCTGGCATCAAGATGTTCGTAATGTTCAATTAAATCAATCTTTCTTTCAACGGCTATTTGGAGTCGGAACTGTTGGTATTTCGAGTGCCGGACAGAGCGAAATCGAAATCAGTGTAACCGGAATCCCAGACCCTGATCGAGTCAAAATGCTGATTGATCAACATCGACGCCGATAGCAGTTGAGCTGCTCATTGCACCGAAATGGCTTGCTTGCACTTTGGAGGCACATCAGCCCAAATCTTTTGGTTGCATCATGGGATCGAAGCCCAAAACTACAGAGTAGCAGCGATTTCGCTCCGAAATCCCCGTGATGTCACTGCTCATTTTTCGCGTTGCTGGCTGCGGCTTGAATTTGCTGTCACTGTTGGCTCAGCTTACAATCAGAGCGTCACGTCAATGATTGCCCCAACTCGCCATGCCAGCTTTTAAATTTGCAAATGTTGCTCTCAAAGCCAATGTTATTTCAACATTGATTTTTATGTTTTGCTTTGACGTCTCCGGGGACGACCAAGTTGACTTTGCAAAACAGATTGCCCCAATCCTGCAAACCCATTGTCAACAATGCCATGGTGAAAAGGTGCGCGAAGGCGGATTAAGATTCACCAACCGTAGCGATGCCCTATTGGAAACCGATTCTTCAGCTTTCGCAATACTTCCTGGCAAGCCAGATCAGAGCGAGCTTCTCAGTCGAGTCACCAGCAACGACGATTTAGCGAGAATGCCACCGGAAGGACCAAGCCTATCAAACGAAGAAATTGCGACGCTCCGCCAATGGATTCTCGAAGGAGCTAGTTGGCCTGATGATGAAACCCCAGAACACTGGGCTTACATCCCCCCAACACGCCCTAAGCTTCCCACAATTCAAAATACTCATTGGCCGAAAAACCCAATCGATTATTTTGTTCTGCGACGACTCGAGCAAAACAATTTGGCGCCCTCTCCACCCGCCGACCCGGCAAAGCTGATTCGTCGCACCTCACTCGCGCTGACCGGTCTGCCACCCAGCTTGAGCCAGGTTGATGCGTTTTTGGCAAACCCTTCCGAGGCATCCTTTGAAGCATTTGTTGACCAATGTCTCGACTCAAAAAGCTACGGAGAACGCTGGGCGCAGCCTTGGCTTGATCTGGCACGCTATGCGGATTCCAACGGATTCCAAGCTGACCAGCTTCGTGATAGCTGGGCTTATCGCGATTGGGTGATCCGTGCGATGAACGCCGATATGCCGTTTGATCAGTTTACGATTGAGCAACTGGCTGGCGATCTACTTCCCAACGCCACGGTCAATCAAAAAATTGCAACCGGCTTCCACCGATCGGCAACCTGCAATGTCGAGGCCGGAGTTCACCCAGAGGAAAATCGAATCAACCAGGTTTTTGATCGTGTCAACACAACGGGAACTGTTTTCCTTGGGACGACGATTGAGTGTTGCCAATGCCACAACCACAAGTACGACCCATTCACTCAAGAAGAATATTACGAGCTGTTTGCCTATTTCAACAACACACCAGTCGAAGTCAAACTACAAGCCGGTGTTCAATACAACTTCTACGGACCAACGACTAACCTGCCTCTCTCCGATTCAGAACAAGTCGAGTACGACGCCTTGAAACAACAGCTGGCACGACTGGACGCCAAGAAAAAAATTGAAATGGCGGTTCATGCAGTGGAGCGAGATCAACTGAAGCAAAAGCTCATCAATTTGGCGGGTACTCCCGCCAACTGGACGACACTCAATATCCTCGACGTAGAGACTTCCGGGGGCGAAACCCATAACGTTCTGCAAGACCAGTCAATTTTAATCGGCGGTGCTCTACCAGACACCACGGCCTACCAAATCACAGCGACCTCGAGCCTGACGAACATCACAGCATTTAGAATTGACTCATTGACACACCCATCGCTCCCGGGAACTGGTCCAGGCCGCGGAGATGAGAAACGGGCAAACTTCATCCTCAGCGAATTTATCGTGTCTGAGAAACACCCCACACCCAACGGACCAGAGTTAACCGCGCTTGCTCTTGTGAAACCTACCGCTGACTTTTCACAGAAAAATTGGGCCGTCGAAAAAGCCATCGACGGAGACTTAAAAACGGGCTGGGCCATTGCCCCACAATTCTTTAAAAACCATTGGGCAACTTTTGAGTTAAAGACACCATTTAGAACCAAGGCCAGCTTAAGCCAATTCAGGTTTCTCCTTGAACAGAACTTTGGTCGTGGACGCAACCTTGGTCGCGTGAGGCTTTCGGCAACCGATGCCAATCCAGAAGCATTGGCGATTCCGTCAGAGATTCGAAGCATTCTGCTGACCAAGAATCCGACTGCGAAACAACAAAAACGTCTTGACGAGTATCTGGACAAGGCCAACTCAACGAAGCTTCAAATTGACCAAGAAATAACTCGAATTGAAACCCAAATTGAATCGCTTAAGCCCGCAACCAGTTTGGTCATGGTTGAATTGGACGAACAGCGGGAAACATTCAAGCTCAACCGAGGCAACTACCTCAGTCCTGGAAAACAGGTTAAAGCTTCTGTTCCGTCAGTGCTTCACTCACTCGACGAGACGCTTCCCAAAAATCGCCTGGGTCTGGCAAAATGGATCGTCGCCCCCGAAAACCCTTTGCTCGGACGAGTCACAGTGAATCGTTGGTGGGCGAACCTACTTGGTCAGGGCTTGGTTCGATCAGGTGAAGACTTTGGCACCCAAAGCGAGCCTGCTTCGCATCCTGAATTACTTGACTGGATGGCAAACGAATTAGTTCACAACCAATTTTCGCGGAAGCATATCCACAAATTGATCGTGATGTCATCCACATTTCGCCAAAGCTCAAAAACTAATCAACAGAGGCTTGAGCTAGATCCGGAAAACAGGCTGTACACCCGCGGCCCAAGAATGAGAATGCCAGCGGAAATGATCCGCGACCACGGACTGGCAGTTAGTGGTTTGCTTTCGCTTAAAAAAGGGGGGCCTCCAATCATGCCTTTCCAACCTGACAATGTTTGGCGTGCGGTTGGACGCAACGCGCCCCAATGGAAGACTGCCACCGATGAGAATCGTTTCCGTCGAGGCATTTACGTAATTTGGAGACGCGCGGCGCCTTATCCAAGCTTTGTGAATTTTGATGCCCCAGATCGAGCCGCCTGTGTTGTCGAACGACCTCGGACCAACACGCCACTGCAAGCGCTTACACTCCTAAATGATCAAGCCTATATTGAAATGGCCGTCGCTCTCGCCGATCAAGTCAATTCAACAATCCCAAACGCAACCATCAGAAATAAAATCGCTTTGGCAATGCGTCGCTGTGTCATCAGGACGCCAACCCATGCCGAACTTGACGAGCTAACCCAACTCTACCACAGTGAGTTGAAACGGTTTGAGAATGAGCCAGAGCTGGCGACCGTGTTTTTGAAAAACAACAGACCAACAAAAGCTATCCAACTCGAAGACTCCGCTAAACTGACCGCATTAAGCATCGTCGCCAATGTCCTTTTAAATCTCGATGAAACTATTAATTACTGAGAACACCCAATAGAGGCGGACACTCAAAGGCATCTTCTTCCTCAAACACAATTGGAGCAATGGCCTTTCACTTGGCGTTTCTCAAACAGACACATCAGCTTCCGTCAGACCAACCAAAAGAATCAATCCCATGCCCCTGCCACCCCCAACGAGTTAAATCAATTCATGGCTGTGCTATGACCGCTGAGCGACATCATTGCGTCCAACGAAACTGGCACAACAGCCAACGGTCAACCAAGACGCGAGATCCCTTACCGATTGGATTAAGCTGGCCAAACCTAAAACCTCATCGGCAAGCGCGAGGCAGTCTCGCCTGGTCGTGAACCCACGCAAACACCAATGAATCAACACCTTCAAAATCACCTGCGTCAAATCACACGCCGACATTTATTTCAACAAGTCGGCAGTGGAATTGGCTCATTCGCATTGGCAACACTCCTCCAGCAATCAAGCTTGGGAGCTGGTGATTCCGCTTTCATTGAAAACAACTTGTCAAACCGACTTACCTCACAACAACCACATTTTCCACCTCGGGCGAAGAACGTCATTTATATCCACTTGGTTGGAGCCCCCTCTCACCTCGACCTGTTTGACTACAAACCGGAATTACAAAAACGAAGTGGCCAACTTTGCCCCGACGAATTTTTCAAGGGTAAACAACTTGCCTTCATTCGCAAGCAACCCACCCTTCTCGGCACCCCCCAAGAAAAGGATTTTCAATTCAAAAAGTGTGGCAAAAGCGGCATTCAAATTTCCAATCTGCTTCCGCACTTACAGACCGTCGCCGATGAAATCACGTTTTGTCGGTCGATGCGGACGGATCAGTTTAATCACGCACCGGCACAAATGTTGATGCTGACCGGATTCCCTCGTTTTGGCCGGCCCAGTATTGGTTCCTGGTCCAGCTACGGCCTGGGAAGTATCAATCAAAATCTGCCAAGCTTTGTGGTCTTAATCACGGGCCAAATCCTTGGCGCCGGCAACAGCGCCTGGGGCAGTGGATTTCTTCCAACAATCCATCAAGGTATCGAGTTTCGGAGCAAGGGTGATCCGGTCCTGTTTCTTTCAAACCCCAAAGGACTTGGGGCGAAATCAAGGAAAAGCTCAATCGACACGATTAATCGCCTGAACCAAAAACAGTTGGTCGATATTCAAGACCCTGAAATTGCAACTCGCATAAGCCAATATGAATTAGCTTATCGGATGCAAACATCAGTCCCCGAGTTGATGGACATTAATTCCGAATCCAAACAAACTCACGAAATGTACGGCACCGAGCCTGGCAAGAGTTCTTTCGCGAACAACTGTTTACTTGCACGACGACTGGTGGAACGAGGAGTTCGTTTTGTTCAGCTTTTTGACCAAGGGTGGGACACGCATAATAATATTTCATCTCGACTTCCAACAAAATGCAAACAAGTGGATCGTCCCATCGCCGCGCTGCTCAAAGACTTAAAACAGAGAGGGCTGTTGGAAGAGACCTTGATTGTCTGGTCCACTGAGTTTGGTCGAACGCCAATGGGCCAGACAAACAACGGAACTGGCAGCCAAGCCATGGTTGGTCGAGATCATCACAAAGAAGCCTTCACCACCTGGATGGCAGGCGGTGGCGTGAAGCAAGGTTATGTCTATGGTGAAACTGATGAGCTTGGATATGGGGTCGTGAAGGACCCGATGCACATCCATGACTTTAACGCCACGATCATGCATCTCCTTGGAATGAATCACAAACAATTGACTTTTAAGTATCAAGGACGCCCATATCGACTCACCGACGTTGAGGGCGTAGTGGCAAAAAAAATAATTGCTTGACCTTTAAAAAATCATCTCACAGATTCTGTTATTTCCCCTCGGTCAACTCTGGCGATTTCAACTTTGGCAGATCAGCGGCATTCTCATTCCCTGTGAAAACCGGCTCAACATCCGTCTCCGGTTTTGAAGCATTGGGAACATTTGCCTTGGGCTCGGAAGCCAATTCATCATCGCCAGCGGCCTCAGGTTCAATCGGGGCGAGGTTTGTCTCTGCAGTGTCAGATGGGCGACTATCAACGTCGCCGGAAAGAGGGACGAGCTCATTCCGTTTTACCATTTCAACCAAGGTCTTTTGAGCTGATTTGCCGGAATCTTCTAGTGCCTGAGGGTTTGAATCAACTCGTCGCCAAGGGCTTGCCCCCAACTCATCACGACTCACTTCAGGGATTCCAAGTTGGTTGTAAACAACAGGGGGCTTTAGACTTGTCTCCGGATCCGGCTGGGGAGAATCCGCACGAGGGACAAGGACTGAGGTTCGATCTGCCTTTTGATCCAGCATGTTTCGTTCGCGAATCGTGGTTTGACTCTGGTAGTTTTGTGACTCCGGCTTTTCCAAAACACTCGAACCTCCGCTGGACGTTTCCGTCTGAGCAGGTCGAGTTTGTGTGCTTCCATAGCCCGTTGAATATCGAGCCTCCTCGGCAGATTGAACTGACGAAGGAACGCTGCTCGAATTTTCCATCTCGAGTGGGACGCCGGTCGACAAAGGGTTGCCGCAGATATCCAAGGGTACCCTCATCATGACCGTTCGAGGGACATTCTCCATTACCTCATATTCAACCTTTTTCCGAACAATTCTTGGCACTTCGACCTCACTCGTTTTGGTAATCCATTTCGGAACTTCGACTTCATACTCTTCTGTCGTCTCAACTTTTTTGAGAACGGTTCTTTCGTAAGGTACCTTTTTGGTTACGACCTCTTCAACATAGGTAGTTCGCGTGTAGGGTATTTTTTCAGTCGTTGAGACCGTCTTGGGAATCTGAACTTCATAGGGGACCCGGCGCGTCCTCGTCCGCGGAACCATTTTTTCAACCTGAACGGGGACTTTTCGCGTCTCAATCTGCTCGACATATCGGGTGATCTCAATTGGCTTCCGCTCTTCGACAGTTTTTGGCACGTACGAAATCGCAGCCGCCTCTTGCGGCATGAGTGCGGGCGCGACCGAAGCAGCAGGAACCGAGATAGCTGGAGCGACCCAATGCAAGCCACGTCGCCGATAAACTGTCTGCCCCGTCACCGAGTCAGTGTAGTTACCGGATTGCAGCCATTTGACTCGTGGTCGTGCGTTTGGATCGAGCACGGTCCCCGGAATCATAACAGGCACTTCAACAGGTACTAATTGAGTTTCAGAAGTGACAACGGGTTCATAAGTTGTCCTACTGGTGACTTCGATCATCCGTTTCGTTTCAGGTTTTCTGACCGTGTACTGTTCAGTCCGCATCTCCGTTTCGGTGACCGGTTCGAGGACTGTATATTCCTCATCCCGATACCTCGTTTCTTTTTCGTAAATCGTCTCTGTCGTCGTTTTGTCGCGCAGCAATGTCTCGACCACCGGTTTTCGCAAGACGATCTGCTCTGATCGCTCAGCAGTCTCCTGCGTGGGAACAAACGTCGTTTTGGTTCGTTGCCGCTTTTCGGTTTGCCATGTGGGTACCGCCGAGGTGACTTGCTTTTTCTCCATCACCGTCTCGTCGACCCAACGTGTCACCGTAACTGGTTTTTTTTCGTAAACCGTTGTTGGAACAAGCCGATAGGACCAAGCTTGTTGAGCATGACACTCACCATGGGCAGTGAGCGACACCGCCAACATTGACAAAACAGTAAAATTGAAGAGATGATTTTTCTTCGAAAACATAATCAAAACCTAACGCAGCCATTTGCAAAAGCAAACAGACCTTCACATTACAGAATAACCATAAAATCGCCTGCTACCGCTCAACTCTTATGATAGGCACAACACATTTGAATGGCCAACAATTGAGCGACCGATTTATCTTGTTTTAAGTCTGACGACTCCGGTTGTGCCATGCAAATGACAACCACTCAAATGTGATAGCTTGGGTTGCTTGTGCGGAGACCGTCTCTTGAATTCAGTTAAATCGTAACGGTTATAGTGACTTTCGGGGCATCTTTCGTTAGCAGTGGATCTCAGCGTGCCGGAGATTTCAACAAATCCCAAATGAGTTCCACAAACCAATCGCTGCCCGCAAGTCAGCTGGTATTGGTGGAACTCGTTGCCACCATTTCAAGCATGGTCAGTGAGTCAATTCACTCGAATCGTTCCAGCCAGTTTGCACTTTTCCGTGAGTGCATCGCGGCGATTCTCGTCTGCTCGGACTAAAAAAACATCCTGACGTGCCGCCCTTGCTTCCGATTGTGAATGCGAACACGTATTGCGATCTCGATCACAAATGGGAAAATTTAGGTTTTGAAACCGCACGGGACTCGCAAGCAGAGACGCTCGAAAATGAAATACGCGATATGTAATGAAATGTACGTAGATTGGCCGTTTGAAAAAGCGTTCGCCCACGCAGCGTCTTTGGGATATACGGGCGTAGAAATCGCTCCCTTCACAATTCACAAAGATGTTTTCAAGATTCCAAAATCGAAACGAGATGAAATTCGTGAACTCAGCAGGGCAAATGGAATTGAAATCATCGGGCTTCATTGGTTGCTGGCCAAAACAACTGGCTTACACCTAACGACGGCCGATGCAGAGGTGCGGCAGAGAACCATAGAATACCTCTGCGAACTTGCCAGCCTGTGCAACGATCTAGGTGGCAAAGTGATGGTCTTCGGCTCACCACCGCAAAGAAATGTCCCTGAGGGTGTCAGTGAACAAGAAGCTTTTGAACATGCCGTTGAGGTTTTTCAGGCCATCAGCCCAACACTCGAACGGACCGGAGTAACTCTCGCCCTCGAGCCACTCGGGCCAGAAGAAGGCAACTTTATGCTGACGGCCGAATCCGCGATCGAAATTGCCAAGGCAGTTGATTCGCCAAACGTCAAATTGCATCTAGACGTTAAAGCGATGTCAACCGAGTCAAAACCAATTCCTGAGATCATTCGTGACAGTCAAGAATGGCTCGTTCACTTTCATGCCAACGATCCTAACCGGCGAGGCCCCGGCATGGGCCAAGTTGACTTTTTGCCGATCTTTCAAGCACTCGATGAAATAAGCTATTCCGACTGGGTCAGCGTCGAGGTGTTTGACTACGAACCAGGAGTTGATCGGCTTGCCGGGGATAGTATTGTTTACATGCAGGAAATTGAAAAAAAGGCGAACGTGTAGATGGCTCAAAATGTAGAAATCAAGGCCAAAATTGCGGCAGACAGCTTTGAATTACTCGTCCAGCGAGCTGCTGCAATTGCAACCAGTGGCCCGGTTGATCTGATTCAAACCGATTCTTTTTTCAACACGCCTAACGGTCGTTTAAAGCTTCGAGAGTTCGACGATGGTACTGCCGAATTGATTGCCTATGAGCGGCCCAACCAAGATGGCCCAAAAACATCAACCTACACACGCGCGTCATGTGACGGACCAGCCATGCTTACCGCGTTAACTCGATCACTTGGCCTGATCGGTGTGGTCAAGAAGAAGAGAAAGGTCTACTTCGTTGATCAAACTCGAATCCACTTAGACCAAGTCGCAGGTCTCGGTGCTTTTCTGGAATTGGAAGTCGTTTTGGCCCCCCCTACCACGCAGGAAACCGGGAACTCAGGGCAAGAAGCCAGACCGATGAGCGAGCAAATCGGACAGCAAATCGCCTCGTCCATCATGCGAAAACTCGAGATTTCAGAAACTAGTTTAATATCCATTGCCTACATCGACCTCTTACAACAAGTATCTACTTAAAGATCGCACATCGGACGCTCTGATCATTTCAATTCGTCGTTTCCGACAGATTTTCCTCCGGCTCTGTGAAAATTTAACGGTTACAGGACGTGCTTGCGAACGCGTGGAATGATGGTTAACTTGTTGTCTCGATAGATACCAACGAGCCTTGGTTCGTCTTCAGACAGGCTCTCGGTTTCTCTGTATTTAGAATTCTTGGGCAATCCACCCCGGCGCTCCGCCTCGTTTGACAGCTCGATAAAACCAAAGGAATTATGATGGCGTTTGAGGAAGCAAAACAAAGAAAAGGGCTGTTTGTCGCTATCGATGCCAATATTGGTGCTGGTAAAACCAATGCCTGTCATGCAATCGCCTCAGCAGCCATGGCAGCTGGATTCCCGACCCGAGTGATGGAAGAGCCAACCCACCACCCAAAATTCAACCACTTTTTGCAACGTTACTACAACGACTTGCAAACCGGCAAAAACACCGGCGGTGGATTTGCAATGCAAATGTTCATGCTTTGCCAGCGTTATGAACAACATCGTCTCGCCGTCGAAATGGCTTGGGGCGATCAAGGAATTGTCGTCGTTCAGGACCGCCCAATTTATGGCGATACGGTGTTTGCAACGACGGCAATGGAGCGTGGATTTATGACGCCTGAGGAATACCAGCTTTATGTGGATGTTTATCGCAACATGAGTCGTGATGTCATGCCACCCGATATTTTTGTTTATCTTGATGTTTCACCCGAAGAGTGCTTTGATCGCATGCATTCTCGTGGTCGGCAACAAGAAGATGGAGTCCCGCTGGACTATCTCAGAGAGCTTTATGACAACTACCAAAAACTTCTCGGTGAAATGCGCCGACGTGGTGTTCGCGTCTTGAAAGTTGATTGGAGTGGATTTGGTCCACCTGTCGAAATCTGGAAAAAAATCAAAAGCTTGGTGCACCAGCACGACCAATGGTACGAGCAATTAGCGTTCTCATTGGCCAAGGAACCTAGAGTCCCAATCACGCCAGGCACTAATCCGACCAAAGATTTTTGATCAAAACGGGAAACCCCAACGACCCTCGTTGGGGAATTTTGACGGGACGGTTGTTCGAGCGAATCTCTCGAGAACATTTAATCTTGAAAAACAATCTCTAGCACATTTCGTGTGTCGCTCCGCTCTTGGTTTTTCATGCTCCCGCAAAGTAATTATTGCAATTCTGGCCCGGCAACTCTCAGCTTAGCTTCCACTCATCAGCACGCACCAATGCCCTTGGTGAGCGTTCAAAATTTACCTTGAGCGCTTCTTTGTAGTCATCCTGAGCGTGGTGACACCAAACTGACGACGGGACAACACCGCGGCGAAGCGAGTTAATTCCCTTTTCAAATTGTCAAAAATGCGGGCAGTTTACCTGATTTCAAAATTCATCGCCAAAAATTTCACGTTTGGCACCGACTATGCAATACCCAATTGCAGTGAAAGCAACGATGCATTCACGGCCTCTCCGGCTTTATTACTCAAGGAGACATCCCATGCACCGCCCCCTGACTAAACTCGTCACATTGTTCTCATTGGCACTCGTCACTCTCGTTGCTTCACAAGCCAAAGCTGACGAGTACGATCACATTGATCGCTATGCCAAGAAGATTCAATCTAAAGCACGGGTGCTCTTGAGAGAGACCGTTCATTATCGGCACACCAGTCAATATGGACGCTTGGTTGCATGCACAAACGAACTTTATCGGTTGGCAACACACATTCACGACGTGACTCACTTTGAAGGAAACTTGATTCATCTTCGCTCAGATCTGAGAGACCTCGATCGCGAGTTCCATGACTTGGAACGGCTTTTCGATCGTATCGAGCAGACAGCGGCCTACGGCTATGGTCACATCCACGGCAACACGTCGCATGTGAAGCGTTTGCTTAACTCAATCGAAGACAGTATTCACCACATCCAAGATGATGTTGACAGTTTACTGAGGAGAGTCACTTGCGACCGTCCCGTTGTGGTCAATCGACCGGTCTACGTTCCAGTTCGACCAGTCGTCAACGTTGGTTACGACAGGCCTTGTCACTATCAAAACCAAGGTCGCCCCTACGGTGGGCACGGCTACAGCCGAGGAGCCAGCTATGGATACCGAAACCATAGCAGCAGCATTGGGTTCTCGATTGGTGGTGGGAGCTCGAAGATTCATTTCCGATTCTAAAAACAATCGCTCTTAATCGAACCGCGTCAAACCAAAGCACCTTGGAAACCCAAGGTGCTTTTTTTCATTTAAATTGTGAGCATTAACAGCTTTGGCTAGAAATCAAATCCACCTCAGCAGTCTCCCTGCTGGTTTAAAATCAAGCGCTGCATTTCAAGCACCGGTTTAAGTGTTGCTCGACCTCTATCGGCCCCGTTCGCAAACCCTTCACTAAAAGATAGCTGCAATGCTTCGGCGACATTCAGGTTCAGAGCTTCGACTTCGGGCCAACATCTGATCTTGATCGCATCTTCGGCTCATCAAAGCCGAACCACGAATCTTCTTGCAATTGCTATCTGCGAATCGTACATTCAATGTATGTCCGATGATAAATTGATTCGATCTTCAAAAGGTAGCTTGATCGTCCGACTGCGTAGATCACATCAGAAACTGATACAACACCCACAAATTCAGTCAGCAATGCAAACGCGCACGGGTTCTTCCCTCACTTCCCCCTTTAATTTGATTCATGCGGGACCATTGGGAAACGATTTGATTTATAAAATCACACGAAACACCCTCGTGTCGGTCGCAGGTTTCATCATCCTGATTGCGGCGAGTTCGACCCTCGCACAAGATCTCCAACCGAAACCGCCAGTCCCCTATTCAAGCTCCCAGGCAAAAGAGCTAGTGACGAATTACTGCTTAGACTGTCACGGCGAGGAGGGAGAAGGAGGACTCAATCTTTCCAGCTTACTCGAAAAAGATGACTTAAGCCGTATTGCGATCTTCGAGAACTTGATGACGGCAAGGATGCCCCCTCAGGATGCGGACCAACCCACCGCAGCTGAAAAAAGCATGATTCTGGAATGGCTTGCCAATCTTCAAACCAAAACCTCGCCGCCTTCTTATCGCCGGATCAGCCGTTACGAATTTGAAAACTCCGTCAACGACTTACTTGAGACTGATCTAAAACTTGCGGAGGTAATCCCAGAAGACCGAGGGACGCATGGGTTTGATTCTAACCGCGGTATCAAGTTAACCAAAGAAATGCTGGCCGCCTACTTTACCGCAGCCGACAAAGCCCTCGATTTTGCGTTGCCCGATAAGGGCATTCCACAAGAGCATACGTGGAAGACAAATAAAATCAAAGACAGTCACGACACCTACAACATCTATGCCCGAAAATACAAGCAAGGGAATCTGTTCTCATGGACTCGGGCAAACAACGGCAACAATTATTCGTTCTTCTTTGACAACTTTGAACCCCAGGTCGAGGGTTGGTACGAGCTGACCTTTGACGCGGCCAAGTTAGGAGATTTCAGAGATCACGTGACCATCCAAGTTTACGCAGGAAAGTACTATTATGCGGACGATCGCCCTCAACCTCAGCGTTTATTGGACGTCGTTTCCTTAGGCCATCAAGAAATAAAGCCACATACGATCCGTGCTTTCCTCAATCCCGGTGAAAACATCTCGGTTCACTGCTACTCAAAGCATACATGGCGACAAAAAGAGGGACAGCAAGGCGCCTACATCAAGCAACTGCGGGTTCGCGGCCCAGTTCTTGATGACTGGCCGCCCAAGTCTTACCAGACACTTTTTGCGGGACTGCCGTTGGATGCGCCTCTTCGCGAGACTGAAAATGCTTCTCTCGCCAAAACAACATTGGAGAAAATCGGCGGTCGACTTGATGTTAGCAGTTTCCAGATTGGAATGGAAAAGGAAAGAATGCTGGATGGCTCAAACAAGACCTTCTGGCATACCCGCTTCAAACCAACGTTGGCCAAGCCTCCTCATTTTGTAATTTTAGAAAACCCGGCAGGACGAGACGTCACCGGACTTTCGTACTCAACTTGGTCGGGAGGCAATGGCAATGGACAGGTGAAGAAGTATTCAGTTTATGAGTCAGATGATGGTGAAACATGGGATTCCGCCATCATCTCAGGGACACTCGAAGTCCGACTTGCAGCCGAACAGAAAATTATTTTCCCAACAAGCACGAAGAAGCGATTCATCAAGTTCTTGGTCAACCAGGCTGTTTCACTTGACGACAAGTCCTTAGCGTCGATTGGCAAGTTGGATGTATTGACCGAGTCTCATGAAAATTTGAGTAATGCGAAGATCAGAGTCAAATCCACCTCAAAGCTGGAATTGAAGAAAGTCATAAAACGTTTTGCAGAAAAGGCGTTCTCGTCAACATTAACCGAAACGGAAATGGCTCCGTATTACCAAGCGAGCCTTCATTCCTTCAATCAACAGGGGGATTTTATCGAGGCGGCAAAGCTTGGCTTGAAGGCCGTTCTCTGTTCCCCTCGTTACCTTCTCGCACCGGGCGTGCACCCAAACGGCTCTTACCAAATTGCAGCTGAACTCGCCCGTTCGCTTTGGCTCTCGGTTCCGGACGAGTCACTACTGAAGCTTGCAAAAACCGACCAACTTTCAGCCGCGACGATTCGCAAAGAAATTGATCGAATGCTGGATGATCAGCGAGCGTTACGAATGGTCTCTTCCTTCGCTACCCAGTGGCTTAATTTGAGGTCGTTCCACTCTGTTTCTCCCTCACTCAAGCTCTACCCAGCTTACGATGATCTACTCGAGCACTACCTCCCACTTGAGACCGAGGCCTACTTGCACCACCTGATTCAGGAAAACCTCCCGGTTACCTGTTTGATCGATTCGAATTTTTCAATCTTGAACCAACGCCTAGCACGGCATTACGGCATCGAAGGAGTCGTCGGTCAGACGATGAGGAAGATCCTTCTCAAACCAGAGATACCACGAGGTGGAATGTTAACGATGGGAAGCGTGCTTAAAGTCACCACCGATGGTTTCCAAACTTCCCCGATTCTACGTGGGGCTTGGATTTCAAAGAACATTGTTGGAAACACCCTCTCGCCACCGCCAGAAAACATCGCCGCGATCGAATCAGACTCCAACGGAGCAGAAACGCTGAAACAACAAATCAAAGAACATTTAAGTAATGACAGCTGTTTGGCTTGCCACAAAAGCATCGATTCATATGGGTTCGCATTGGAAAACTTTGATGCGACAGGGCATTGGCGAACGAAGTATCGCGTCCAGAAACCTCATCACTCGACATTCCAATACCGACTCGACGGTTATTACGATTTAGCGGGAGAAGTTGATGCGTCGGGGGAAGTCAACGAGTTGAAATTCAACAACATTCAGGATCTGAAAAAGATCCTGCTCTTGGATCACAAGCGGGTTGCCTATAATTTCGCAAAAAAATATTTCGAGTACGTTAACGGATATCAACCTACTTTGAGACAACGAATCAGCCTCCATGCCCTCATCCCCTCTCAGGCCCAAGATTGCCGAATGAGGGACTTAATTAAAGACGTGTTAGTGTATTCCTTAACGGGAGACCGACGATGAAGAATGCACCAAGCGATTTCAACCGCAGAGACTTTTTGAAACTCGGAGCAGCTCTCCCGGCGGCTTTAAACTCCCTAAAGCTAAAAACAGAGAACATTCAAAAAGATCCTCCAAAACGGATCATTTTCATCTGCAATTCGCTCGGTTTTTACGCTCCGCACTTCTTTCCCAAGAAACGGGAAGACATGCTGACCTCTGATTACCTCAAGGGGATGAACGCCCTCGAAAAGATGACAGTATTCGAGAACTTCTTTCATCCAGGTATGACAACCGCCAATCACGATTCAGAAAAATCATTCTTGACGGGTATGCCAAATCCGGAGGCTTCAAATTTTGTGAATGGCATTTCGCTCGACCAAGTCATTGCTCGTCACATGGGCACCAAGACACGCTTCCCCTATCTTAATTTTAGCATTTACGACCGCGGGTGGGGTTGCTCTTGGAATGAACGTGGATCAGCGATTCCACCGATGCACGACGAGGAACATATTTTTAATCTGTTGTTCGGGAAGGAGGATTTGCAGGCAAAGATGCAAGAGCTCAAAACCAATCAACACATCCTCGACTGCCTTCAGCGTGATTTGCAGCACTTACAATCACGAGGCGAAGAACAACCAAAGCTAAACAGCTACCGAACAGTCATCCGTGAACTGGAAGGCCAGTTAGAAAATGAAACATTTTGGCTCGACACTGAGAAACCCAAGGTTAAAAAGTCGCTAAGTTCGGATCTAAAATTCGCGTTCTCGACAAAAGTTCATAATCTTTTCGAGTTAGCAAAACTTGCCTTTCGCACCGACTCAACTCGAGTCATCACCTTTTCAATGGACTGGATTTACGGAGCGATCAAAGTTCCTGGTACGGTGGGAGGATGGCACACCCTCTCTCATCATGGAGGAAAACCAGACGCAATATCTAAGCTCAGCCACGTCGAAGTCGATATCCTCAAACATTTCAACCGTTTCATCTCTGAAATGGATCAAATCAAAGAGGGCAATGGAACGTTACTCGACAACACAACTGTGGTAATGGGAAGCAACTTTGGAGATTCATCGAACCACACCTGCGACAATCTGCCGACGCTTGTCGCCGGAGGCGGTTTGCGACACCAGACTCACCTCGTCTTGGACCAACCTACTCCCCTTTGCAACTTGTATCTGGAGTTGCTTCATCACCACAACGTCGACGTGGACCAATTTGGCACGAGCGACAGAGACATGCGGCTTCTCTAATCAAAGTCAAAACTTGCAGGCAATTTACTTGTTAGCTTGAAAGACCAAAGAGGCTGAATTGATGCAATATCGCAGGCCTGTGGGTTGAGGTCCGTCCTCAAACACGTGACCTAAGTGACCGTCACAGCGACTGCACAACACTTCGGTTCGGGTCGAAAAAAACGTGTTATCCGGTTTTTCGGACACGTTAATTTTGTTCACTGGCTGATAAAAACTTGGCCAACCTGTTCCCGAAGCAAATTTTGTCTCGGAAGCAAACAAAGGAAGATCACACCCAACACAGTTGTACTGCCCCGACTTTTTGTTATCCCAATCCTTCCCTGTAAACGCCCTCTCGGTTCCCTTCCTCCGCAAAACATTGTATTGCTGCGAGGTAAGTTGTTTTCGCCATTCCGCGTCGCTTTTCCTCACCTTGACCCAAGTTGTGTTCCGGGTTTGGACCGAAGCATCCTCCCCCACGTCCGCCTGCTCTTGACCGTCGGATGGGAATTCGTCGGCAAACTTAGCGAACGCCTTATTAAACTTCTTGAGTTTTGGCTTGATGATCCATTGGCAATAAGGTGCTCGACCATTGAGTTTGAAATACTCCTGGTGATAACTCTCTGCCTGATAGAACCTCGAAAATGGGCTGATCTCAGTGACAATTTTTGATGAAAAAACATTGGCCCCGTTGAGTTGATTCTTAAATGACTCTGCCGTTTTCCTCTGAAATTCATCATGATAAAAGACGACAGAACGGTACTGTGTCCCCACATCATTTCCCTGACGATTCATTGTTGTTGGATCATGGGACATCCAAAACGCCTTAAGCAGTGTCGCAAATGAAATTTTTTCGGGCTCATATTCGATTTGGATCACCTCGGCGTGCCCCGTCGTACCTGCACAAACTGCTTCGTAAGTTGGATTGACTACCGATCCACCGGAATATCCGGAGACCGCTGACGTTACGCCTTCGAGATTTTCAAAAACTGCTTCGGTGCACCAAAAACAGCCGTTACCGAAAGTAGCCAACTTGGTCGCCGGTTTTTCCGAATTTGGATTCACCAACTCTGTGCCAAGCTGAGACTCGTCACCAGTTGCCGAGAAATTGGGTTCCTCCAGTTCTGAAAAAGCAAAATAGTTCGGTTGTCTCATACTTGCACCAACAAAAAAGTAGATGAATGGAGTCAGCAACGCCAAAAATAGCAATAACAAGGAGACTTTCATCATTTCGCCTTTCATCAGACCCGAAAAACAGATAACCATTGAACGCAAACCGGGGTGTCCAGTTAAAACCGTCAAGGAGTAGACGTATCAACTTCCACTTGCTTACAAAAAATATTTAGTTTTTTAAAAACTCCACAGAACACGATCGTTTTGCACAAGAACTTTGAAAACTCAGATTGCCACACCCGTTTGAAGAGTTACACTCTGGGCTTTAACGAGGTATCAGAAAAGGCATGATTTGAGCAAAGCTGATAGCAACTTGGATCCATCGAACTGGACCGCCGAGTACGGCGACTATCTCTTTAGTATTGCCATGTCTCGCTTAAGAAACCGTGACGCGTCGGAGGAGGTTGTCCAGGAGACATTCTTAGCCGCCATCAAAGCTAAGGCGCAGTACACCGGCAAGGGTTCCGAAAAATCTTGGCTTATATCAATCTTGAAAAACAAGATTGTTGACGTCTTTCGGAAACGAAGTAGACAAAGAGAAGAACAAACCGAAGCTGATCAAACCGACTTATCAGAGACGCTATTTGATCGTTCAGGGCATTGGAAACTGATAGCGGATCATTCGAATATCTCTCCAGATAAGCAACTACAAAACGAGGAGTTTTGGAAGCTTCTGAGTGAATGCATTGAGTCACTTCCAATCAAACAACAAAGTGTGTTTTCACTCCGGGAACTGCAGGAAAAATCAAGTCAGGACATCTGTAGTCAACTTGAATTGACGCCATCCAACCTATGGGTAATTTTGCATCGGGCACGACTCCAATTAGCCAACTGCCTTAATCAAAAATGGCAAACCTAGGAGAGCAAATAATTGTTGTCTTGTAAAGAAATATCAAAGATCTCCTCGTTGTCGTTTGATCGAGAGCTTACCAAATGGGAAGCGTTTAAACTTCGCTTGCATGTCCTGTTCTGTCGGTGTCCATTGTGCAAGCGCTGTCGGCGGAATTTTGATTGGATTCGCGAAACGATTCGCGAACGGCTAATGGCAGAGGCCACCGCGCCGCCCGAGCACTCAATGACGCCAGAAGAAAAAACCAGGATTCAAGGAATTCTAGATGACGCCCTGTAGTGCGTTCGGACCGTTTATACCCGAGCCTAACCCTCATGCAAGCCAAAACTTGAGCGACTCAATTTTTTGAATAAAGCTATCGAACGATTACTTCTTCATTACGAAGGTAGGCCATAAAATTTGGTATCGGTGATCGCTAAGTGACCTTGGCTTCCCAACTGGCTTCGTCCGATCGCATTAAACAGATCAAGCAACCCTCACCCTAGATACGTTGAAAGTTAGCGATCCTATATTCCCACTGGGCTGAGTCATGGATTAAATAAACTCACGAGATCGGAGTGGGCCGTCCTTCAAAGCTTCTTGCACGCTCAGACGTAGGTCGAAAAGACACTGAATGATATTGCTGCCAACCTACTTTTGCTTTTATATCGCCCATTAACGCCAAAAGGTGTGCCATGAATTCGGATCTGCGTGATGGTGAAATAATTCGTCCCATGACTTCTAAAGAAGTTCAAAAACTTGTGGAGTGGGCAGGGGAAGAAGGTTGGAATCCGGGCATCAATGACGCCGAGTCCTTCTGGAATCTCGACCCGGATGGATTCCTTGCTATTGCCAATCAGGACGAGCTGATTGGCGGGGGCGCAATTATCAAACACGGCAATGAATTTGGTTTCATGGGCCTGTTTATTGTAAGCCAGCCCCACCGTGGAAAGGGTCGGGGAATGAAACTTTGGTTTACTCGAAGAGATCGCTTATTGTCGCGTCTCAATAACGAAGGAACCATCGGCTTAGATGGGGTGGATCAAATGGTCCCTTTTTACGAGAAAGGCGGCTTTACGCCATTCACTCGCCATCGACGATTTCAACTGAAACAGCCCGCACTGGAACTCATTCAATCCGAACAAGTGGTCGAAATTGGATCGGTCAGCAAATCAGCGCTCGCGGATTACGACCGCCAGTGCTTCCCCGTTCGCCGCGAACAATTCCTACAGGATTGGACAACGCAAGCCAATGTCGAATCATTCGGATTTGTATCTGACGGGCGGCTACTTGGGTTTGGCGTAATGCGTCCCTGTCTAATCGGTTGGAAGATTGGACCTTTATTTGCCGATTCGATTGAGATTGCTGATGCTCTATTTCAGTCGTTCCAACTTGCCAGCAAGGGGATGCCAATTTTTCTGGACGTACCGGACAACAATTCGGCCGCCACCGATTTGTGCATGAAATACAAAATGCTTGAGGTTTTTGGTTGCGTCCGAATGTACTACGGTCCGGCACCGGTGTTAGACCATCAACGTATTTTCGGCATCACAACACTAGAGATTGGATAAACACTTTCTGATTAACCAGTCAGCTGATTGAGAAAGGATGCTCTCTAGGTTCTAAGACGTGTTGGCGAGACTGATAATTCTTTTCAGGTGGTCGCAATACATTTAAACCACCCATTGATTAACAAGCGTCCAGCCGCTCCTTCAAACTTGCCATCCCAATCTGTCATCTCGTGCAGAAATCCCATCGAATGTCTATTTAATGCACTCGTAACAGTAAAATCAGGCAAACAATTCGACCGTCGATTTAAAAACAACATCCTGGAGAACCCTATCTGTCTCACGGGATGCCCGCCACACAATTGCTTTGACCAGCTTCTCTCGGCAACGCTTGGGCGACCAACTGACTCGGCAAGTTTAATCATTTCAAGAAGCAACCTTAATAGCGAAAGCCTAACAACCATGGTTTAACGATTCCATCCCAAGAGTAACTTCCTTGACGATCGTCATTATCCCGTCGGCTGATTCCAGCCGCCTCTCCTCCGGTCATCAACATCGGGTTGTCCCGAATGGGTGAAATAAATGAGCGAGCTGAACAATTAAAATTTCACCGAAGGCGACGAATCCAAAGAGTAATAGCGACGATAATGGTTGTCGCCGTTCCTCCAACTGGAAGGATTAACGATCTTCTTACGAACTTTCGCTGTTTTGTTTTTCCTCAATCAAATCCCACTTGAATTGCCGATTGTAAACCACTGTCGGGTCGACGCTTTTCTTGCCACGTTGAAAAACGATAATCTCAACTGATTAGTTTTCGATTGTGGGACGTCCTATCGGTGGTGTGCAACAATGCCCAAGGTCGTCCGATGGCAACTTGCTTATAAATTCCGTCTCATTTGTCCTAAACTGCCCACTAAGAGGTTGCCCATGAAAGGCATGATTTTCCGAGCTTTTATCGATCACGTCGAAGACGCCTATGGCCTCAACGTTGCAGACGCCATGATCGAATCTTGCAATCTGCCCACCGACGCGGCGTATACGACGGTGGGTACCTATGACGTGGCGGAGTTAGTTCAAATGTTAGGAAAGCTGACTGAACTGACCAACACTCGGATACCGACCGTCCTCAACCAATTTGGAGAAAAATTATTTTTCAATTTGGCGAATAGCCATCGCGGACTGCTAGGTGAGGTAAACGATTCATTCTCCCTGATCTCAAAGATTGACAACCATATTCACGTGGAGGTCAGAAAGCTCTACCCGGATGCCGATCTCCCCGATTTCACCTTTGAATCCGTTGGACCGGATCAGTTGACACTCACTTACCAATCCAAGCGTGGCTTGGCTGACTTGGCCGAGGGGTTATTGCGTGGGTGTTTTGCATATTTTAAAGAATCAGTGGAGATCATACGGGAGGATATTTCTGGTGGCGATAGTAAACACGTGAAATTCACTCTTGAGCGGAGTCGTCCGAACCATGGATGAATCAGAACTGCTACTGCGAAAAATGACGCGTGAGATGAAGGCTCGGGCTCAAGCCGAAACATTACTGGAAAATAAGAGTCGTGAGTTGTATTCGGTCAACGAGGAATTGATCAAGTTAAACAGGACCCTAGAAGAACGAGTGAATCAAAGAACTTCCGATTTGCTTCATTCAAATGAATCACTCGAAAGGGAAGTCTACAGGCGCAGGCAAGCCAGCCAAAAATTAGCAGCCCAAGTCAAAAAGTTTCAATTGCTCCACGAAACTGTACTCCTGGCGGCTAAGTCGGATGATTTCCAATCCTCCCTCAGACGATGCATCGAATCTGTTTGTATGGCCTTTCAGTGCCTGTTTGGACATGCATATTTTACAAATGGGAGAGAAAGAAAACTGGTTGCGCAGGACATTCACTACTTTGCGAAGGAACCAAAATCTCGCCGCTTTGTAGAGCTTATTAGTCGCAGCAGCGTCCAATCTGGTTCTGGGTTGTGCGGTCGAATCTTGGCTACCGGCGAGCCCAATTGGATTCCCAACATCCTAACTGACGAACGTCTTCAACATTTAGCAGGGGACCTTGGAGTTGGCCAAAAATGCGGATTTGGCTTTCCGGTAAAAATAGGCGACGAAACATTTGCGATCCTTGAGTTCGTCTCCGAGCAGTCCATCGACCAAGAAAGTGAAATTCTTAAAGTTGTACGCGCTGTTGGCCAGCAAGTCGGATTCGTGCTTGAAAGAAAACTAGCGGCGGAAGAAAATCGCCGAGCAAAGATCGCTGCGGATGAAGCCAATCATGCTAAGAGCCGTTTTCTTGCAAATATGAGCCATGAACTCCGCACACCGATGAACGGAATTATCGGGATGAGTGACCTTCTGGCAGGCACCTCCTTGCAACCTCTCCAGCGCGATCGCCTCGATTTAATACGCCATTCGGCTCAATCTCTCCTAAGGCTGCTCAATGAGATCCTTGACTTCTCAAAAGTCGAGGCAGGAAAGCTCGAATTCGAGTCAATTCCATTTGAACTACAGTCATGCATGGAGACCATCATCGCGCCCTTCTGGATGCAAGCGACGCGACAAGGACTCCAAATGAACTGCCAGATTTCATCTGAGGTTCCCGACAAACTCATTGGCGATCCTGTTCGCTTAGGCCAGGTCATCACAAACCTCGTCAGTAACGCGATAAAATTCACTGATACGGGCGAAGTCAATGTGGACATTACACTAGCCCCATCACCTGCCTCTGGGGACATTGCTGAGCAGGCCAAAGTCCTGAACGATCGTGTTACTTTAATTTTTTCTGTTCGTGATACCGGTATCGGAATTCCAGAAGAAAAGCACCAGACGGTCTTGGCTGCCTTTCAACAAGCAGACGCCTCAACTTCCAGAAGGTTTGGGGGAACTGGACTTGGGCTGGCGATTTCATCACGACTGATTGAAGCCATGAACGGAGAACTTCGAATCAAGAGCAAACCTGGAGAAGGTTCCACCTTTAGTTTTAGCGCCGAGTTTGACGTTGCTCATCAATCAAATAATGCTGACGACAATCGCTGGGAGAACTTTAAAGACACACTTCCCAACTTGGAACAATCTCGTAGGATACTTTTAGCGGAAGACAATTTAATCAACCAACGCGTGGCTGTTGGATTCCTTGAAGAGCGTGGTCACCAAGTCGTCGTTGTCGACGATGGTCGCAAGGCAGTCGATGCGGTCACCAGCGAACCATTTGATATTGTGCTAATGGACGTGAACATGCCCGGCACCGACGGCATTGAGGCGACAAAAGCGATTCGCAAATCTGAAATCGGCACCACGCTTCACATTCCAATCATCGCGATGACCGCGAGTGTCATGAAAGGCGACCGCGAGAATTGCCTTGAATCGGGTATGGACTCCTATATCTCCAAACCGATTAACTCACAAGAATTGCTGCGCGCAGTCGAAGCGATTCCCGCCAGTGCCTTGACCGCCCTCAAAGCCGAAACAAGTTGTCCACCGAATGTTGAAGGTGATCGCAGCAAACCCGTTGTTGTTGATCAAGATTTAGTCAACCAGATGTGTTCGCCGACAAGTTCAAATTCAGATGACCGTTTGGTAGATTGGAATGTCGCGTTTGAGTGTATCCCCAGAGACCCCAATGAGGCGAGAGCTTGCGTTGAAGTCATTATCACGGAAGCCCCCAAATTGTTCGAAGATGTTTGCACAGCCCATCGGGAACGAGACCAGCACAAATTGGGGCACGCTGCTCATAGCTTTAGGGGCGCCATTGCAATTTTCGGGGCCCAACCCCTAGTCGAAAACAGCGTGGAAATCGAATTGCTCGCCGTAACGGGAAGCTTCGATAACGTTTCACCTTTAATTGAAAAAACCCGCGTGCAACTGAAAAGATTCCTCGAAGAGCTGACAACCTGGATGTCGACCGGTTAGCTCCGCCCCCTCGTGGGCTCTTTGGATCAATTTCCGTACCTCAACGAAAATCCACGAGAAGCTTTCCACTGACGTCAGGGGGTCTCAGGCTTACCGTAATTATCGGTCTTGGAAATGGAGTGGACGGTCAACTCAGCCCCCTCACGTATTACAAATTCACTCAACCCAATGCGAGTCTCTTGATTCCCCCAATCGTAGGTGTAGCCCAGACGGGTCCAAGGATAAACTGGCCCGTTCTGCGGTTTGTAGCGAGTCTCCGCGGTGCGGTTGTACCAACGCTTGTAACTCTGACTAACCGATACATAGTCTCGCACGTCTGGGAATTTGAGTTGAGCTTCGTAATCAGCGATCTCTGGATCAGCGGACGGACGGAAAAGATCATCAGGCTTTACCCACAACTCAACTATGAAACGATGGCCGCTTTGAGGGGGTAATCCGAGCAGTTGCTCCAAACGGCGAGACAGCACACCCCCTCCCTTACCTTCTCGATATTTCTCACAAAACGTTTTCAATTCAGGCGCTGCAGTAACCCAGACGTTGTACTTTTCTTGGAATGGAACTCCAAGAGGCTGTTGACTTGTTACGTAATAAGATTGGTGACTCGTCCAGGTTGTCATTAGAACCTGTTGACGATTACCACTCCCGCGCCAGATCAAATTAGGGTTGTTTCTTAAGATGGATGTAAGATTTCGCGAGACATCCTTTTCCGTCGCATTCATCGCATTTTTGACCGCCTGTTGGTAGCGTTCCGGCAAGTTAATTGGCTCCGCATCAGGATGCGAGTGCCGGCTGCTCGAAAAGTCTTTGCCATGTGGCTTTTCATCAGCAGAATCAGCCTCGCATCGTTGATCGACGAGACAAGAACAAACGCAAAGCAAAATAGCAGTTGTCAGTCGTATCATTGAACCCTCAGTGCTTGGTTGGATCGCTCTTATTGTACAAGAGAGAGAGATGACTAGACAAAGGTATCAAGCGTCAAAATGAACACATTTTACTCAGTGCAATGAGCACGCCAGCATTCCCGGTGTGCATTGATCAACTCAACAAAATACGGAGGCTGCGGCGGGCAATGGGCAGTTTGGTCTGCTGGCAATGTTGCAGCGTTGGACATCGCTGTCCATGAAGTGGGGCAATCATTTGCCAATCTTGCGGACGCATATTTTTTTAACAATAGGAGTTCCTGGACTGGGGAGAACCAGGAGAAATCAACGCCGTTTTATGCTGAAAACATTGGCCGCTCAAATTGACCGCTGCTTCGTCGCATCAGGTTTTAGTGCAACCGTGCTGTAAGACGGGAACGGCTCGAAACCAACCGTTTCCGCCTTCCTTTCCGTGCTTTTATTACTGGCGTTGGCTTACTTCAAAAACGACTTTAAACGCATCAGGCTCCACTGCTGTCTTAAAAGCTTCCTTGGCGGCCTCCAGCGGAAAGCGATGGGTAATCAAGCCAGACAAATCGAATCGCCCTTGCTCCAGCATCGTAATCGCACGGTCAAAGGGGCCGCACCGGGACCCTACCAATCTTATTTCATCAATCACAATTGGCGCCAACGAGAGATGATGTTCTGCAGCAACCGTGGTTTTCATTACGATCGTGCCTCGGGGCTCGACCAATTTTAAAGCCAGCGGCAATCCTGAAACGGAGCCGGTGCAATCAACAACGAGGTCAAATGCTCTTTCGCACTTCAACGCGTCCAGTTTAACCGTCTCGATTCCCAATCGTTGAAATCGTTCCAATTTGAGTTCGTGCTTCCCAACAACCCTCAGATCTTGAACCGTTTGCGAAATGGTTTGCGCACATAAGTAGGCTAACCTACCGTCCCCCAAAACAATGGCTTTGCGCACCGCCGCAAAATCCACTTGGATACCGATTTCCAACGCGGCCGCCAACGGTTCGATCAACACGGCCTGGTCATTGGTTATGGAATCCGGGATCAAATGCAGACTACTTTGCGGAATGGCGACCTGATCTGCAAACGCCCCGTCATGGTGCAAGATTCCTACGACCGTTCGGTCTGCACAATGGTTGCCTAAGCCCGAATCGCAGCGGCTACAATTTTTGCAATTACAATTAATTTCTCCCACAACCCGTTGCCCCTGAAATTCACCAGAGGTGGCTCGCCCCACGAACTCATGCCCGAGGACTCCAGAAAATCCCATATAGCCTTTGACTAGTTGCAAATCAGTCTCGCAAATTCCCGCTTTGATTACATCGATCAACACTTCACCCGTGCCGACGAGGGGAGACGAATAATCCGCATTAAAACAGATCGTGCTTTGCTCCAAACAAATCGCTCGCATTATTCGCTTTCTTATTGATGAAGATCGAGACCGCTTATTTCAGTACCTCTTCATAACTTAACCAACCGTATCCTAAAGATCTCAAACGAGGATTCCAACAACCTCAACGAAAACTCCGACTCTAAAACCTAACCATTCAAGCGATTCGAAGGAGCCCACTTTTCGCATTTTAGCCCTGCGAAAAGCGGCTAGGTTGCATCAAGCAATCAATGCCTAAATTGGCTTCTCCGCACCTCCCCTAGGACCTTGCCTAACCTATCGTTTTGATTCACAGGACTTTTTGCCAGCAAAACAGGGACTAACGGACTTCAAACTCATTTTTTCTTGTCTTGGCAACGATGATTCTTTAGGATGGAGTCAAACGTTTCTTGGGAGATGATTGAATGCTCAACAATTCAAAATTGATGCTTTGGGGTTCGATGCTCGCATCACTCGCTTGCGGACACCTGCTTGCCGGCGTCGATGGAGACGAGACGAATTCGAGTGCCCCTATTTGGATTCCCCAAAAAGAGAACGTTCCCCAAGAGCAAACCAACTCGCTGAACGTACCAAGCCTCAACCTTCCCAACTCTCCGACTTCGCAATTTTCCCAACCTACAAATTTCCTCCCCCCACTTTCGGCCTCCCCAAACAGCCAATCCACCGAATCGGCTGATTCCTCGTCGCCCTTATTCGAGGACAACAAACAACAGCAAAAATATGAGGCGGTCTTGGGCAAACTTCGCAACCTTCGACTTGGTAATGGGGAGAAAGGCTCAAACGATGACTGGTTTGTGGTTGGCGGTGCAGCGGGAAATCAGGTGAACTTTGACGCCTTTCAGGGGGAAGAAGAGGTTGCCCGCAAAGTAATTGAATTCCTCGAGCAAACCAACAACCGATGCCAATGGCGAGTGTTCTCCCGTGAATCGGATTCGTATGCCGCACAAGAGAATGTCAGCAAAGTAAAATCAGAATACCAACAGTGGCGTCAGGCACAGATTAACCGAGCGAATGCGTATCGGAGAGCTCAACAACGTGCCGCAGCCAACTCCTATCGACGACGTTGCTCGTCCGGTGGTGGCTGACGCTAACCACTTGGCTGCCGTCGGCAGACCTTCGAAGCTCAATCTTTCTTCACCCCAGTCGACCTTGTTATAGGAACTTGGGGATGATCCCTCGATGCCAGCAGAAGCTTGTTGGCAGAGCATCCCATTTAAAATTAGGGGAAGCAGTCAGATTTAACAGTAGTGATCACTGCCTGGAATGGAACCGCCGAAACCCGCAAAACCAATTACTATGAAGCTACAGGTCGAGCCTCTGGCCCTCTCGCAATTGGCGAATGTTGTATTGTGTTCCCCGCCATTGCACGCCTCCACGGCGCCACAGCAAAAATAATGCTCGGGCAATGATGACCCAAAGCACGGCGAGACCGACAGGAAGCAACAAGAAACTTGATCGTGCCAAAGCAGTTTGGCGGGACAACGTCGACATGATCATTAAGGGAAACAACAGGCAAATAGTCCAAGCGAATGCACTTACCACGGGCGAAAGAAAAAAGAGACAGAGAAACCCGCCAAAAACAAGCGGTAAAATTGACAGCAGCCCAACCGCTCGAAACCAGTTGTACTTGGTCAAGCCCGGACTATTCTTCTCTAGCCCACGGGCCATCTCGCCAAGACTCTGATACCACTCAAGAGAAATCTGATCTCCAGCTCGAGCAACCATCCCACGACCACCGCTCCGCTTGACCATCAAGCCAACCCCCACATCATCAATGGTTTCCATTTTTAACCACTCAAAGCCATCGGTTTGCTCAAATGCGGTCCTGCGAACTAGGTTCATTGCCCCCACCCCCACCGCCAGTGGATCATTCGGATTGGCAACTCGTTTAGCCGAAATCAAGAACATTGATCCGGTGTAGAACGCAGCGATCGCGGTCTCGAGCCAAGTCCCCGCGGGCTTAATCCGAGGCAACCCAGCCAAGTGGTCAACCTGATTGGATTGAGCAAATTCGACTATTTCAACCAGTGCATTAGATTCGAATCCAACGTCTGCATCGGTAAACAGCAACCACTCACCAGTCGCCTGTTGGGCCGCAACATGCAGAGCGTGAACCTTGCCGAGCCATCCGTCTGGTAAACTTTCAATATGGATTGCCGTAATAAGACTGTTTTCATCGGCGAGCCGATCAATGATTTCGCCAGTGCCATCCGTTGACCGGTCGTTGATAAAAATCAATTGCAAGTCTGAATACGTTTGTTTCAAAAGGTTGATCGCGGTTGCCTCTATACTGGCTGCCTCGTTGCAAGCAGGAATTAAAACAGACAACGGCGGCAACTCACTGCATTGTTTGCCCTCAAGATGATTCTTTGTAGGAATATCAATGTACTGCAGTGAATGCCACCAAGCCCTTGACCAGCAAAAACACCAGACGGCAACCGTCAAGATTCCAAGCCCGCCTAAAATGTCTTTCCACTCGTACATGCTTTTTTTTGCAAAAAGATGATCACGGATCTTCGCGTTGTTCCGCAACGAACGCAAAAGACTTGATAGATGATGATCCAAAGAGCCGCAAGCAGTCGACTGAGCCCGAAGAAACAAATCCAGCTAAGCAAATTCAAAAGCTGCAGCGTCCAATGAGCTCTCGCCCGATCTTGCTAACGAACAACGTTGCCCCCGCGGTAGACTTGGTTTTAAACTAAATTAAAGCGAAAAAAACGCACGATCTCTTTTTTAAATGAACCTGCACCTGGTGTTCCGTTTAAATACCGTCTGCTTGCCCCTTAAGCAACGCCTTCCCCCTACAATTGGTTTAAATCGTTTCATTCACCCGCCCGCGAGTAGCGGCAATACGCTTTTCTCGAAGTTTTCAGCCGCTGGGCTAAATTTTAAATCGAATCGAATAAACTAAAATTGGTGCCGGCCAAGGGAAGCCACCTTCGATTTACCGACAACTCGAATGATGCCAGCACCAAGGAGGGCCGTTTTTTGACGCGAAAACTTAAAACAGAAGAACCTGACGATACAATGAGCCCTGCCAGCTAGTTCCGCCAACCCCTTATCTCAAAAGTTAAAATCTCGATGGCTGCAAGACAACACTTTTTGATGCTTCTTTTTGTTACTGCGGTTGCGCTACCGGGAACCACTGTTGCAGACTGGAAAGACGACATCGGTTGGACCCAACTCAAAGCTGAGATTGGGGCATCACTGGAGGACGGAACCGGAGTTAATGTTGCCCAAATTGAGGCCTCCACCGGCACGAATTACATGCCCGATCCTTCCTTTTTTGAATTTGCTTCGCCCGATAAGACATTCATTGATGGCACCGGCGCCAACACCTCATACAGCGGTCACGCCAGATCTGTTGGTCAGGCATTCTACGGCAACCAGACATCGATCACTCCCGGAATCAATAACATCACCAACTACGATGCAGATGATTGGATCGGTAATGTGATCGGTTTTAACACAGGAGCCGATCCTGAATCACAAAATTTCAAGGTTCAAAACCATAGCTACATCGGCAATGGTTTATCCGTTGACGACGCAACAGACATTTTACAGCGCGTCGATTTTGTCGTTAACCAAAACGATGTCTCAATTTTTGTGGGGACCAACAACAGCGGCTCAACACCTCAATTACTTGTTCCAGCGTACAACACGATTTCGGTTGGTCGAACCGACGGGGGTCACGCGACAGGATTGACGAGTTTTTATGGTGCTGGTCGAGTCAAACCAGAAATCGTCACTCCCGGCTCCGCCTTTACCAGCTACACGACCCCGCGAGCTGCCAGCGCCGCAGCATTGCTCCACCAAAAAGGCGCGGGCACGGATTCTGTTCGAAACGAGTCGATCAAGGCGATTCTCCTGGCCGGGGCAACGAAACAAGAATTTGGCAGTTGGGATAGAACAACAACTCGTCCCTTAGACGAGGTCTTTGGTGCAGGCGAACTCAACATTCGCAACAGCTATTACATCCAAGATGCTGGTCAGTTCGAAGGCTCTACCTCAGAACCCGTTTCAGCGGTGGGCCTAAAAGGCTGGGACTACGAAGCAAGTTTTGATGATTCGAATTCTCTCTACTACAATTTTGATGTCGGCGCGAGTGCGGCTCAAATCGAAGCCTCATTTCTGATGACATGGAACATTGACGTCATTGATAGTAACCCGTTAGCTACGGAGTTCGATGCTTCAACAACACTGGCCAATTTTGACATGGAATTTTACGATTCATCAGGGTCGTTCTTGGGAACTCTTTTAGATTCCAGCCTTAGTACTGGCGATAACATTGAGCATATTTATCTCAGTGATTTATCAGCCGGCACGTACACCCTTCGAATCACCGGAGATACGGATCACGATTTTGCCTTCGCGTGGAGGATCAATCCAGTTCCCGAACCATCTGCTGCACTTGCCATGGTTCTCATTGGAATTGGAATTGGCTTGACTCGACGCAAAGCCCCGTCAATCGTTTAGCGCTGAAAACGTCAAAGAATTGATGCGGCGACCGAGTCTCGCAATAATCATTTTGTTGACCACGCCAGCCAGCTCGTAAACTCCATTGGTCCTGAACGAAAAACTGGTTTCATTCGCTTATACCGGATCAAAGCCAACCTTATTACATACTCCAAACAGGCAAGACCAGGGATACTCGGTGAGTTTCTAAAAAGATGAGAGTGGCCTCAAATTCGTCCAGTAATCCGTAAGCTTGGACAAATCGAGCCTGAAGACGCCAACCTGAATCGTCTCAACAAGATAAGGTCAACAGCGCGTTTGATTCGCTCGATCAGGCTACACGAACCAAAATAAACTCTAAACTCTGTAAAGAACTCAAAACAAAATTCGGCTGGTATTTTTGGGATTAGTTCAACTGTCTTTTCAGGTAGTTCTGATCAGGATTAACGAGGTGTTTGGAGCTGGACTGGAGCGCCCCTAAGGGGAAACAAAATCGAGCAGAGCAGGAAAAACTCGCGCACAAACAAGCCACATTATGAGCAAGGTCGCTTGTCGATATTGCTGAAGTACGAATCCATTGGGGTCCAAGCCAAAATCACACTGTAAAAACCGAGCAAAACGGATCAAATCCAAATCTGATTAAAAATCATCTTTTTCCGCATCGCCAATTAAAAAAAGCTTGCACCAGCAGCCTTCCCCATCAATACTGTGCGTGCCGTTTTATAGATTACGGAATTATTAATTGATGGGAACGACAGATGCAATTCCAGTCCAATTTATGCAAGCCTGTTTCAATCGCTCTAACGATTGTTTGCAGTGTATTTTCAGCCAACAGCCTATACGGACAACTCACTTTCAATTTTAATGACCTGACTTCTGGTGGGGCTCCTGCAGACGTTACTCAGGGTTTTATTGACGCAGGCAACCTGTGGTCCAACATTTTCGACGACAACATCACGATTAATGTCGATTACAATTATGCATCTCTTGGCTCAGGAGTTTTGGGGTCAACATCAAACCAACGCGTTGTAGAAAGCTACACTAATGTGCGTAATGCATTAGTCGCAGACGCGGCGTCAGCTGACGATTTTACTGCCGTGGGAAATCTTCAGACCGGTTCATCATTCTCTATGTTGATTAACCGAACAACCGACAATCCCAACGGTGCTAACAGCGCCACCCCATATTTGGATAACGACGGCGGCAATAATAATTCGACCATTCGCTTATCTCGCTCAAATGCGAAAGCCCTCGGATTAATCGGGGCTAATAACGGAAATAAAGACGGAGCAATCACATTTAGCAGTAACTTTTCATGGGACTTTGATCGCAGCGACGGTGTTTCTTCTGGGACATTTGATTTTGTTGGGGTTGCCGCCCACGAAATTGGTCATCTTTTAGGTTTCACTAGTGGTGTAGATATTCTCGATGGAAATGGATCCGGTTTTTCCGAAGATAGTTTTACTTGGGTCAACACCCTTGACTTGTTCCGGTTTTCCGACAACTCGGGATTGGGAACTCAGATGGATTGGGCTGCAGACAGTCGCTCAAAGTATTTTTCGATTGATGGTGGAGCTACCGAACTGGCAAATTTCTCACTTGGCCGAAATTTTGGTGATGGTCAGCAAGCGAGTCATTGGAAAGACAATTTGAACATCGGTTTAATGGACCCCACACTGGCTCCAACCGAAATCGGTGACATCACGGCATCAGACATCCAAGCTTTTGATGTCATTGGATTCAATCTCATCAGCGCTGTACCAGAACCGGGCAGCTTGCTGACACTGAGCCTTCTAGGAACGGTTGTCTGCTGCCGTCGTCGACGACGCGTCGCCTAATTCAGAGCGAAGCAACAGCGGTGTCAATTATTCAAAATTTTGCATCGAGAGTGCGAGCGATAAGTATCATGCACTTTTTGCCTGGCCGCTTAAAATGAAAGCTTGGGCCTGACAAGAGGATTTGACGTTTGCCCTTTGGTCGCGGATGTATCTCAATTTGTATCGCTTATCTGTGTTCCCTGCCGACGTACCGTGTCACCGGTTGAATTACATTTCAGAGCCAAACGCCTCCCTTCAATGGCGATTTTTCTCCCTTAGGAAATCCGTTCACGAACGACGTCGTCAATAAATTGACACGAGATGAACGATCGATGGAGAGTCGGCATCCAGTGGCTTAGGATTGGGTTCATTCAGTTCTAACCAGCGATGGAAACGAGGGCATAAAGATAAGCTTAACTGCTTCGAGAAGTTGCCTAAGAATTTCACCGCTCCCTTCATTACATCTACAATTGCTTACAACGCAGGCGATCCAGAGCTGGTCTAAATTTTGTAGGAACGCAGCAACCCTTCTCTGAGCCCACACATTGTGGAGGTCATCAACTTTGAGAGTACGGGAACTCGGCAGGATACGCCCATCAATGCATCCCTCCCCCATCCCAACAGATGAGAGTCTGATTGAAAGAAGGGAGTGAGAAATCGCGTCGCCCATTGGTAATAACGGAGTTGAGCGCGGCGCCGCTTTTCATACAACTCAAATGCCTCTTCGATGGTTCTCGAATCGGCGACGACTCTGCCGAGCGTCGCGGCATCCACCAGAGCCAAGTTGCACCCCTGCCCTAATTGAGGACTCGTCGCGTGGGCCGCATCTCCCAAAAAAACCACGCGGCCTTGAAAAGGACGTTTGAGCACGACATCAAAATAGGGAGCAAACAAAAGTTGATCAGTCGTTTGGATCTGATCCAAGATCGGCGTGGACTTTGGTGCTAGTTCAAGCACTTCCGTCTTCCATGCATCGAGGCCTTGGCGACGAAAAGCATCCAATCGGTCAGCTCGAATACTCCAAAATAAACTTGTCAGTGCGGGACCGCCAAAGGGCCCCTTGCCCGTCGGAAGGAATCCCAGCATCTTCTGAGTTCCATTCAAGTACTGCCTCAGGCAATCGACGTGGCCAAATTGCCTGCTTTCAGCAACGAACCACAGTGCTCCCCACGGATATTCTTTTGCGACATGCGGTATCCTGAGTGCTTTTCTCAACTCCGTCCGAGCCCCTGAGGCAACAACAACAAAGTCATACCCGCCAAAACGCCGCCCGTCAGAAGCCACCAGCGTGCAGACCTTGGACTCATTTTTCTCCACATGCTCGATGTCAACACCGACCTCTGTATTGATTCCCTCATCTTGGACCGCACCGTAGAGTGATGAAAACAAACTCCCTCGGTGAAGCCCTAAACCATAGTATTTTTTATCCAAATGCTGATAGCAAAGATCCAAAACGGTGCGACCCTTGGGAGTCGTCGCGTGCAAGCGTTCGACACGAACTCCCGCCTGAAGAATCTCATCATCAAGGCCAAGCTCACTTAAAACCTGCATCCCGCTAGGCTGAAGCATCACTCCAGCCCCTACCGCAGTCGGATCTTGGACCCGCTCAAAAAGGGTTACCTTGTGTCCGTCACGAGATAGATACAGAGCAGAGGCAGCGCCGGCTGTCCCACTCCCAATAATGGCAACTCGTTTACAGTCCATTTGCTCCCCCAGCAAGAGAAAAAACTCTCAAACAAAATCAGATGCCCGAGACTCTCAGGAAATCCGCAAGCTCGACCGACATTTTGGAAAACATTCACCCCCACGTCAAACACGCGTAAAACGTCCTTGGAGGTAAAGGCCGGATACCGCTGGCATGGAGCTTTGCGATAAGTTTTCCGACTCAAGAGGCGCTCGTTGCCTTGGTCGGGGCCGGTTCTTGGTTCGTTTTGTCTTCGAGCGGCGAACCGCACCTGCCGTCCTCAATTGTTCTCGACGGCTGACAATCTTACTCCCTTTTCAATAAAGCGCCCCATCAAGTTCGTCTGTTGACTCGAACTCTTAAAAGCGGGGTTGGGCTGGGCTTCATCCTACGTTGCTATTTCCGTTTCGGACGACTCAACTAGACGCGCGCGCACCACTAGGGACAGAAATCAGTTTGCATCACGCACCACAATGTGTTGGGGAAGAGTTAGTTTCGAAACTGGCCAGTAAAGGTTTGACAATAGATCTCGAGGTTTGACAATGAATCTCGATCCGGTCAGACTTTAAAAATTCGAGAATTGCAAACGAGCCTTTTTGTCCCACGACGTTCCTCTCTCGACAAAAATAGCTTCTTGAGCAAAAGGAATCAGAACGCCCCTCTTCTCACCTAAATTTTATCTACAGCCGATGCTCGTCACGCGTCTCACTTCATTGGTCTCTCTCCCAATCCAATCAACATCAATCCATGAAACAGCATCGCACCTCAACCGTTTTCATGCTCGCCCCCCAACGACATGGCTCAAATAAAACTCAATCCCTTTTATCAGCGAACAACCCGCACCTCTTCGGCCCTTACCCTCCCATTCCGAGGCAGGCCTTCATGAAGCTCGAGTCCAAGTTGGGCGACCAACTTCTCGATGCAATGGTACAAAATGCCAACCTCAGTCCACGTCCTTTAGTTCCCAACGGAACGTCAATTGCCAACAAAGACGTCGAGCAGGAGCTCAAAGAACGCAATCTCCCAGCAGATGTATTAGGGATTTCACTTGCTTTGGGCCACCTTGGCGCCAAACTCTCGGGGCATGCTAAAGCAAGAATCTTGTGCAAATCACCTGATAATCTCGAAATCGCCGAGCAGTTTCGAAATAGGTTTGAAGACACTTCTTACATCCACCTCATCCGGGATCCCCGCGCGGTGTGGAATAGCGCAAGGGGAACACCACGTGGGCCGCAAACACCGCATGCCAGCGCGCTAAAATGGTCCGACTACCACACTCGCGTACTCTCTCTCTCTCTCAAGAACTCACTTTGATCACCCTCAAGAAAGA